>NZ_CP131914.1:1760971-2065589 GCF_040529045.1 Xanthomonas indica | reverse complement strand
CACGCCAGCGCCGCCACGGCGATGGCCAGGGCCAGCCCGGGCAGCAAGGTCGAACGTCTGTGCAGTTGCGTACGCATGGGAACGAACCGGATCGAAGTGGCGGCAGCGTGCGCCTGCAAACCGTTTGGTTCCATCGCATAATGGTGCACGTTTCGTTCGATCAGCCCGAACGGTGGCCGCATGACCCTGGAACAACTCGCGCTGTTCGTGGCGGTGGCCGAACGCCAGCACCTGACCCTGGGCGCACACGCCGCGCATCGCACGCCATCGGCGGCCAGCGCTGCGATCAAGGCACTCGAGCATCAGTACGGGGTCGCGCTGTTCGACCGGGTTGGCCGCGGCCTGGTGCTGACCGCGGCTGGCGCCGCGTTCTGCGAGGACGCCAAGGCGATCCTGGCGCGCAGCCGCGCCGCCGAACTGGCCCTGAGCGAATGGCGCGGCGTGCTGCGCGGCACGCTCGACCTGCACGCCAGCCAGACCGTGGCCAGCTATTGGCTGCCGACCCGGCTGATGGCGTTCCATGCGCGCTATCCGCAGATCGAGATCCGCCTGAGCGTGGGCAACACCGACAGCGTGGCGCGCGCGGTGCGCGAGGGGCGCGCCGACCTGGGCTTCGTCGAGGGCGGCGTGCAGGCCCCCGAGTTGCTGAGTTCGCCGCTGGACCACGACCGGCTGCGCGTGGTCGCCGCGCCGGACCATCCGTTGGCGGGGCGTCGCCGCCCCGGGCTGGCACGGCTGGTCGCCGACAGCACCTGGATCATGCGCGAACCCGGCTCGGGCACCCGCTCGGCGTTCGAGGCGGCACTGCGCGCCGCCGGCATCGCCCCGGAGCGCCTGCGCGTGGCCCTGTCCCTGCCCTCCAACGAAGCGGTGCTGTCGGCGGTGCAGGCCGGGCACAGCCTGGCGGCGATCTCGCAACTGGCCGCGGCCCCATGGCTGGAGAGCGGCCGCCTGCAGCCCCTCGCCGTGGCGCTGGGCGAACGCAGCTTCCATGCGCTGCGCCACCGCGAACGCAGCCTGGGGGCGGCGGCCGCGGCCCTGCTGGGCTTGCAGGCCGCGTCCGCCGCGGCCTGAGGGTCGCGCGGACCGGCAGCGGGACCCGGCGCGCGACATCCATTCCAAAACGAGATAGCCCTCGGCAAATGCTTCATTGGAATGGAATGCCTGGCGCTTCTATCCTCGCTCCCGGTCTCTCGCGCGCCAAGGCAGCGAATCGGGGATGTCCGTGCAGTCATCGCCGGACATGCCACGCCCGCCCCGCCACGCCGGCAGACACGTCATCGAGGACAACGATCGGGACAGCCTGCCGTCATGCAGGGCCGCCCTGCCGATGCCCCCAGGACCGGATTTTTCCGGCCCATGCCAACTTGATCGGTCACTTTTTGTCCTGGGAGGGAACAAAAATGCCTTTGGAACAGCTCCGTCGCCCGGCCGGCCGGCGCGCGCACCGCCCTGCCGCCCGCAATCTGCTGGGCGCGGCCATCGTCCTGGCCCTGTCCGGCAACTTCGCCGCGCACGCGCAGAGCGTCCCCGCCGATCCGGCGGCCGCGGCCACGCCGCCCGCCACGACCGACGCCAAGAACGGCCAGCAGCCGGTCACCCTGGACAACGTGATGGTGGTCGGTCAGCGCGCCAGCCTGGAACAGGCGGTGCAGGCCAAGCAGCTCGACGACCACGTGGTCGAGGTCATCTCCGCCGACAACATGGGGCAGATGCCCAACGTCACCGTGGCCGAGGCGCTGGTGCGCCTGCCCGGCGTCAACGGCACCCGCGACCGCGGCAACGAAAGCCTGGCCACGGTGCGCGGCCTCGGCCCGCGCATGACCATGGGCACGGTCAACGGCCGCGAGATCGCCTCCTCCGAACCCAACCGCGCGGTGCGCTGGGAAGTGTTCCCCACCGAGATCGTCTCCACCGTCAAGGTCTACAAGACCCCGTCGGCGGACCTGATCGCCGGCGGCATCGCCGCCACCGTGGACATCTCCACCATCAATCCGCTCGACCACACCGGCCCGACCTTCGTCGCCACCGCCGGCCCGGTGTACTACGACGAGGCCAAGGACGCACGCGACTATTCGCCGTGGGGCCAGCGCCTGGGCGCGAGCTGGATCCACCGCATCAACGACAACCTCGCGGTCGCGCTCGG
This sequence comes from Xanthomonas indica, assembly GCF_040529045.1. Classification (NCBI taxonomy): domain Bacteria; kingdom Pseudomonadati; phylum Pseudomonadota; class Gammaproteobacteria; order Lysobacterales; family Lysobacteraceae; genus Xanthomonas; species Xanthomonas indica. The sequence goes on along the minus strand of NZ_CP131914.1, from coordinate 2,063,443 downwards.
CACCACCTACCAGAAGCAGAAGAACGCCGGCGTCTCGATCGGCACCTGGGGCTACACCGACGCCAGCAACGCGCGCGACGTCGATGGCGACGGCAAGGTCGACTACACCCCGTGGGGCGCGGCCGACCAGCTCAAGCTGACCGAGCAGACCCGCACCGGCGCCATGGGCACCGTGCAATGGCGCTCGGGCAACCTGGAACTCAAGCTCGACGGCCTGTACTCGCGCATCCGCATCGACGAGGACCAGCGCCAGAACTGGTTCAACAACCTCGGCTACAGCATCTACTCGGCCAGCAATCCGTACACCACGCCCGGCTCGTCCTACACCATCGTCGATGGCGACGTGGTCGCCGGCACCCTGGCCAATTCCAATCTGCAGGTGGACCACGTCATCGCCAACTACGACGAGGTCAAGACACTGGCGGCCGGCGGCCTCAACGCCAAGTGGCGCGGCGACGTGTGGACGCTGGGCAGCGACCTGTCGTTCTCGCAGGCCAAGCGCGACAACGACTGGCGCGCGGTGCGCTTCGGCAGCAATCCGGACACGGTGTCGTTCGACTTCCGCCACGGCGTCACCCCCACCATCAGCACCAGTTCCGATGCGCCGGAATGGGGCATCAGCGGCCAGACCGAACCGCAGGCGCTGCGCGACCGCATCGCCGCGCTGGCGCTGAGCGCCAGCCGTGCGATCGCCGATTCGCCGATCACCGCACTGGAGTTCGGCGCACGCGCCGCGCGCCGCGAGAAGCAGAACCGCCACTTCACCAGCTTCCAGTCCGGCTATAGCCAGCCGATCTCGGCCTACCAGGACCTGATCTACCCGGAGACGATGCCGGACCTGAACGTGCCGACCCTGACCGGCGGCGACCTGGACGCGATCGCCAGGCTCGGCTTCGGCGGCTTCGATCCCAGCCTGGCCGTCGAACAGCGCCTGGACCACTGGAACGTCGAGGAAAACGTGCGCGAGGCCTTCGCCAAGGCGGTGTTCAGTTCGCAGTGGTTCGGCGTAGACGTCACCGGCAACGCCGGCGTGCGCGTGGTCCACACCGATACCGACAGCCACGGCTACGACACCGTCGGCGGCGTGGTACAGCCGAGCAGCGCCGGCAAGACCTACACCGACGTGCTGCCCAGCGCCACGGTCAACTTCCTGATCGATCCCGAGCGCATCCTGCGCGTCTCGGTCGCCAAGGTGATGGCGCGGCCGCCGCTGGACGAACTGCGCACCGGGCGCGCGCTCGACGACCCCAACACCACCGTCGGCCAGCTCACCGGCAGCGGCGGCAACCCGCAGCTCAATCCGTTCCGCGCCACCCAGCTCGACCTGTCCTACGAGTGGTACTTCCACAAGGAAGCACTGGCCGCGCTGGCGCTGTACCGCAAGTGGGTGGATTCGAGCATCGGCTACAAGACCCAGCACGAGACCATCGACGGCCGCGACTACCTGATTAGCGGTCCGTTCAACGGCGGCGGCGGCTACATCAACGGTGCCGAGCTGACCTTCCAGACCCCGTTCTTCTTCATCCCGCACATGGAGAACTTCGGCATCTACTCGAACTATTCGTATGTGGAATCCAACCTGCACGAGTTCTCGCCGGCGGACAATCCGCTGCCGCTCAGCGGCCTGGCGCGCAACACCGGCACGCTGGACCTCTGGTACAACAACAGCAAGTTCGAAGCGCGGATCGGCTACAAGTACCACAGCCCCTACACCGTGGTGTACGGCTGGAACGCGGCGCGGCTGGCGCGACTGGAAAGCGAAGGCACGGTGGACCTGAGCCTGGCCTGGCGCTACAGCGAGCACCTGGGCTTCAAGTTCCAGGTCGGCAACCTGACCAACGAACCGTTGCGCGCGTACAGCGACAACAAGCGCAACCGGCTCGCCAACCAGGACGATGGCGGCTACCAACTGTTCGGCCGCCGCTTCGCCCTGGAAGCGACCTACACGTTCTGAGCCGCCGGAGACCCGCATGCGATCCCAACGCACCTGGCTGCCGGCGCTCGCGCTGGCCCTCGCCGCCGCCCTCGCCGCGCCCGTGGCCGGTGCCGGCACGCTGTACCTCGGCGCCGACCTGTCCTACGTCAACGAGATGGAGGATTGCGGCGTGCAGTACCGCGACCACGGCGCGGTGCGCGACCCGTTCGAGCTGTTCCACGCGCACGGCGCCAACCTGGTGCGCGTGCGCCTGTGGAACGATGCGCGCTGGACCCGCTACAGCGACCTGAGCGACGTCAAGAAGACCATCCGCCGGGCGCGCGCGCAGGGCATGCAGGTGCTGCTGGACTTCCACTACTCCGACGACTGGGCCGACGGCGAGAAGCAACTGATCCCCAAGGCCTGGGCCAACATCACCGACCAGGACGAACTGGCGCGCACGCTGTATGGCTTCACCTACGACACGCTCAGCGCGCTGGACCGCGCCGGGCTGATGCCGGAACTGGTGCAGGTCGGCAATGAGAGCAATTCCGACCTGATGGACAGCCAGCCCTGGGACAAGCGCCGGCCGATCGACTGGACCCGCAACGCCAAGCTGTTCAACGCCGGCATTCAGGCGGTGCGCGACGCCGGCGCGCGCTCGACGATCAAGCCCAAGGTGATGCTGCACATCGCCCAGCCGGAGAACGTGGAGCCGTGGTTCGCCGCCGCGGCCAAGGCCGGCGTGCGCGACTTCGACTTCATCGGCATCAGCTACTACCGCAAGTGGTCGCGCGAGACCATGGACCAGCTCGGCGCCACCATCATGCGCCTGCGCCAGCGCTATCCGGCCGAAGTGATGGTGGTGGAGACCGCCTATCCGTGGACGCTGGAAAGCGGCGACCCCTCGCCCAACCTGCTCGGCGCCGACTCGCTGATTAAGGGCTACCCGGCCACCCCGCAGGGCCAGTTGAACTACCTGGTCGACCTCACCCAACTGGTGGTCGACAACGGCGGCAGCGGCGTCGTGTACTGGGAACCGGCCTGGACCAGCAACACCTGCAAGACCCGCTGGGGCGTCGGCTCCTCGTGGGAGAACGCCAGCTTCTTCGATTTCCGCCACGGCAACGAACTGCTGCCCGGCATCGGTTTCATGCAGCACGCCTACCGCCCGGCGCCGGCCATGCCGACCGGCAAGGGTGCAGCGCCGGCGCAGGACGCGCAGCCATGATCGAACTGAGCCGCCGCGACCTGCTGCGCTCGCTGGTCGCCGGCGGCGTGCAGGTGGCGGTGCCCGGTGCCGCCGCGGCGCTGGCGCCGGCCGCGCTGGCCGCCACGCCCACCGGCAGCGATGCCATTGCGCCGCTCTCGCTGGATCTGGACGACGATGCTCCGCGCCAGCGCCTGCTGTGCGACGGCGGCTGGCGCTTCCATCTCGGCCACGCCGACGATCCGGCACGCGACTTCCATTTCGGCACCTTCCAGCGCACCTACGCCAAGGCCGGCAAGGACACCGCCGACGCCGCCCTGCTCGCCTTCGACGACAGCGACTGGGAGCGCATCGACCTGCCGCACGACTGGGCGGTGGCGCTGCCGCCGCGCCAGGACCCGAGCTCCACCCTGGTCAACGGCGAAGACCCGGCCGCCGCGCATGGCTACACGCCGCTGGGCCGCACCGATCCGCAGACCAGCATCGGCTGGTACCGCCGCGTGCTGGAGATTCCAGCCGAGGACCTGGGCAAGCGCATCAGCCTGGAATTCGACGGCGTGTTCCGCGATTGCATCGTGTTCTGCAACGGCCACATCGTCGGCCGCAACGGCAGCGGCTACTGCGGCTTCGAGGTCGACCTCAGCGACGTGCTCGACTACGGCGCCCGGAACATCATCGCCGTGCGCGTGGACGCCACCCTCGGCGAAGGCTGGTTCTACGAGGGCGCCGGCATCTACCGCCACGTCTGGCTGCGCACCACCGATGCTCTGCACGTGCCGGTGGACGGCGTGTACGTGCGCAGCGCCTGGGATGGCGGCGACGCGCAGGCCCTGGTGGAAACCGAACTGGGCAACAACGGCGCCACGCCACGCCAGTGCAGCGTGGTGTCGGTGATCCGCGCGCCCGACGGGCGCATCGTCGCCCAGGCCAGCTCGGCGCCGGTCACGGTCGAACCGGGCGTGGTGCAGCGCGTGCAGCAGACCCTGGAGCTGGGCACGCCCGCACCGTGGTCGCCGGAAAACCCACAGCGCTACACGCTGTCCACGCGCCTGCTCGGCGACGGTCGCACCTGCGATGCGACCACCACGCACTTCGGCGTGCGCCGCCTGCAATTCGATCCTCAGCGCGGCCTGCTGCTCAATGGCGCGGCCTACAAGCTGCACGGCACCAACAACCACCAGGACCATGCCGGCGTCGGCACCGCCATTCCCGACCGCCTGCACGAATGGCGCCTGCGCCAGCTCAAGTCGATGGGCTGCAACGCCTACCGCAGCGCGCACAACCCGGCCTCGCCCGCCGTGCTGGAGCTGTGCGACCGGCTGGGCCTGCTGCTGATCGACGAGACCCGGCGCATGTCCTCCGACGACGAGGCCATGGCCGAACTGACGTCGATGGTGCGGCGCGGCCGCAACCATCCCTGCGTGATGCTGTGGTCGCTGGGCAACGAAGAGCCGCAGATGGTCACCGCGCGCGGCGCGCGCATCGTCGCGCGCATGCAGCGCCTGGTGCGGCGGCTGGACCCGACCCGACCCACCACCTTCGCCATGGACAAGGGCTTCGACGACGGCGTCGGCCAGGTCGTGGACGTGGTCGGCTTCAACTACCGCACCACGCAGATGGACGCTTTCCATGCGCGCCATCCGCAGATCCCGGTCTACGGTAGCGAAACCGGCAGCACCGTCGGCGTGCGCGGCAACTACCGCACCGACGACGTGCGCGGCTACGCCCGCGCCTACGACCTCGACTATCCCTGGTGGGCGAGCAGCGCCGAAGCCTGGTGGAGCTATGTCGCGCAGCGCCCTTACATCGCCGGCGGCTTCGTCTGGACCGGCTTCGATTACCGCGGCGAGCCGACCCCGTATAACCGCTGGCCGAACGTGGCCTCGCAGTTCGGCATCCTCGACAGTTGCGGCTTCCCCAAGGACAACTACTGGTACTACCGCGCGCAATGGACCGCCGAACCGGTGCTGCACCTGTTCCCGCACTGGAACTGGGACGGCCTGCTGGACGAGCGCGACAACGGCATGGTCGACGTCTGGTGCCACAGCAACCTGGACGCGGTGGAACTGCTGGTCAACGGCGTCAGCCAGGGCCTGCAGCAGGTGCCGGCCTACGGCCACGTCGAGTGGCGCGTGCGCTACGCGCCCGGCCGCATCGAAGCGCGCGGCTACCGTGACGGCAAGCAGGTGCTGACGCAACGCCGCGAAACCGTCGGCGCGCCGGCCGCGGTCCGCCTGCGCTGCGATCGGCCGAATCTGCTGGCCGACGCCGAGGATGTGGCGGTGGTCGCGGTGGAGATCGTCGACGCGCAGGGCCGCATCGTGCCCACCGCCGGCGACACCGTGCACTTCGCCGTCCGCGGCCCCGGCCGCCTGATCGGCGTGGGCAACGGCGACCCGTCCAGCCACGAACGCGACAAGGCCGACCAGCGCCGCGCCTTCAACGGCCTGTGCATGGCCTTGCTGCAGACCACGCGCACGGTCGGCACGCTGACGTTGGAGGCCACGGCGCCCGGGTTGGCCTCGGCGCGGCTGGCGCTGCCGGTGGAACGCGCGCGGTCGCGGCCGTTCGTGGCCTGAGCGATGCCACGGCCATGCCCAGCATGGCCGCGCTCCACTACTGCTTGATCGGCAACCGGCGCTCACTTTCCGGGCGGCAACTGCGCGCCCGATCGCGCGCCGCGCTCCATCCAGCGTGGGCGGCGGCAACGCGGATAGGTCGCCCGCAACCCCAATCCACTAAACTTGCCTCCCCCGCGGGCGGCCTGCCGCCCCATGCCCCTGTCGCAGCGGCGGCGCATCCCATGCGCTGCCGCCCCGCACGTCCGCACGAAGGCGCCATGACCTCCGAGAAAGTCCCCGAACACACCCCGCTGATGAAGCAGTTCTTCGCCGCCAAGTCCGAGTACCCGGACCTGCTGCTGTTCTTCCGCATGGGCGATTTCTACGAACTGTTCTACGACGACGCGCGCAAGGCCGCGCGGCTGCTGGACATCACCCTGACCCAGCGCGGCAGTTCCGGCGGTGCGCCGATTCCGATGGCCGGGGTGCCGGTGCATGCCTACGAGGGCTATCTGGCGCGGCTGGTGGCGCTGGGCGAGTCGGTGGCGATCTGCGAGCAGATCGGCGATCCGGCCCTGGCCAAGGGCCTGGTCGAGCGCAAGGTGGTGCGCATCGTCACCCCCGGCACGGTGACCGACGAGGCCTTGCTGGACGAGCGCCGCGACACCCTGCTGATGGCCATCGCGCGCACCAAGCAGGGCTACGGCCTGGCCTGGGCCGACCTGGCCGGCGGCCGTTTCCTGGTCAACGAGGTGGACAGCGAGGACGCGCTGGAAGCGGAACTGGCGCGGCTGGAGCCGGCCGAGCTGCTGGTGCCCGACGAGGACCAGTGGCCGGAATTCCTGCGCGAGCGCCGCGGCGTGCGCCGCCGGCCACCGTGGCTGTTCGACGCCGACAGCGGCCGTCGCCAGTTGCTGGCGTTCTTCCAGTTGCACGATCTGAGCGGCTTCGGCATCGACGACAAGCCGCGCGCCACCGCCGCCGCCGGCGCCTTGCTCGGCTACGTGGAGGAAACCCAGAAGCAGCGCCTGCCGCACCTGACCGCGATCGCGATGGAGACCGCCGGCGAGGCGATCGCGATGAACGCGGCCACCCGCCGCCACCTGGAACTGGACACGCGCGTCGACGGCGACACCCGCAATACCCTGCTTGGCGTGCTCGACAGCACGGTGACGCCGATGGGCGGGCGCCTGCTGCGGCGCTGGCTGCACCGTCCGTTGCGCCTGCGCGAGGTGCTGGTGCAGCGTCACCACGCGGTCGGCACGTTGATCGATCGTGGTGCCGATGCCGACCTGCGCGAGGCGTTCCGCGCGCTCGGCGACGTCGAACGCATCCTCACCCGCGTCGCCCTGCGCTCGGCGCGCCCGCGCGACTTCTCCACACTGCGCGATGGCCTGGGCCTGTTGCCAAAGGTGCGCGCAATCCTGGCGCCGCTGGATTCGCCGCGGCTGGCGGCACTGGCGGCGGAGCTGGGCCAGCACGACGAGATCGCGCACCTGCTGGCCTCGGCGATCGCCGAGCAGCCGCCGCTCAAGCTCAGCGACGGCGGCGTCATCGCCGCCGACTACGACGCAGAGCTGGACGAGCTGCGCCGGCTCAGCACCAACGCCGACCAGTTCCTGATCGACCTGGAAGCGCGCGAACGCGCCAGCAGCGGCATCGCCACGCTGAAGGTCGGCTATAACCGCGTGCACGGTTACTACATCGAGATCAGCAAGGGCCAGGCCGACAAGGCGCCGGTGCACTACAGCCGGCGCCAGACCCTGACCAACGCCGAGCGCTACATCACCGAAGAACTGAAGAACTTCGAGGACAAGGTACTGTCGGCACGCGAGCGCGCGCTGTCGCGCGAGAAGCTGCTCTACGAAGGCCTGCTGGACACGCTGGGCGAGCGCCTGGAGCCGCTCAAGCGCGCCGCCGCCGCGCTCAGCGAGCTGGACGTGCTGGCCAGCTTCGCCGAACGCGCACAGGCACTGGACTGGACCCAGCCGGAGCTGGACAGCGGCGCCTGCCTGCGTATCGAACGCGGCCGCCACCCGGTGGTGGAAGCGGTGCGCGAGCAGCCGTTCGAACCCAACGACCTGGACCTGCACCCCGACCGGCGCATGCTGGTGATCACCGGCCCGAACATGGGCGGTAAGTCGACCTACATGCGCCAGAACGCGCTGATCGTGCTGCTCGCGCACATCGGCAGCTACGTGCCGGCACGGCGCGCGGTGATCGGCCCGATCGACCGCATCCTCACCCGCATCGGCGCCGGCGACGACCTGGCCCGCGGCCAGTCCACCTTCATGGTCGAGATGGCCGAGACCAGCTACATCCTGCACCACGCCACCGCGCAGTCGCTGGTGCTGATGGACGAGATCGGCCGCGGCACCTCCACCTACGACGGCCTGGCCCTGGCCGATGCGGTGGCGCGCCACCTCGCCCACCACAACCGCTGCTACACGCTGTTCGCCACGCACTATTTCGAGCTGACCGCGCTGGCCGACGAATCGGTCGAAGGCGGCCCCAGCGGCATCGCCAACGTGCACCTGGACGCAGTCGAGCACGGCGACCGCCTGGTGTTCATGCACGCGGTCAAGGACGGCCCGGCCAACCGCAGCTTCGGCCTGCAGGTGGCGGCGCTGGCCGGCCTGCCCAAGGCCACCGTGGCGCAGGCGCGGCGGCGCCTGGCGGAACTGGAGCAGCGCGGCGGCGAGAGCCATGCCTCGCAGATGGCACCGCAGGCGCTGGACGCGCCGCAACAGTTCGGCCTGTTCGCGGCCACGCCGTCCGCCGCGCAGGAAGCGCTGGCCGCGCTGGATCCGGACGAACTCACGCCCAAGCAGGCGCTGGAAGCGCTGTACCGGCTCAAGTCGCTGCTGTAGGCGGCGTGCGCCGTAGCCCCTCTCCCACCGGGAGAGGGATTGGGGTGAGGGTCCGACGCGAAGCGTCTTGTGGCGTCAGGACGCACGAGGCTGCGCCCGTACCCTCATCCGCCCCTTCGGGGCACCTTCTCCCGAGGGGAGAAGGAAAGGCTGCAAGCCCCTCTCCCCCCGGGAGAGGGGTTGGGGTGAGGGTGCGGCGCGAAGCGTCTCGCAGCGTTAGGACCCATGACGCTGCGCCCGTACCCTCATCCGCCCCTGCGGGGCACCTTCCCCCAAAAAGGGGGCCATGGTCCCAGCGGGAGAAGGGAAGCGCTAGAGCCCCTCTCCCTCCGGGAGGGGGTTGGGGTGAGGGTCCGGCCATACGGCATGACCCAACCGCCAGCCCTCGACATTCCGCTAGACGCTCGCCCGCACCGCGCTCGGGCGCGGCATGAACGGGTTCGGATGCGCAGCCACCAACGCATCGTCGATGGCCGCGGCACGCTGCGCCGCCGGCCGCGCCAGGTGCCGCTGCACGAACGCGACGAACGCCGGCCGCGCCTGCAGCACGCCAATGCGTGTGTAGAAGCCGAGGAACGCGGCGGCATACAGGTCGGCCGCGCTGAAGCGGTCGCCGGCCAGGTGCTCGCGACCGGCGACGCCCTGCTCCAGCATGTCCAGCAAGTCCTCGCCATGGCCGTAGCCCGCGCTGTGCGCCGGTGCCAGCGTGCCCTGCTGCTTGGCGGTCAGGAACGCCTCGGCCGGCCCGGCCAGCAGGAACAGCCAGCGGTAATAATCGCCCCGCGCCGGCGATCCCGGCGGCGGCGCCAGTTGTCGCTCCGGCACCAGGTCGGCCAGGTAGGCGCAGATCGCCGCGTTCTCGGTGACGGTCGTTGTGCCGTGGACCAGCGCCGGCACCTTGCCCATCGGATTGATCGCCAGATAGTCCGGCGCCTTCATGCCGGTGCCGTAGTCGAGGATCTGCGCGCGGTACGCCAGGCCGGTTTCTTCGAGCATCCAGCGCGCGATGCGGCCGCGCGACATGGGGTGGGTGTAGAGCACAAGATCGTGGGACATGGTCGGACTCCGTGGTGGACGCCGCGCAGTCTGCGCCGCCCCTGCTGACAGCCGCTGTCAGGAGCCGACACGGTGTCCGGTGGCGGCACGCCAGCGCCGGATCAGCAGATGCCTGCGGTCCGGATAGCGCGCGCCGTCGTCGCGCAGCGCCAGCACCCGGTCGGCACGGAAATGGCGGAAATCGCCGCGCAGTTCGCACCACGCCGCGATCATGCCGTAGCCGCCCAGGAAGGCCATCGCGAACGGCCAGATGCGCCGCTGCGAGGCGACGCCGCCGGCATCGGCGTAGTCCATGTGCAGCACATGTTCCAGACGGATGCCGCGGCGCAGGACCGGCAGCCACGGCGCCGCCGGCTGCGCGGGTGGGGCCGCGGGCACCAGCAACCCGCTGGTCTCCAGCGCCAACCGCAACGGCGCCGGCAGCGTCGCCCCGATCCGGGTGATGGCGCGCTGCGCCGCCTGTGCCAGTTCCGGATCGGCCTGGCTCGCCACCCAACGCGCGCCCAGGGTCAGCGCCTCCAGTTCGTCTTCGCTGAAGTTCAACTCCGGCAGCAGGAAACCCGGACGCAGCACATACCCCACGCCGGGATCGCCGAGGATGTCGGCGCCCTGCCCGCGCAGGCTGGCGATATCGCGGTACAGCGTGCGCAAGCTCACGCCCAGGTCGGCGGCGAGCTGCGCCCCGGCCACGGGGCGGCGGCGCCCGCGCAGGGCGTCGAGCAGGCGCAGCAGACGGGTGGCGCGTTGGGTCATCACGACAGGATAGTGCCGCACGCACACGCTCGCAGCAGTGCGTCCACGGTGCGCAACCAGCACGAGCCGTCGTGCGCGGACCGTATACTCGACCGCTGCCAGGCGGGAGCGCGGCAGCGGCCGGGCCATCGCGCGTGGACGCGCCCACACAAGGAGAGACCACCGCATGTCGACACGCCGGCCAAGCACCCCGCCCGCGGCCTGCCGCGCCCACGCCGACAGGTCCTGAGGAGCGCCGCATGGAGATCTTGGTGTTCGTCATCGGCGCCGTGGTGGGCGCGGTGCTGTCGCGCGTGCTCGGGCATGCGCGTTCGGCGCGGACTTCGGCCGCCCCGCCCGATCCCGCCCCGGCCGGCAGCGTCCCATCCGATGCGCAGGACGCCGACCTCGCCGACGCGCCCGAACAGCAGGTGCAGCGCCTGCGCCAGCAGGTGGAAGCGCTGGACGACCAGATCCACAGTCCCGCCGACCTGGCGCGGGTCGCGCAGTTCGAGCAAGGGGCCGCGCTGCTGGCCGGTCCGGCGTTCTCCGACCAGGCCGTGATCGAGGCGCTCGGCAGCCCCGGCTGGGCATTGCCGTCGATGGCGGCCGTGGCGCTGCAGCACCGCCGCAACAGCGATCTCGACCCGGTGCTGGAACTGCTGCCGCACCTGGGCTCGTATCCCCTCAACTTCGTGCTCGACTACCTGCAGGCGCAGCCGGATGCCGACCACCTGCACGTGCTGCTGCGGCAGGCGCGCGACTGGTGGTGGGACGTCGTCCCGTTCCGGCAGCGTTTGCGCGCTTACCTGCACTGGGCCGCGAGCAAGGCGCCGGCGGACCGGGCGGTGGATGTCGACGGCCTGGACGATGCCGCAGTGGCCAAGCTGGGCGAGATCCTCGGCCGGTTCAAGGAGCCGGTGCTGGATCCCTTCCTGCAGCGCCTGCAGGAGGCGCGCGCGCAGCGCCGCGAGCAACGCGTGCTGGGCGGTTTCGGCCGCGTCGTGGCCGCGGTACCGCCGCGCCTGCGCCTGCCGCACCCGACGCTGGACGCAGCGCTGCAGCGCGCCTACGACCTGGTGACGGCCGTCCCGCCGCAACCGGTGCTGCTGGTCGGCGAACACGGTGTGGGCAAGAGCGTGCTGATCGACCTGCTGAGCGAACGCCTGCTGGCGGAAGGCTGGCGGGTGTTCGAGGCGACCGCGGCAGAGATCCTCGCCGGGCAGAGCTACATCGGCGAGCTGGAGGGCCGCATCCGCGAAATGCTCGCGGTCCTGCATCGCGAGCGCGCGCTGTGGCGCGCGCCGGACTTCTACGACCTGCTGCACAAGGGCGCGCATGCACGCGACCCGAGGGGCATCCTCGACCTGGTGATGCCGGCGCTGGAGCGCGGCGAATTGCGCCTGATCGGCGAGATCACGCCACAACAGCTGGCACAGCTGCAGGTGGCACGGCCGACGACGCGGTCGCGCTTCGAGGTGGTGACGCTGGCGCCGGCGGCACCCGCCGCACTGGCCCAGATCGGTGCGCAGTGGGCGCAGGCGCAGCAGCAGACGCTGCAGGCGGAAGTGATCGACGCGCACACCCTCGCCGAGGCCGAGCGCATGGCCGCGCAGTATTTCCCCGAGCAGCACGAGCCGGGGCGGCTGCTGCGGTTGTTGGAGGAAACCCTGCAGGCGGCCACCAGCGCCGAGGTGCCGCGCCTGCCGCTGGACGACGAAGCCCTGCTGCAGGCCGTGTCGCGGCGCAGCGGCCTGCCGCTGGACGTGATCGACGATCGCCAGCGGCTGGATCTGGACGCGCTGCGCCACTTCTTCCGCCAGCGCGTGCTCGGCCAGGACGAGGCGGTGGAGACCCTGCTCGACCGCATCGCCATGCTCAAGGCCGGCCTGATCGACAGCCGTCGTCCGATCGGCGTGTTCCTGTTCGCCGGCCCGACCGGCACCGGCAAGACCGAGCTGGCCAAGGCGCTGGGCGAACTCCTGTTCGGCACCCCCGAGCGCCTGCTGCGCCTGGACATGAGCGAGTTCCAGGGCGAGGACGCGCTGTACCGGCTCACCGGCGACGACAGCGCCGGGCAACGCACACTGATCGCGCGCATCCGCGAACAACCGTTCTCGGTGGTGTTGCTGGACGAGTTCGAGAAGGCCCACCCCAAGGTCTGGGACCTGTTCCTGCAGGTCTTTGACGACGCCCGCCTGAGCGACCGCAACGGCAATACCGCGGACTTCCGCCACAGCATCATCATCCTCACCAGCAACGTCGGCGCCACGCTCGCCCGCGCCGCCGGCCCCGGCTTCGCCACGGTGGCCGGCGGCTACTCGCGCAGCGCGGTGGAAAAGGCGGTGTACGAGACGTTCCGCCGCGAGTTCGTGAACCGGCTCGATCGTCTGGTGCTGTTCAACCCGCTGGACCGCGCGCTGATGCGCGAGATCCTGCACAAGGAACTGGATCGCACGCTGACCCGGCGCGGCCTGCGCAATCGCGCCTGGGCGGTTGAATGGGAACCGTCGGCGATCGAGTTCCTGCTCGACCGCGGCTTCACCCCGGACCTGGGCGCGCGGCCGCTGCGGCGTGCGATCGAGCAGCATCTGCTCGCCCCCCTGGCGCGCAGCATCGTCGAGCAGACCGCGCCGGAGGGGGACCAGTTCCTGTTCGTGCGCGGCGCCGGCGATCGCCTGGACGTCCGTTTCATCGCCCCGGACGCGCCCGCCGCGGCGCCGGCGCCATCGGCGGCGGGACGCGCGGACGCGCCGCTGGACCTGCGCGACATCGTGTATGCGCCCGTGGCCGACGAGGCAGCGCTGGCGCGGATGGATGCCGCGCTGAGCGCACTGCAGGCACTGCAGGCCAGCGACGCCTGGCAGCAGGCGCGCGATGCCGATTTTGCCAGCATGGGCGAACGCGATTTCTGGTCGCAGCCGGGGCGTTTCCAGGTGCTGGACCGCATCGAACGCCGCGACCGCATCGACAGCGCCCTGAACAGCGCGGTACGCATGCGCGCGCGGCTGCAGGCGGCACAGTCCGATGGCGGGTTCGTCGGACGCCTGGCGCAATTGCTGTGGCTGCTGCGGCTGGCCTGCGATGCGCTGCAGGACCAGCGCGCGCAGGATGCGCTGCTGGACCTGCGCATCGGCGCCAGCGAACTGCACCGCCACGGCGCCGATGCGCGCCAGTGGTGGCAACGCGTGCTGCAGATGTATCTGGCCTGGGCCGAACAGCGCAACATGCGCGTGGACGTGCTGCGGCAGGATCCCGAGCAGGGCCACGCGTGGCTGGCCATCGGCGGCTTCGGCGCGCTGGACCTGCTGGAAATGGAGAGCGGCCTGCACGTGCAGGAACAGGACGCCGACGAACCGGCCTTGCGCCGCCTCGCCGTCCAGGTCCGGGTCGCTGCCGACGTGGCCGGACAGCCACGGCGCCCCGCACAGGCCGAGGACGAGTTGCGCGTGTGTCGGCGCTACCGGATCGCGCCCTCGCCGCTGGTGCGCGACAGCGTGCGCGGCTGGCGCAGCGGACGGCTGGAACGGGTCCTGGGCGGCGATTTCGACGTGATGCCGATCGCCTGAGCGCTGCAGGCAGCGCGCTGCGCCCGGTGCGAGACGGCAGGCCGTGGCGCATGGCGTCGTCCGTGCCACAAAGGCCCCCCCACGCAACCGGAACGCGGCCCGTCGCTCGGCGGCCGTCGACGACCACGCGCGCGTTACCGCATTGCCATCGAAGCAATAGCCAGCAACTATCGATTGATTAGAAGAATTCGAATTCTATAGATCGCCGCTTCCGCCTATCGTGTCTCCAGTTTCACCGTACCGCCGCCGTATGATCGCGGCGTCGCGCCACCCCATATCGTTCCTCCAGATCAAGGCAGCCTCCCATGACCAGCGAATCGAAATGCCCGTTCCACCAGGCTGCCAGCGGCAGCGGCACCAGCAATCGCGACTGGTGGCCCAAGCAGTTGCGCGTGGACCTGCTCAACCAGCATTCGGCCCGCTCCAATCCGCTGGATCCGCAGTTCGATTACGCCAAGGCGTTCAAGCAACTCGATCTCGACGCGCTCAAGCGCGACCTGCACGCACTGATGACCGACTCGCAGGACTGGTGGCCGGCCGACTTCGGCCACTACGGCCCGCTGTTCGTGCGCATGGCCTGGCACAGCGCCGGCACCTACCGCACCGGCGACGGCCGTGGCGGCGGCGGCCGTGGCCAGCAGCGCTTCGCTCCGCTCAACAGCTGGCCGGACAACGTCAGCCTGGACAAGGCCCGGCGCCTGCTGTGGCCGATCAAGCAGAAGTATGGCCAGGCCATTTCCTGGGCCGACCTGCTGATCCTCACCGGCAACGTCGCGCTGGAATCGATGGGCTTCAAGACCTTCGGCTTCGCCGGCGGCCGCGCCGACACCTGGGAGCCCGACCAGGACGTGTACTGGGGCCGCGAGACCAAGTGGCTTGGCGGCGACGAACGCTATTCGCGCGGCTCGCCGGGCGTGGACGAGGCGCACGGCGTGCTGGTGAAGGACGACGACAGCGAAGTGCAGCACAGCCGCGACCTGGAGAACCCGCTGGCCGCGGTGCAGATGGGCCTGATCTACGTCAATCCGGAAGGCCCGGACGGCAATCCCGATCCGCTGCTGGCGGCCAAGGACATCCGCGACACCTTCGGCCGCATGGCCATGAACGACGAGGAGACCGTGGCGCTGATCGCCGGCGGCCACACCTTCGGCAAGACCCATGGCGCCGGCCCGGCCGACCACGTCGGCGCCGAGCCGGAAGCGTCCGACCTGGAGAGCCAGGGCCTGGGCTGGTCCAACAGCTTCGGCAGCGGCAAGGGCGGCGACACCATCACCAGCGGCCTGGAAGTCACCTGGACCACCAAGCCGGCGCAGTGGACCAACGAGTTCTTCGAACACCTGTTCAAGTTCGACTGGGAACTGAGCAAGAGCCCGGCCGGCGCGCACCAGTGGGTGGCGAAGAACGCCGAGGCGGTGATTCCGGACGCGCACGATTCGTCGAAGAAGCACCTGCCGACCATGCTCACCACCGACTTGGCGCTGCGCTTCGACCCGGCTTACGAGAAGATCTCGCGCCGCTTCCTGGAGAACCCGCAGCAGTTCGCCGATGCCTTCGCCCGCGCCTGGTTCAAGCTGACCCACCGCGACATGGGCCCGCGCGCGCGCTACCTCGGCCCGGACGTGCCGGCCGAAGAACTGCTGTGGCAGGACCCGATCCCGGCCGTGGACCACCCGCTGGTCGACGCGCAGGACATCGCCGCGCTCAAGCAGACCCTGCTCGACTCCGGGCTGAGCGTGGCGCAACTGGTGTCCACCGCCTGGGCGTCGGCGTCCACCTTCCGCGGTTCGGACATGCGCGGCGGCGCCAATGGCGCGCGCATCCGCCTGGCCCCGCAGAAGGACTGGGAGGTCAACCAGCCGGCGCAGTTGGCGCAGGTGCTGGCCACGCTGGAGCGCGTCCAGGCGCAGTTCAACGGTGCGCAGCGCGACGGCAAGAAGATCTCGCTGGCCGACCTGATCGTGCTCGGCGGCGCCGCCGCGGTGGAACAGGCGGCCAAACTGGCCGGGCAGACCGTCGACGTGCCGTTCGTGCCGGGCCGCATGGACGCCGCGCAGGAACAGACCGACGTGGAGTCGTTCGCGGTGCTGGAACCGATCGCCGACGGCTTCCGCAACTACGCCAGGCGCCGTTACGCGCTGTCGGCCGAAGCGCTGCTGATCGACAAGGCGCAGTTGCTGACCCTGACCGCGCCGGAGATGACCGTGCTGGTCGGTGGCCTGCGCGTGCTCGGCGCCAACAGCGGCCAGTCCGCGCACGGCGTGTTCACCGATCGCCCGGGCGTGCTCAGCAACGACTTCTTCGCCAACCTGCTGGACATGGGCACCGAGTGGAAGGCGACCTCGGAGATGAAGGACGTCTACGAAGGCCGCGACCGCCACAGCGGCGCGGTGAAGTGGACCGGCACCCGTGCCGACCTGGTGTTCGGCTCCAACTCGGTGCTGCGCGCCGTGGCCGAGGTCTACGCCAGCGCCGACGCGCAGGAGAAGTTCGTGCGTGACTTCGTCGCCGCCTGGACCAAGGTGATGCAGCTGGATCGCTTCGACCTGACCGCCTGACGCCACACCGTTCGCTCCACGACAACGCCCCGCTCGCCGGGGCGTTGTCGTTTCCGTCGATGTCGCCAGTGTCGGTGGCGGCCGCGGTGCATCGACGTGAGCCAGAGATGGCAGCGGATCGTTCCGCGGCTGACGGCGTCGCCGATTACGGCAGAATCGCACGTGTGGGAGGGACTTCAGTCCCGACTGCTGGCCACCCCGGGCAGACCTCGATCGTCGCGACTGACGTCGCTCCCCCAGGGATAAACTGCGTGCCGTCAGCGTGCCGTAGGATCGGCTTCAGCCGCGACCGCAGCACTACGAAAGCGTCGCCGCACCAACAGCCCAGGCGGCGTGCACGCACCCAGCCGACCCCGTCACCCATGCGCGCCGGCCAGCCCCACGGCAAGGCACCAGCTCGGCTACAACGCGTCCAGGTCGCCGAGCGCGCGGATCAGGCGGCGGGCGCGCTTGTCGGGTTTGCCGTCCGGGGCCTGGTAGCCGTTGCGCTCGGCGCTGCGCTGCGCGCGCAGTTGCGCGCGGCGTTCGCGCGAGGCCTCGCTCTCCTGGTACAGCGCCTGCGCCACGCTGGCCGGGCCGCGGGTGTCGCTCAAGCCCAGCACCTGGATCTCGAACACCTCGTCGCCGCGCTGCACGCGCAACTGTTCGCCCACGCGCACCGCGCGCGAGGACTTGGGCCGCTGCCCGGCCACGTCCACCTTGCCGGTTTCCACCGCCTGCTTAGACAGGCTGCGGGTCTTGAAGAAGCGCGCGGCCCACAGCCAGACATCCAGGCGCACCGCGGCAGCTTGCACGACAGATTCGTTCATTGCGTTGCTCGACATCCACTTGCGTTGGGGTTGCAGGCAGCCAGAGGGGGATGCGGATCGGACGCCATGGCGCCGACTGATCTCTTCGCACAGATGGCGATGCCGTCGCGTCAATACAAGCACGGCGCCCGCCATGACCTGTCCCTGCAGGATGAATGGGTTGGCGGGGAAGAATGGGAGAGCAGGCGCGCCCGGGCGCGGCTTGCCCAGGTCGATCGTCACACGCCGGTCCGCGCGTCGATCCACGCCCGCCCAAGGAGCGCATGACGCGATCTGTGGCGAGCGCGCTCCCACCCTCGGCGCAAGCGCGTGACCACGCACGGCTCGAGCAGGGCCTGCCGCCGCGCATGGCGCCCAGGCGTCATGAGGCGGCCAGGGCCCGGCCCATGCACGCCTGCTGCACGAACGCTGCAGGCCGCGGTTCGCCCATCGCCCCACTGCCATCGGTCGGTGCTAGTGTGGCCGGCTCACGCTCGATCCCGACCCGCGATGCAAAAGCCCGCCACGCTGACCGAAGGCCCGATCGGCCGCCAGTTGTTGCTGTTCTCGCTGCCGATCCTGGCCGGCAACATCGCGCAGTCGCTCAACGGCTCGGTCAATGCCGTCTGGATCGGCCGCTACCTGGGCGAAGCGGCGCTCACCGCGGCGGCCAACGCCAACAGCATCATGTTCTTCCTGATCGGTTCGGTGTTCGGCATCGGCATGGCCGCCACCATCCTGATCGGCCAAGCGATGGGCCGCGGCGACGTGGCCCAGGCGCGACGGGTGATGGGCACCAGCGCCACCTTCTTCATCGGCATCTCGGTGCTGATCGCCGCCGGCGGCTGGTGGCTGGCGCGGCACCTGCTGGCGGCGATGGGCACGCCGGCGGCGTCGCTGCCGCTGGCCGAGGCCTACCTGCGGGTGATCTTCCTGGCGATGCCGCTGCTGTACACCTTCGCGTTCCTGTCGGCGGCGCTGCGCGGCACCGGCGATTCGCGCACGCCGTTCCGCTTCCTGCTGCTGTCGGTGGTGCTGGACATCGGCTTCAACCCGCTGCTGCTGTTCGGGCTGGGCCCGTTCCCCAAGCTGGGCATCGCCGGGGCGGCCTGGGCCACCTTGATCGCGCAGGCGGTGTCGCTGACCGGGTTGCTGCTGTACCTGCGCCACAAGCGCCACGTCCTGTGGCTGGGCCGCCGCGACGCGCGGCTGTTCCGGCTCGACCTGCCGATCCTGCGCGCGCTGATCGTCAAGGGCGTACCGATGGGGCTGCAGATGGTGCTGATCTCGCTGGCGATGATCGTGATGATCTCGCTGGTCAACGGCTACGGCACCGACACCTCCGCCGCCTACGGCGCGGCGCTGCAGCTGTGGGCCTACCTGCAGATGCCGGCGATGGCGATCGGCGCGGCCTGCTCGTCGATGGCCGCGCAGAACGTCGGCGCGCAGCGCTGGGACCGGGTCGCGGCCACCGCGCGCAAGGGCGTGCTGTTCAACTTCCTGCTGACCGGCGCGCTGATCGCGCCGCTGATCCTGTTCGACCGCTGGACCCTGGCGCTGTTCCTGCCGCCGCACAGCGCAGCACTGGAGATCGCGCGCCATCTCAACCACATCGCGGTGTGGTCGTTCCTGTTCTTCGGCGTCACCTTCGTGATCTCCGGCGTGGTCCGCGCCACCGGCGCGGTGATCCCGCCGCTGCTGATCCTGGCGCTGTCGCTGTGGGGCATCCGCGTGCCGTTCGCCCAGTTGCTGCAGCCGCAGTTGGGCGTGGACGCGGTGTGGTGGAGTTTCCCGACCAGCGCCACCTGCGCGATGCTGCTGTCGCTGGCGTATTACCGCTGGGGCAACTGGCGCAAGGCACGGATGCTGGCGCCCTCGCGGCCGGAAACCGTGGCGCATCCGGCGGAAGTGCCGGCGCAACCGCCGGCACCGGTCGCCGACGTGGCGGTGGCGCAGGATCCGGCGCGCTGAGCGCCTGGGCGGCGGCAATGACTTGCCGTCGGATCCCCCCATTTGTAGGAGCGGCTTCAGCCGCGACCAGGCCGCCGACCATCGTCAAGAAGGACGCAGGCGCTCGACGGCGAGCGGCTCTGGAAATACCTGGTCGCGGCTGAAGCCGCTCCTACGAAGGCATCGCGCGCGGCGTCGGTTGAAAACAGCGCTGGGACTGAATGCAGCACGGGCCACGGCGCACATGCTGCCATCCCCCAAACGCAAACGGCCGCCCGAAGGCGGCCGTTGCGGCAGCGACCCGAGGGTCGCCGGGATTACTCGGCCTTGGCGGCGGCCGCAGCGGCCTGGCGCGCGACCTTGGCCTGCGCAGCGGCGGCCAGATCTTCCTTGATGCGGGCGGCCTTGCCTTCCAGGCCGCGCAGGTAGTACAGCTTGCCGGCGCGGACCTTGCCGCGGCGCTTCACTTCGACCGAGTCGATGGTGGCGCTGTGGGTCTGGAACACGCGCTCGACGCCGTAGCCGTGCGAGATCTTGCGCACGGTGAACGAGGAGTTCAGGCCGGCGTTCTTGGTGCCGATCACCACGCCTTCGTAGGCCTGCACGCGCTCGCGGTTGCCTTCCTTCACCTTGACGTTGACGACGACGGTGTCGCCCTGGTTGAACTCCGGCAGCTTGCGCTGGATCTGGGCGGCTTCGAAGTCGGCCAGGATGGTCTTGTTGAGCTTGCTCATGGTGGGCACCGCTTGTGTCTGGTGAGGTGGTCCGGCAGTCGCCGCACGGCGATTGCGCGATATCGGATGGGCCAAGCACGGAACGCACTGGCCGGAAAGCCGGGCATTTTAACCCAGCCCGGCGGCCATGGCTAGGGCCTGGGTGGATTTTCCTGTTCGGCGGCCAGGGCCGCCTCCCGCTCCTGGCGGAATTCCTGCAGCAGACGGCGGTCGGCCGCACTCAGCGCCGCCTCGTCCAGCAGTTCCGGGCGCCGCAGCCAGGTCCGCCCCAGCGCCTGCATGCGCCGCCAGCGCGCGATCGCGGCATGATTGCCGGAACGCAGCACCGCCGGCACCTCGCCCAGCGCGTGTTCGCGCGGATGGGTGTAGTGCGGGCAGTCGAGCAGGCCGTCCGGCCCCTCGAAACTGTCCTGAGCGGCGGATTCGGCGTCGTTCAGCGCCCCCTCCTGCAGCCGGGTCACCGCATCCACCAGCACCGCCGCGGCCAGTTCGCCGCCGGACAGCACGTAGTCGCCGATCGAGATCTCCTCGTCCACCGCAGCGGCGACGAAGCGCTCGTCCACGCCTTCGTAGCGCCCGCACAGCAGCAGCAGCCGCGGCAATGCAGCCAGTTCGCGGGCCTTGGCCTGGGTCAGCGGCTGCCCCTGCGGGCTCAGGTAGATCAGCGGCGCCGGCTGCGGATCGGCCGCGCGCACCGCCTCAAGGCAGGCCTGCAGCGGCTCGATCATCATCACCATGCCGGGGCCGCCGCCGAACGGGCGGTCGTCGACCTTGCGGTAGCCGCCGCTGGCATAGTCGCGCGGGTTCCAGCCGTGCAGCTCCAGCAACGCCCGCTCCTGCGCACGCCCGACCACGCCGAACCCGGCGCACTGGGCGACGAACTCGGGGAACAGGCTGATGACGTCGATGCGCATGAGGCTGGGAATGGGAGTCGGGAATGAGGAATGGGAAAAGCAAAAGCCAAAGCGGCCGCATGGCCGCATCGCTCAGAACTCGGGGTCCCAGTCGACCACGACCAGGTTGGCCTCGAAATCCACCGACTTGATGTAGTCCGGCTGCACGAACGGCACCAGCCGCTCGCGGTCGCCGCGCACCACCAGCACGTCGTTGGCGCCGGTGGAGAACAGGTGCGACACCTGCCCCAGCGCCACGCCGTCGACGGTGCGCACGTCCAGGCCTTCCAGGTCCACCCAGTAGTACTCGTCCGGGCGCGGCGGCGGCAGGCTGCTGCGCGCCACGTAGATCTCGGTGCCGCGCAGGGCTTCCACCGCGTCGCGGTCGGTGACCTCGGGCAGCGTGGCGATCAGGTACTTGCCGGATTCGCGGCCGCGCACGCCGGTGAGGCTGCTCTCGCTGCCGTCGGGCTTGCGCACGATCCAGGGCTGATAACGGAAAATGGCGAGGCGCGGCTCGGTCCAGGACTCGAGCTTGGCCTCGCCACGGATGCCGAACGCGCCGAGGACCCGACCGAGCAGGATGCGGCGCTGGCTGTCTTTCATCGGGGCAAACGCAAGGGCCGCGCACTCGGCGCGGCCCGCGGAATCAGGCCGCGGCGGCCTGGTTCTTGGTGGCTTCCTTGTACAGGTTGCGCACCTTGTCGGTCAGCTGCGCGCCATTGGACACCCAATGATCGACGCGGGCCAGGTCCAGCACCACGCGCGGCTCGGCGCCCTGGGCGACCGGGTTGTAGTAACCGACGCGTTCGATGTTGCGGCCGTCGCGCGCGCTGCGCACGTCGGTGACGATGATGTGGTAGAAGGGGCGCTTCTTGGCGCCGCCACGGGTAAGGCGAATCTTGACCATGGTGAGTTTCCGGTGTTGCCCAGTCGCCAGGATGGCGCGGTGAACCGACGAGTATAGCGACCGTCCCCGACGCTGCCAAGTCATTGCCGCTGACGCGGCAAGGGATTGGGGATCCGGGATTGGGGATCGCCAGAAGCGGTGCCGATGGCCGCGAGATGCCTCTTGAGCCGCCTAGATCGCCTGCCAGGGCTGGGTGCGCAGTGCCTGCTCCAGCAGGGCCAGCAACTCCTCGGCCGGGCGCAGCGCGCGCCCGTCCACCGCTGCCACCGCCTGCTGCCCGCGGGCATTGCAGGTGAAGGCGGCCACGTCCGCCCCGAGTTCCTGCAGCAACAGCGGCCGCTCGCGCTGCGCCACGCCGAGTTGGGCCAGGCCCGCCTGCAGCAACCGCTGCTGGGTGCCGCGCAGCGCCGGCGCCTGCGGCCAGTGCAGGCAGGCCCCGTCCCACAGCCCCAGGTTCCAGGTCGGCCCCTCGGCCACCTGCCCCTGTGCGTCCACGAACAACGCATCGTCGGCGCCGGCCTGCAGTGCCAGGCGGCGCTGCTGGAATGCGCCGAACGTGCCGACGTGCTTGAACTGCGGCGCCTCGCGCGCGAACACGCTGCTGCGCAGGCGCAGCGGTGCCGCCTCGGCCTGCGCCGGTTCCGCCAGCGATACCAGCAGTTCCACCGCGCAGTCGTCGGCGGCCCGACGCAACGAGAAGGCCGGCGCGACCACCGTGATGCGCAGCGACGCATCGCCGCTGCCGAACGCGGCCAGCGCCGCCCGCAGTGCGTCGCGCACGCGATCGGCGGGCAACGTGCTGCCGAACAGCGCGGCGTTGGCCTGCTGCAGCCGCTGCAGATGCAGCTCGAGCCCGCGTACGCCGCCGCCGCGGACCTGCATGGTGCTGAAATGCCCATAGTTCACCAGGGCGGCCGCGGCCAGCAGCTCGGCCGGCGCAGGCTGCCCGTGGTGAAAAACCTGTGCGCTCACGACAAGGCCTGCGCCTGTGCCCACCAGCGCGTCAGCAGCGCCGCCACCGGCTCGGCCGGCGCCATCCATGCCGACTGCCCCGCCCAGGCCTGCATCGCCGCGAGGCGGTCGGCACGCTGCGCGGCCTGGCGCATCGGCGCGGTCAGCGCACGCTGTACCGGGTACGGCCGCGGCGGCGGTGCGTCCGGCGCGGCGGCGGCGCGCACGTAGTCGGTGACCAGCGCCCGGCCCAGGCGACCGGAGAAGGCGCGGGTCAGCGTGGTCTGCTCGGGTTCGGCCTGGGCCAACGCGGCCGCCCAGGCCGGCGCCAGCGCCGCCTCGGGGGTACGCAGGAAGGCGGTGCCGATCTGCACCGCGCTCGCGCCCAGGGTCAGCGCGGCGGCGATGCCGCGGCCGTCGCCGATGCCGCCGGCGGCGATCACCGGGATCTGCAGACGATCGGCCAGCCGTGGCAGCAGCGCAAACAGCCCGGTCAGCTGCCGCTCGGCACGGTCCGCGGCGAAGGCGCCACGGTGGCCGCCGGCCTCGGCGCCCTGCGCGACCACCGCATCGGCGCCGGCGGCCTGCGCGGCCAGCGCCTCGTCCAGGGTGGTGGCGCAGGCGAACCAGGCGATCCCGGCCTGCTGCAGGCGCTGCACCTGGTCCGGCCGGAACAGGCCCATGATCGAGGAGGCCACCGCCGGGCGCGCCGCGAGCAGGGCCTCGAACTGGGCATCGAAATCGGCCGGCGCCGCATCGCCGGCGGCCGCCGCGACCGGCGGGCCCCAGGCAGCGAGAAAGGCGCGCACGTCGGCCTCGGCGGCGGCATCGCGCGCGGGCGGCGGATCCGGCACCCACAGGTTGACCTGCGCCGGCCCGCCACCGGCGGCGCGGAACGCATCCATCCACGCCTCGATGTCCTGCGGCGCGGACAGCACCGCGCCCATCGCACCCATACCGCCGGCCGCGGCGACCGCGGCCGACAGCGGCACCGGGCAAGCGCCGGCCATGGGGCTGAGCAGGATCGGCAGGCGCAGGCCGAAGCGCTCGCAGAACTGCAGCGCCCTCGCCTGCGCCGCGGAGTCCGGGCGTGGCGACGGCACCATCTCAGCCGGCCTGCTGCAACAACTGCACGATGCGCGGCCAGCCCATGTGCTGCGCCAACTCCAGCGCCGTCCGTCCCTGCGGCGTGCGCAGCGACGGGTCGGCGCCATGCTGCAGCAGCAACGCCACCGGCTGGTAGTTGCCGGCCAGCGCGTCGCGCTGCAACAGCGTCCAGCCCTGCCCGTCACGCGCATGCACCGCCTCGGGGTGGCTGCGCAGATTCTCGTCGATGCGCGGCGCAATGTTCTCGCTCATCGGGTGCTCGCGCAGCGACAGTTCGGCAGCCGCGTCGGCGGCGGCGCCGTCGTCCGGCGCCTGCGTCGGCGACGGCACCAGCTGCACCTGCCCGGGCGGACCGAATTCCAGTCCCCAGGCCGCATCGTGTTCTGCGCGCTCGTCGGCCGCCATCTCGCGCCGCTGCGCGTCGATGGTGTAGCCGCCATAGACCTTGCCGCCGATGACGTACATCCAGTCCTCCAGTTCGGCGAACGGCAAGGCCACCTCGGCGCCGGCCTGCAGCGACGCGATGTCGTGCGGATCGTTGAGCAGCGTGCCGGAGACGGTCTCGCCATCGAACTGCACGTCGCCGACCCACATGTGTTCGAACGGCGGCGCCTCGGGATCGCCGGCATCGGTCGCGAATGCGAACTTGACCGCCGCCATTTCCAGCCCCGGCACGATGCGCCGGTACTCCCAGGACAGTTCGCGCCAGAAGAACTTGAACGTCCCGCGGGCGGCGATGTAGGCCGCCTGCATCGCGGCGTCCTCGTCGCCGGTGAAATACATCGCATGCTCGCTCATCAGCGTGATGTCCCTTTCAAAAAAAATCCACGGTCCGACGGCAACGCCGCCGTCCAGGCAATGCCTCGCGCGGCTCGCCCGACGGACGCGCTCAGCGGAACGGCAGGCCGCCGCGGCCGCCCATGCCGCCGAGCATGCCCTTCATGCCGCGCATCAGGCCCTTCATGCCGCCGCCGGCCATCTTGCTCATCATCTTTTCCATCTGCTGATACTGCTTCATCAGCTTGTTGACGTCGGCCGGCTGGGTGCCGGAGCCGCGGGCGATGCGCGCGCGGCGCGAGCCGTTGAGCAAGCCCGGGTTGCGCCGCTCCTTCTTGGTCATCGAACCGATGATGGCGATCATCCGCGGCACGTCCTTGTTGCCGGCGACCTGCTGCTTGAGATGGTCGGGGATCTGGCCCATGCCCGGCAGCTTGTCCATCAGCCCGGACAGGCCGCCCATGTTCTGCATCTGCTCGAGCTGGTCGCGCATGTCGTTGAGGTCGAACTTCTTGCCCTTGGCGACCTTCTCGGCCAGCTTCTGCGCCTTGTCCTTGTCGACCTGGTGCTCGACCTGCTCGACCAGCGACAGCACGTCGCCCATGTCGAGGATGCGGCTGGCCAGGCGATCGGGGTGGAACACGTCCAGGCCGTCGGGCTTCTCGCCGACGCCGATGAACTTGATCGGCTTGCCGGTGATGTAGCGCACGCTCAGCGCGGCGCCGCCACGGGCGTCGCCGTCGGTCTTGGTCAGCACCACGCCGGTCAACGGCAGCGCCTCGCTGAACGCCTTGGCGGTGTTGGCCGCGTCCTGGCCGGTCATCGCGTCGACCACGAACAGGGTCTCGGCCGGGGTGATCGCCGCATGCAGCGCCTTGATCTCCTCCATCATCGCCGCGTCGATGGCCAGGCGGCCGGCGGTATCCACCAGCAGCACGTCGACGAAGGACTTGCGCGCGTCGGCGATGGCGGCGCGAACGATGTCCACCGGCTTCTGCGAGGCCTCGGACGGGAAGAACAGCACCCCGACCTGCTCGGCCAGGGTCTTGAGCTGCTCGATCGCGGCCGGGCGGTACACGTCGGCCGACACCACCATCACCTTCTTCTTGCGCTTTTCCTTCAGGTGCTTGGCCAGCTTGCCGACCGTGGTGGTCTTGCCCGCGCCCTGCAGGCCCGCCATCAGCACGATCGCCGGCGCCGGCACGTTGAGGTTGAGGTCGCTGGCGGCCGAGCCCATCACCGCGGTCAGCTCGTCGCGCACGACCTTGATCAACGCCTGGCCCGGGGTCAGGCTCTTGAGCACTTCCTGGCCGACCGCGCGCACCTTGATGCGCTCGATCAGCGCCTGCACCACCGGCAGGGCGACGTCGGCCTCGAGCAGCGCGATGCGCACTTCGCGGGTGGCTTCGCGGATGTTCTCCTCGGTCAGGCGACCGCGGCCGCGCAGGCGCTGCATGGTGCCGGAGAGGCGTTGGGTGAGGGATTCGAACATGCGGGCGGGTCGCGAGCGGGAAACGGCCGTCGATTATAGCCGGGCGCGCCACCGATCCCTGCCGCCGCCGTCACGGCGGCCTGTCCGATATGCGAAACTGCCGCGATGCTCATCACCGTCCTCGCCACCCTGCTGTACCTGGCCGCCACCGGCCTGCTGATCGCCGCGGTGGTGCGCGACCGGGTGGACCGCAGCCGCGCCTGGCTGTGGCCGGCGCTGCCGGCAGTGGCGCTGCACGCCGGCTATCACGTGCAGGTCGCCCTGCACACCGCTGGCGGACCGGACATGCATTTCTTCGCCGCGCTGTCGCTGGTCAGCCTGGGCATGGCGCTGATGACCACGCTGGTCGGCGCCAGCGGGCGCATGGCCGCACTGGGCGTGGTGGTGTTCCCGCTGTCGGCGGCGCTGCTGCTGGCCTACCACGGCTATGGCCACGAGCCGGCGCCGGTGCTGGACTGGCGACTGCAGCTGCATGCCTGGCTGGCGCTGCTGGCCTACGCCACGCTGGGCATCGCCGCCCTGCTGGCAGTGATGCTGTGGCTGCAGGAACGCGCGCTGCGGCGCCGCGACTTCCATCCCTGGCTGCGCGCGCTGCCGCCGCTGACCGCGCTGGAGACGCTGCTGTTCCGCACCATCGTGGTCGGCTTCATCCTGCTGACCCTGACCCTGCTGACCGGGGTGCTGTTCGTGCAGGATTTCCTGGCGCAGCGGCTGGTGCACAAGACCGTGCTCAGCGTGCTGTCGTGGATCGTGTTCGGCGCGCTGCTGTTCGGCCGCTGGCGCTACGGCTGGCGCGGGGTCAAGGCGGTGCACTGGACCCTGGCGGCAATGGTGCTCCTGCTGCTGTCGTTCTTCGGCAGCAAGTTCGTGATCGAACTGGTGCTGGGGCACGCGCAGTAGCCTGGCGAGGCTAGCGCGGCGTGTGTTTTTGTAGGAGCGGCTTCAGCCGCGACCGGGCATTCCTGGGAGTGCCCGGTCGCGGCTGAAGCCGCTCCTACAAGGCTCCAGCATCAACCGCCGCCCTGCTCCGCCAGCGCTGCCTCCACCGCCGCCCACGCCGCGTCGCGGCCAACGTCGGCGAACCGGTACACGATGCGATGGCGGTAGACCTCCCCGGGACGCAGGATGCAATCGGGAAAGCCCGGCTGGTTCGGCGCGTCCGGATAGCCCTGTGGCTCCAGGCAGATGCCGCGGCCCAGCGCCGGATGCTGCCGGTCCAGGCCCTGGCCCTCGTACAGCTGCACGGCCGGCATCGGGCTGGCGATGCGCACGGCCACGCCGCTGTGCGGCGAATACAGCAGCGCGGTGCAGTCGTGGCCGTCGGCCAGCACCAGGCAATGGTCGTAGCCGGCACTGAGCGTCAGTTGCGGATCGGCGGCGATGTCCTTGTCGGCGATGGCGCGCGCCTGGCGGAAATCGAACGGCGTGCCGGCCACCGCGGCGACCTCGCCACGCGGCAACAGCGCGGCATCGCGCACCGGCAGGTAGCGGTCGGCCGGCACCCGCAACCACTGCGCCGCGGCGGGCACCGCGGCGTCGCCGGCCAGGTTGAAATAGGGGTGATGGGTGAGATTGAGTGGGGTCGGCGCATCGGTCTGCGCGACGAATTCGACGCTCAGGCAGCGGCCGTCGACGCGGTAGGTCGCCTCCACCGCGACGTTGCCCGGGTAGCCCTCCTCGCCCGCCGGCGAGTCGTAGCGCAACTGCAGCGTGCGCTCGGTCTGCGCCAGCACCGTCCACACCCGGCGGCCGAAGCCCAGCGCGCCGCCATGCAGGTGATTGGCGCCCTCGTTGGCGGTGACCGCGTAGTGCCGGCCATCGACGGTGAAGGCCGAGCCGGCGATGCGGTTGCCGAAGCGCCCGACCAGCACGCCCAGGTAGGCCGGATCCTGCAGGTAGTCCTGCAGCGTCGGCAGGCCTAGCACCAGCTCGGTCTCGCCATGCGCGCCGCGCAGGCGCAGGCTGCGCAACAGGCCACCGTAGGTCAGCAGTTCGGCACGCAGGCCGTCGCCGCTGTCCAGGACCACGCGCTGGATGGCAGTACCGTCGGGAAGATGACCGAAGAGCGAGGACATGCAGGAGCCTGTTCGGTGATGCGCATGCGCGGGGCCCGCAGCATAACCAGCGATGGCGCGGCGCGGCCATCGCTGCGCGAGCAGCGGCCGTGCGCTGTGCGATAGCGCGCACACTCGCGGACCGGGCTGCGCGCGGGGCGGTGCCGCGTATTGCAATTCGGATATGGCGGCAGCGCATTCGGACATTGGTCCGCTCTGCGCGTCTCTTTTATGCTCGGGACAGGGGCAACCGGGGACAGGCGCGGAGCGACGCGTGCCGGGGGTTGCGCCACCCGAATGCGGCATCGGTTTGGCGCCACGTCGTGGCCGCCTGCCGGCCGTCACTCCCATGCAGCGCTGGCGACGGCGCGCCTACCCGACAAGGAGTTCCCGATGCGTTCGCCCCGTTTCCTGAAGCAACGTGCGGCGCGGTGGCGGCGGCTGCCGCTGATCGCCGCGACGTTCGGCCTGGCACTGGCCGCCACGCTGGCGCGGGCCGCCGACGTCGAGGTGCGCGGCACCTTGCGTGCCGACCGCCCTGGCCCCGCGGTGTCGCGCCACCTGTTCGGGCAGTTCGCCGAGCACCTGGGCACCGGCATCTACGGCGGCGTCTGGGTCGGCCCGGACTCGACGATTCCCAACACCCGCGGCTACCGCAACGACGTGGTCGCCGCGCTGAAGGCACTGAACGTGCCGGACATTCGCTGGCCCGGCGGCTGCTTCGCCGACGAGTACCACTGGCGCGACGGCATCGGCCCGCGCAGCCAGCGCCCGACCAGCGTCAACACCCACTGGGGCGGCGTGGAGGAACCCAACAGCTTCGGCACCCACGAGTTCATGGACTTCACCGAACTACTCGGCACGCAGGCCTACGTGGCCGGCAACGTCGGCGACGCGGCGCCGGACGAGATGGCGCAGTGGGTGGAATACATGACCGCGCCCACCCGCTCGACCCTGGCCGAACAGCGCCGCCGCAACGACCGCCAGGCGCCGTGGAAGGTGCCGTTCTTCGGCGTCGGCAACGAGCTATGGGGCTGCGGCGGCAACATGCGCGCCGAGTACGCCGCCGACGTGTTCCGCCGCTACCAGACCTTCGTCAAGGCGCCGGCCGACCAGAAGATCATGAAGATCGCACCCGGCCCCAGCGATGCCGACTATCACTGGACCGAGGTGATGATGCGCGAGGCCACCAAGTTCATGGATGGCCTCAGCCTGCACTACTACACCATCCCCGGCGGCTGGCCGCCGCGCGCCTCCTCCACCAGCTTCGACGAGGCGGCCTGGATCGAGACGCTGTCGCGCACCCTCCTGATGGACGAGCTGATCACCAAGCACAGCGCGATCATGGACAAGTACGACCCGGACAAGAAGGTCGCGCTGGTGGTCGACGAATGGGGCACCTGGTACAAGGGCCTTCCGGACGTGAACCCGGGTTTCCTGCGCCAGCAGAACACCTTGCGCGACGCGCTGGTGGCCTCGCTCAACCTGGACATCTTCGTCCAGCATGCCGATCGCGTGCGCATGGCCAACATCGCGCAGATGGTCAACGTGCTGCAGGCGATGATCCTCACCGACGGCGACAAGATGCTGCTCACGCCGACCTATCACGTCTTCATGCTGTACAAGCCGTACCAGGACGCGACCGCGCTGCCGCTGCAGATCACGACGCCGGACTACCGGCATGCCGGCTACACGGTACCGGCGGTGCACGGCTCGGCGGTGCGGGCCAAGGACGGGCACGTGTACGTGGCGCTGACCAATCTGGACCCCAACCGCAGCGCCAACGTCGCAGTCCAGGTCGATGGCGTGCAGGCGCGCGGCGTCGCTGGGCAGATCCTGACCGCCCCGACCATCGACGCGCTCAACACCTTCGCCCAGCCGCAGGCGGTGCGCCCGGCCGCGTTCGACGGCGCCCACGTGCGCGGCGATACGTTGCAGGTGGCGCTGCCGGCCAAGGCGATCGTGATGCTGAAGCTGCAGTAGCCCCCAACCACTGCCACTCTCCTAGCCCCTCTCCCCCGGGAGAGGGGTTGGGGTGAGGGTCGGTCGCGCCGCACATCCATCCCAGTCCCACGCCACCGCTCGAAAGCGCGCGCGAGGGAGAGCTACCTGCCACCGCATCCCCCACCTCCCCGCCAGTGAGGGCGAACTAGAACGATTCGTGCGGCGCACTCGCCCCGCTCCCACCCGAGGGCTGGAGTCCTGGGCGGCGCGACCTTCTGCGCGCTAGTCCTCCGGATCGGTCAGCAGCGCGAACAGCGACTGCCCGTCCGGTGCGACCAGGTCGCTGACCGCCCAGCAACCGTTGCCGCGGCGCTGCAACTCGATCTTGACCGAGCGCGCCCGCGCGGCGCGGCCGCCGAGTGCGAGCCGGTAGTCCATGCGCACTTCCACCACGGTGGCCTGCGAACCGCCCGAGACCAGGGTGAAGGTCGGCGCGCCCTGGATCTCGCCGTCCTGCGCGCTGGTCCACGGATCGAAGTCCAGCCGGCACACGCCCTCGCGTGCGGCGCAGCGCTGGTCGGCCTGCAACGCGTGCGCGAAGGCCGGCGTCAGCAAGCCGTCCAGGTTCTGCGGTTGCCAGTAGAAATCGCGCGCCTTGTACAGGCGCTCGGCCATCTGCAACGGCGTCGCGCATGCCGGCGGCTGCGCCGCGGCGAGCGCCGGCGACAGGGCAAGCAGGGTCAGGAGGGCGAGACGGCGATGCATGGGCGGCTCCGGCGATCGGGGCCGGCTATGAAGCCCGGTTCGCGGCGCCGACGCAAGCGCCAGGCCTCGGCGTGGCGAACGGAACGTTGCACACCATCGTCAGGTGGGCGCGGGCGGCGCACAGGAGCTACCGTTGACGCCTGCCCGATGAGGATGCCGAGCGCCGTCCGCCTCCATCTGGCGGCTGCGCGGCCGTAGTGCACTTAAAAAAAGAGGAGCCGGCGAACCGGCTCCTCGTCCTCCTACCGCATTGCCGGATGGCAATCCGGCTCACGCGGCCTTGACCGGCGCATAGCCGTCGAAGGTCATGCTCGCCGATGCCCGTCCCTGGGTCAGCGAGCGCAACGCAGTGGCATAGGCCTGCAGTTGCGCCAGCGGCGCCTGCGCCACGACCTCGGCGCGGGCGCCACGCTCTTCGATCGCCACGACGCGTCCCTCGCGCCGCTGCAGATCGCCGAGCACGTCGCCGACGCTGTGCGCGGGCGTGTCGATCGCCACCGCCATCACCGGCTCCAGCAACTGCGTGCCGACCTGCGCCAGCGCCGCCTTCACCGCGTCCGACGCCGCGCGCTGGAACGCCAGGTCCGACGAATCCACCGCATGCGCCTGGCCATCGACCAGCACCACCTCCACACCGACCACCGGATGGCCGAGCGGGCCTTGCGCCAGCGCCGCACGCGCGCCTTTCTCGGTGGCGGCGACGAAGGTCTTCGGCACGACGCCGCCGCGGCTGCGGTCGACGAAGGTCACCGCGCCGTCCGCGCGCGGCAGCACGTCCAGCACCACCTGCGCGAACTGGCCCTGGCCGCCGTTCTGCTTGGACAGCCGTGCGGCCACGCCCAGCGCGGCCGCACGCGGCGTTTCCTGGTAGGCCACGCGCGGCGCACCGGTGCGCACGTCCACGTGCCACTCGCTGCGCAAGCGCTCCACCATCACCTCCAGGTGCAACTCGCCCATGCCCCAGATCACCGCCTCGCCGGTCTCCGGATCGCTGTCGACGCGGAAGGACGGATCCTCCTGCGCCAGCCGCGCCAGGCCCTGACCCAGCCGCACCAGCTCGGCCGCATTGGCCGCGCCGAGCCGCCACGCCAGCACCGGCGGCTGCGTGCGGATGCGTTCCAGCACCCACCGCGCCTGCACGCCGCTGAGCGTCTCGCCGCTGACCGCGTCCTTCCAGCCGAGCACGGCGACGATCTCGCCGGCCTCGGCCTGCGCCACGTCGTGGGTGCGCTGCGCCTGCACCACCGCCAGCCGCCCGACCCGGCGCGGACGCCGCGCATGCGACGTCCACACCGTGTCGCCGACGCGCAAGGTGCCCGAGTACACACGCACGAACGCCAGCGGGCCCTGCGCGGTATGCGCGAACTTGAACACCAGCGCCGCCAGCGGGCCGGACGGATCCGGCGCGAGCAACGTCTCGTGTCCGCCTTCGCCACCGGCATCGCCGTCGGCGTCGGCCCGTGCAGCCACCGGCGGGCGGTCCAGCGGCGACGGCAACCAGTCGACGATCGCGTCCAGCAACGGCTCGATGCCCTTGCGCTTGAACGCCGACCCGGCCAGCACCGGCACGCCGGCGCCGGCCAGGGTGGCCCGGCGCAAGGCGCCGCGCAGCAGCTCGGCGTCGATCGCGCGCTCCTCGAGATAGGCCTGCGCCAGCGCCTCGTCGTGTTCGGCCACCGCGGCGATCAACTGCTCGCGCGCCTCCGCGAACGCGGCCGCCTCCTCGGCATGCCAGGCGCGCGTGTGCAGTTGCCCCGCGTCGTCCCAGGTCAGCAGGCGGCCGCCGACCAGGTCGCTCCAGCCGTCGAAGCCGGAGTCGCCCGGCAACGGCACGCCGACCGCCCAGACCGTCGCGTCGAGCTTGCTGCGCAACTGCGCCAGCACACCGTCGAACGACGCGCCGGCACGGTCCATCTTGTTGACGAACGCGAGCATCGGCACGCCGTGGCGGCGTGCCTGCCGCCACACGGTCTCGGATTGCGGCTGCACGCCGTCGACCGCGGAGAACACCGCGACCGCGCCGTCGAGCACGCGCAGCGAGCGTTCCACCTCGATCGCAAAATCGATGTGTCCGGGGGTGTCGATCAGGGTCAGGCGATGCGTCGGCTGCCCGGCCGGCGCCCACTGCACCTGCACCGCGGCCGCGCCGATGCTGATGCCGCGCGCGCGTTCGATGTCCGAGAAGTCGGTGGTGGCGGCGCCATCGTGGACTTCGCCGAGACGATGGATCGCACCGGCGGCCCACAACAGGCGTTCGGTGAGGGTGGTCTTGCCGGCGTCGATGTGGGCGATGATGCCGAGGTTGCGCCAGCGGGAAAGGGTGTTCGTGTTCATGAGAAAGGTTCCGCATTGCCAACACTGGGGAAGCCGCATGCCCCGGTTGGCGAGGCTGGCATGCGGCTAGGGTTCGGGTTCGGCGGCGTAGTGCATGGCACGTTCTCCTTGGCGTGTCGGAACGGTGGAACAGCGAAAAAACAGGCATAAAAAAAGCACCCATCGGGTGCTTGTCTGCGGCGGATCGGCGATGGCCGGCGTTAGCGCACGGCGTCGTCCATTCCTTCAGGCAGGCGCACCCGGCCTGCGCTGACGCGCAGGGCGTTGGGCAATATCAGCAGCGGTGCGTACGGCATGGCGGCGTGACGATGGGTGCGAATGAGGGCGACAAGTCTGGACCTGCGCGAGGGCCCGGTCAATGCGGGCGGCGCGGCGCCGCTGGAACGCTCGGAGGCGGTGCGTGCAACGCTGGCGCGCATGCACTCAATGCCGACTCCGCACGGGCGCACGGGCGCACTGCCGTATGCCCCTGCGGCGCCATGGGGCGGAACATTCCGCTCGCGCCGCCCCCGAATTGTCGCGCCGGTGCGGCAGAAAGCCTGCCGGCACCGGCGCGATGCGCGCATCACCACCCGATGTTGGTGTTCTGTACCAAGCCGGCAGCGGCGTTCGGGCCCTTCCAGAGCACGTTGCCCATCGCCACGCCGTACTGGCCGCCACCCCAGAACAGCGATTCCTTGCCGCTTGAGCGGCAATGGTTGCCGATGATACTGACTCTGGAGATGTTGTTGAAGAACATCGCGGTGTCGCGCGTGTTGTTGAAGATGTTGTTGTGGACGGTGATGTCGTGGATGCGGCCGACGGTGTCGGAAACCACCGACAACTGGAAGTCGCCGCCTTCGAAGGTGTTGTCGGCGAAGGTGATCGAGTTGGCGTCCTGGCTCAACGAGCACACCACCGTGCCGGGTTGCCCCGACAGCCAGTTGCCGATGCATTTGACGTAGGAGCTGTTGTTGGTGACCTGCACCGAGGCCACCTTGACCTGGTCGATCACGTTGTGCGAGATGTTGATCTCCATGCCGCGGTCGACGTAGACGCCGATGCCCGAACCGGCGGAGGCGAGAATGGTGTTGTTGACGATCCTGACCCCTTCCGGCTGCGCCGACGTCGACCCCAGATAGACGCCCCCGCAGCCGAGCATGTAGTTGCCCTCGACGAACGAATTGATGCCGCCGTCGCGGTTGTAGACCGCGTAGTCGCCGATGGAATTGAAGAAACACTCGCGGATCTGGTAGCCCTCGCCGCCGACGCAGTGGAAGCCGTTGGACAGGAACCGCGAGAACGCCACGCCGCGGATCAGGATGGTGCGGTCGTCCGGACGATCCGGTGCGGAGTACGCGTACTCCACGCCGTTCTGCGCGCGGTTCATGCCATCCAGCCCCAGGTCGAACAGTGCGGCATTGCCGCCGAGCACGTAGACCAGGGCCACGTTGGCCGGGAAGTTGTCGCCGGCGCGAATGGCGCAGTTCTGCCCCGCGCCGGCCACCACGAAACCGGCCGCGCTGTTGACCTTGCTCTTCACGAACAGCGGCGCGTCGACCCGATAGGAGCCCTTGGGAAAGAACACGTAGCCGCCATCGGTGCCCACGCTGTCCAGGGCCGCCTGGATCGCCGGCTGGTCGTTGCTGGCACCATCGCCGACCGCGCCGAAATCCTTGACGTTGACGATGGGGGACGATGGTGCCGCTGCCTGCGTGGTGTTGGGATTGGCGTTGGCGCCGGCGACGTCCACGCCGGCGAGCGCGGCCACTCCTGCCATGCCGCCAAGGCCCACGAAACGGGAAAAGTCACGGCGCGACATTCCCGCCGCAGGACGTTGTCCATTCGAATGCTGTTGCATGTGCATCTCTCGTCTTGGTGAAAAGGGTGTTGGTGAAGAAGCCGCGTCGGCGGCAGCGCATGTGATCCGAAAAAATTTTCAGCCTGCACCTGCCAGCGACGGCGATCGCGCCGGAGGCAGCGATGCGCCGTCCGCGGTCGGTCGGGGTCAAACGGTCCAGATCTCGCCGAAGACCCGTTCGAAGTTCAGGCCCAGCACCTTGTCGGCGACGCGGGCGCTGTAGCCCTGGCGCAGCAGTGCGTCGGCGACGCGTTCGAGCTTGCGCGGGGTGTTGGCGTCGGGCAGATAGGGCAGCCGGTTCTCGCCCGGGGCGCCGATGCCGTCGCGGCGGCGCTGCACCAGGTCCGCCTCGAACGCGCGCCGGTCCTGCTCGGTGATCGGGAAGAACAGCGAATCGGTGCCGATGCCGACATGGTCCTCGCCGCACACGTCCAGCGCGTGCTGCAGGTGGCGCATGTAGTCGGCCAGGTGCGGTTGGCGGCTGTCCTCGGTCAGGAACGGCAGCATGTAGACGCCCATGACCCCACCCTTGCCGGCCAGGGCGCGCAGCTCGGCGTCCTGCTTGTTGCGCGGATGCGCAAACACCGCGGCACAGCCGGCGTGGGTGATGACCGGCGGGCGCTGCGACAGGGCGATGCCGTCGCGGGTGGTCTGCAGGTTGGAATGGCTCAGATCCAGCGCCACCCCAAGCCGGTTCATGCGCGCGATGGCGTCGCGGCCGAGCGCGGTGACGCCGCCGCTCTCGCCGTCCAGGCAGCCCACGCCGAACGGCGTGGTGCGGTTGTAGGTGAGTTGCATGACCCGCACACCGAGCTGGCGGAACAGATCGATGCGCGCGGGCTTGTCCTCCAGCATCGCCGCCGACTCGAAGGAAAAAATCAGCGCGACGCGCCCCTCGCGCTTGGCGCGGCGCAGGTCGGCCGGTTGCAGCACCTTGAGGAAGTGCTGCGGATAACGCTCGACCAGCGCCTGCGCGGCGGCAATGTCCTGCACGGCGGTCTCGAAGTCGCCGGCCGCACCGCCCAGCGTGGTCTTCAGCGCCGACACGCCGGAGTCGCGCAATTGCTGCAGCAGCTGCGGCGTATCCGGGCCGCCGAACACCTGCCCGATCGAGGCCAGCGCATTGGCGTCGAGCACCAGCGCGCGCCGGTACAGCGCATCGGCATCGCCCGCATCGGCAGCGGCGGCGCTGGCGATGGCGGCCCCTGGCAGCAAACCGGCCACTGCGCCCGCGGCACCGGCGCCCAGGCATTGCCGCCGCGTCCATCCCTTGCTCATCGCTTCGCTCCCCGGTGCGTCCTGCGGTGTCGGCCCGCATGGGTGACGGGCATGCGCGATGCGCGCGCGAGGCACCATACCGCAAACGCGCCCCGCCCCACCACGTGACGCGGCGCGCGCATGGATTTCGCGGCCCCGGCCTCCTATCATCCGCCGACACTTCCAGGACGGCCGCCCATGACCACCCCGCAGATGTCGGTGTACTTCTTCCTGCAGGCGGCGGTGATCCTGCTGGTGTGCCGCCTGGTCGGCCTGCTGGCCAGGCGCCTGGGCCAGCCGCAGGTGGTCGGCGAGATGATCGCCGGCGTCGCGTTGGGGCCGTCGCTGTTCGGCGCGCTGCTGCCGGACGTGCAGCAGGCACTGTTTCCCAAGCCGACCCTGGACATGCTGTACGTGGCCGCGCAGTTCGGCGTGGGCCTGTACATGTTTCTGGTCGGCACCGATTTCCGCGGCGACCACTTCCGTACGCGCTACCGCAGCGCGATGGGCGTGTCGCTGGCCGGCATCGCCGTGCCGTTCGTGCTGGCGTTCGTGCTGGCGCCGTGGCTGCTGCACGTGCCGGGGCTGTTCTCGGCCAAGACCAAGCTGCTGGAGGCGTCGCTGTTCCTGGGGGCGGCCATCGCCATCACCGCGTTCCCGATGCTGGCGCGGATCATCCACGAGCGCGGTCTCACCGGCAGCCCGCTGGGCACCCTGGCGCTGACCGCCGGCGCGGTCGACGACGCCGCGGCCTGGTGCATCCTGGCGGTGGTACTGGCCAGCTTCGGCGGCAGCTGGGGCAGCGCCTATCTGGCAATCGGCGGCGGCGTGGGCTATGCGCTGTTCATGCTGCTGGTCGGCCGCCACTGGCTACGCCGCCTGGCCGACCACGTGCGCGCCGACCAGCCGCTGAGCGCCGGCGTGCTGGCGGTGGTGCTGATGCTGTTCTGCACCAGCGCCTGGGCGATGGATGCGATCGGCATCCACGCGGTGTTCGGCGGCTTCCTGCTCGGCGCCTGCCTGCCCAAGGGCGCGCTGACCGAGAAGCTGCGCGAGCAGTTGCAGCCGTTCGTGGTGGTGTTCCTGCTGCCGATGTTCTTCACCTTCTCCGGCCTCAAGACCGAACTGAGCGTGCTGCTGGATCCGCAGATCCTGCTGGCCGCCGGCGTGGTGCTGCTGGCCTCGTTCCTGGGCAAGGGCATCGCCTGCTGGGGCGCGGCACGGCTGAGCGGCGAGAACAACCGCAATTCAATGGCGATCGGCGCGTTGATGAACGCGCGCGGCCTGATGGAACTGATCATCATCAACATCGGCCTGCAGGCCGGGGTGATCGAACAGGGTCTGTTCTCGATCCTGGTGCTGATGGCCATCACCTCCACGCTGATGGCCACGCCGCTGTTCAACTGGGTGATGCGCCGGGCAGGCGGCGACGCGCTGCCGGCGGTGGCGGGCGGGAGGCCCTGAGGCACGCAGGCGCTCGACGGCGGCCCGCACCGCAACCACGATTCGCGGCGAGCAACTCGTCGGCCCTGCCCGCCCTACCCGGATCCCGGACGAAACGCGCCGTCAGAGCGGCGTCAGCCGCCACAGTCCATAGGGATTGGCGAACAGATCGCCGGGTTGGAACTGGCTGCTGGCCTCGGCCTGGAGCCGATAGCGCGGCGCGCCGTGCGCGACGGAAAAGGTGTGGCCCTCGCGCACGTCGGGCGCTTCGTTGAACAGGTAGCAGGTGAAGGTGTGCAGCAGGCCGACCGGATCGGGCGCGGCCTGCGCCGCGACGATCGCGTCCTTCATGCCGAACTGGTGCATGCCGCAGGAATGCACCTGCTCGCCAGTGATGTTGAGCACATAGGCGCGATGGGCACTGCCCAGCGGCAGGTCCGCGCACAACTGGCGCCAGTCGGCCGGGCTGTGGGCAACGCCGCTGCTTTCCACCTTGACCCCCAGGCCGCCGGCATCCAGCAACGCCGCGGCCGCGCGCATCATCGTCTCGGCACGCACCCGCGAACCGCCGGCGCCGATGAGGTAGACGACGGACGCATGCGTGCCGATGCGCGCCATGTCCGCGGAACCGCGCCAGTGCGGTCCGGCGGCGGCGAACGCGTCGGCCATGCGTGCATCGTGTGGCTCGTGCTGCAGTTCGCAGGCCTGGCCGCTGTCCATGTGCATCAGCACCTGCCCGGCGAACAGGTAGCCGCCGCTGTCCTGGACGATGCGCGCCAGCAGGTCGGACCGATCCGGCCATGGGCCGGGAATGCAGAGCACGATCTTGGGGGGCTCGATCAAGGGAGGCGGCTCCTTGCCGTCAGAGGGAATCACATGCGCGAGCAGTTCACCGGCATGGCCGCCGCCGCGACGACGCGCCGGCCATGACCGCCGCGATTCAGGTCAGTGCCGTCATCACGCCCTTGCGGTAGGCCGGGCGCTGCTGCAGGCGCTGGTACCAGGCATGAAGATGCGGCAGCGTCGGGCGCTCGATCGACATCTCGAACCAGGCATAGGCGAAACTGCCCAGCGGGATGTCGCCCATCGCGAAGTGCTCGCCCGACAGCCACGGCTGCTGTGCCAGCGCGGCGTCGGCGGTGCGCAACAACTCGGCCGAGTGTTCCAGCGCGGCGGCGATCCTGGCGGCGTCGCGCTGCTCGGGCGCGGTGCGCAGCACGCCCCAGAACAGATCACGGAAAGCGCCGGCGAAGCGCGAGGTGGTCCAGTCCATCCACTTGTCGCCCTGCGCGCGCAGCACCGGATCCTGCGGATACAGCGTGTCCGGCGCGTAGCGCGCGGCCAGGTAACGCACGATGGCGTTGGATTCCCACAACGCCAGGCCATCGTCCTCGATGGCCGGCACCAGGCCGTTGGGATTGAGTGCGCGATAGGCTGGTGCGTCGTTGCCGCCGAACGCGCCGCCGACCTCGATGGAGGTGTAGGCCAGGCCGATCTCCTCGGCGCACCACAGCACCTTGCGCACGTTGCTCGAATTGTGGCGGCCCCAGATCTTCAGCATGTCGGCGCTCCCGTTGCGTCCGGGAATTCTACGCCGCCGCGCCGCTCAATCGCCCATCGCGGCGTCCGGCAGGCGCCGGGTCAGCAGCCGCTGCAGCAGGCAGAACAGCAGCAGCAGGCCGCCGATCACGATGCGCGTCCACCACGAGCTGAGCGTGCC
Source organism: Xanthomonas indica (assembly GCF_040529045.1). Lineage (NCBI taxonomy): Bacteria > Pseudomonadati > Pseudomonadota > Gammaproteobacteria > Lysobacterales > Lysobacteraceae > Xanthomonas > Xanthomonas indica. The sequence continues at coordinate 2,024,016 of NZ_CP131914.1, read as the reverse complement.
GTCGAACACGATCAGGGTCTGGATCGCGCCCAGGATCAGCACGCCGAACAAGGTGCCGATCACATAGCCGCTGCCGCCGGCCAGCAGGGTGCCGCCGATCACCACCGCGGCGATGGCGTCCAGCTCCAGGCCCTGCGCGTGCAGGCTGTAGCCGGACAGCATGTAGAACGTGCACACCACCCCGGCCAGCGCCGAGCAGAAGCCGCTGAAGGCGTAGACGCGCACCCGGGTCGCCTCCACCGGCAGGCCCATCAGCCGCGCCGAGGCCTCGCTGCCGCCGAGTGCGTACACGCAGCGGCCGAAGCGGGTGTACTGGGTCAGCCACATGCCCAGCGCCACCATGGCCAGCGCGATCAGCGCACCGACCGACAGCGATGCGCCACCGCCCAGCGGCAGCCGCGCCTGCGCGATCGCGGTGTACAGCGGGTCGGTGATGGGGATCGAATCGACGCTGATCAGCGTGCTGGCGCCGCGCGCCAGGAACATGCCGGCCAGGGTGACCACGAAGGGCTGCAGACGGTAGCGCTGGATCAGCAGGCCCATGCCGGCGCCGAACGCGCTGCCGAGCAGCAGCACCAGCGGGATCGCCGCCAGCGGCGACCAGCCATGGCGCTCGACCAGCGACGCCGACAGCACCGTGGCGAAGGCCAGCACCGCGCCCACCGACAAATCGATGCCGCCGCTGAGGATCACCAGGCTCATGCCCACCGCGGCGATGCACAGGAAGGCGTTGTCGATCAGCAGATTGGCGAGCACCTGCGGCGCCAGGAAGCCGTCGTAGAGCACGCCGCCGGTCGCGAGCATGGCCACGAACAGCGCCACGGTGATCGCCAGCGGCAGGCGTGCGCCCTGCAGCATCCCCGTCGCCTTGCGCCGGCCGGGCACCGCCAAGCGCGGAGCCGCCGCGCTCATGGCCGCACCTGCGGCTGGGGCCGCTTGATCCAGCCGCGCAGGGTGGCGCGGAAGGCCGGCGACTGCAGCAGCATCACCGCGAACACCAGCAGCGCCTTGATCAGCATGGTGACCTGCGCCGGCACGCCGAACGCGTAGATGGTCGCGGTCAGGGTCTGGATGATCAGCGCGCCGATCACGCTGCCGGCCAGGCTGAAGCGGCCGCCATCGAGCAGCGTGCCGCCGAGGGTGACCGCGAGGATCGCGTCCAGTTCCATCAGCTGCCCGGCGTTGTTGGCGTCGGCGCTCTTGACGTTGGAACTGATCAGCAACCCGGCCAAGCCGGCGCTGAACGCGCAGAACACGTACAACAGCACGGCGATCAGCCGCGCCCGCACGCCCGCCACCCGCGCCGCACGCGGGTTGTGGCCGATCGCGCGTACGAACAGCCCCAGCGCGGTGCGCCCCAGCAGCAGCTGCAGCGCCAGGAATACCGCCGCGACCACGAACAAGGCGAATGGCAAGCCGAGCAGGAAGCCGTTGCCGAGGTAGAAGTACGGCGGGTAGTAGATGGTCAGGATCTGCCCGTCGCCGATGAGCTGCGCGATGCCGCGCCCGGCCACCATCAGGATCAGCGTGGCGATGATCGGCTGCATGCCGACCTTGACCACCAGCAGCCCGTTCCACAGCCCGCATAGCGTCGCCACCAACAACGGCGCCAGCAGCACCGCCCACAGCGGGAAACGGCTGTGCTCGCCGCCGCCGATCATCCAGGCCGCCACCGTCGCGGCGATCGCCACCACCGCGCCGACCGAGATGTCCAGGCCGCGCACCGCGATCACCAGGGTCATGCCCATCGCCACCAGCGCCAGCGGCGCGGCGCGGTTGCCGATGTCGATCAGGTTGCCGTACAGGTGGCCGTCGCGCCATTGCAGGCTCAGGAAGCCGGGGTCGAACAGGCCGTTGCCGAGCAGCAGCACGGCCAGCGTCGCCAGCGGCCAGAACAACGGGTGCGCGCGCAGCCGTGCCGGCCAGCGCGGTACGGTGGTGTCGGGCGTGGCGGCGGCGCTCACGCCGCACTCCCGGCGATCAGGTCGAAGATCGCCCGCTCGCCGCAGCCACCGGGCAGTTCGCCGACCAGGCGGCGTTCGCGCAGCACCGCGATGCGGTGGGCGATGCGCGCGATCTCGGCGACCTCGGCGGAGATGAACAGCACCGCCATGCCCTCGCGGGCCAAGGCCAGGATCCGGGTCATGATGTCTTGCTTGGCGGCGATGTCGATGCCGCGGGTGGGTTCGTCGAGGATCAGCAGCCGCGGCCGCGTCGCCAGCCAGCGCGCCAGCACCACCTTCTGCTGGTTGCCGCCGGACAGCAGCCCCACTGGCGTCTCCAGGCTGGCGGTCTTGATGCCGAGCACATCCACGTAGCCCTGCGCGATGCGCACCTGCTCGGCCGGCGCCAGGAACCGGCGCAGGCCCAGGCGCGCCTGCAGCGCCAGCACGATGTTCTCGCGCACCGACAGCTCGGCGACGATGCCCTCGGTCTTGCGCTCTTCCGGGCACAGCGCCAGGCCATGGGCGATCGCGTCGGGCGGGCCGCGCAGCGCCACGGCGCGGCCGTCGATCGCCACGCGACCGCGATCGGCACGGTCCAGCCCGAACAGCAGCCGCGCCAGTTCGGTGCGGCCGGCGCCGAGCAGGCCGGCCAGGCCCAGCACCTGGCCGCGGCACACGTGCAGATCGACCGGCTGCAGCTGGCCGCGCCGTCCCAGGCCCTGCGCCTGCAGCAGCGGCACCGCGTCCTCGGGTGCGGCCGCGCGCACCGTGGCGGCCGCGGCGCTGGCCGGATCGAGCGCGCGCCCGACCATCGCCGCGACCAGTTGCGGCGCGGGCAGCGCATCGGGCGTGTATTCGCCGACCAGGCGCCCGTTGCGCAGCACGCTGATGCGGTCGGCCACCGCGTACACCTGGTCCAGGAAGTGGGTGACGAACAGGATCGCCATGCCGGCCTCGCGCAGCGCACGCATCACCCGGAACAACTCGGCCACCTCGCCTTCGTCGAGGCTGGAGGTGGGTTCGTCGAGGATCAGCACCCGCGCCGACACGCCGACCGCGCGCGCGATCGCCACCATCTGCTGCACCGCCACCGGATAGCTGCCCAGCGCGCGGCGCACGTCGACGACGATGCCCAGGCGCTGCAGGCTGGCCTCGGCTTCGCGTTCGACCCGGCGCCAGTCGATGCGCCGCGGCCAACCGCGCAGCGGATAGCGGCCGGCGAACAGGTTCTCGGCCACCGACAGGTTCGGGCACAGGTTCACTTCCTGGTACACGGTGCTGATGCCGAGGCGTTGCGCCTGCTGCGGCGAGGCCGGCGCGACGACCGCGCCGTCCAGCGCGATGCGCCCGGCATCGGCCGCCGTCACCCCGGTGAGCAGCTTGATCAGCGTCGACTTGCCGGCGCCGTTCTGGCCCATCAGCGCGTGGATCTCGCCGCCGCGCAGGCGCAGCGCCACGTCCTCCAGCGCGGCCACGCCAGCGTAGGCCTTGCTCAGTCCCTGCGCCTCCAGCAGCAGCGGATGCATGCGCGCGCCCTCAGTACTTGCGCTTGGGCAGTTCGGCCGCGGCCTGGTCCTGGGTGTACACCGACTCCTCGACCACGATGCGCTTGGGCAGCGGCTTGCCGGCCTTGAGGTCGCGGATGGCCTGCACCAGTTGCGGGCCGAGCAGCGGATTGCATTCGACGGTCACGTTGAGCTTGCCCGCCTGCATCGCCTCGAACGCGCCCTTCACTCCATCCACCGAGATCACCAGGATGTCCTTGCCGGGCTTCAGCCCGGCTTCCTCGATCGCCTGGATCGCGCCGATGGCCATGTCGTCGTTGTGCGCATAGAGCACATCGATGTTGCGCCCCTCCGCCTTCAGGAACGCCTCCATCACTTCCTTGCCCTTGGCGCGGGTGAAGTCGCCGCTCTGCGAACGCACGATCTGGAAGCGCGGATGCGCCGCCAAGATTTCCTTGAAGCCCTTCATGCGATCGATCGCCGGCGCCGAGCCGACAGTGCCCTGCAGTTCGACGATGCGCACCGGTTTGTCGCCGTCCTTCAGTGGCGAGCGCTCGACCAGCCAGCGCGCCGCCTTGCGCCCTTCCTCGACGAAATCCGAGCCGATCAGGGTGACGTAGAGGCTATCGTCGGACACCTTCACCGCGCGGTCGGTGAGCACCACCGGGATATTGGCGGCCTTGGCCTCGCGCAGCACTGTCTCCCAGCCCGACTCCACCACCGGCGAAAACGCGATCACGTCCACGCGCTGGGCGATGAACGAGCGCAGTGCCTTGATCTGGTTCTCCTGCTTCTGCTGCGCATCGGAGAACTTCAACTTCATGCCGGCATCGGCCACGGCCTGCTTGATCGAGGCGGTGTTGGCGGTGCGCCATTCGCTCTCCGCGCCGACCTGACTGAAACCGACGGTCAGTTGCCCGGGCGCCTTGCCGGCCTCCTTGCCGCCGCCGGAACAGGCGGCCAGCGCCATGCCCAGCAGTGCCGCGATTCCCAGCGCCCGCATTCCCGACGTGTGCTTCTGCATAGCCCCTCCTCGTTGATGGCACGCTGGCGGCGGACGGGCCCGGAGGCCGCGACGCGCCGCCCGCCCTCCCAGGCCGGCGTGCGCTGGTTCGATCAGTTCATGGTGCGGACGTATAGGCGGTCTTGACCGTGGTGTAGAACTCCACCGCATAGCGGCCCTGCTCGCGCGGGCCGTAGCTGGACGCCTTGCGTCCGCCGAACGGCACGTGCGGGTCGACGCCGGCGGTGGGCAGATTGACCATCACCATGCCCGCCTGCGCATGCCGCTTGAAATGCGTGGCGTGCTTCAGCGAGCGCGTGGCGATGCCGGCGCACAGGCCGAACTCGGTGTCGTTGGCCAGGGCCAGCGCGTGTTCGTAGTCGTCGGCCACCAGCATCGCGGCGACCGGGCCGAACACTTCCTCGCGGGCGATGCGGTGCTGCGGCTGCGCGGCGACCAGCGCCGGGCGCAGGTAGTAGCCGCGGTGCGCGCACTCCAGCGCCTCGCCGCCGTAGAGCAGTTCGGCGCCTTCCTCGCGGGCGATGCGCAGGTAGTCGCGGTCCTGTTCGAACTGGCTGGCGCTGGCGACCGGGCCGATGTCCACGCCCGCCTCCAGCGCATGGCCGATCTTCAGCGCGGCCAGGCGCGTGCGCAGGCGCGCGACGAACGCATCGTGCACCGCGCGTTCGACGATCAGCCGGCTCGACGCAGTACAGCGCTGACCGGTGGAGAAATAGGAACCGTTGACCGCGATCTCCGCCGCCAGGTCCAGGTCGGCATCGGCCAGCACCACCAGCGGATTCTTGCCGCCCATCTCCAACTGGATCTTCAGCCCGCGCTCGGCGGCCTGCTTGAGCAGCCGGTTGCCGGTCGGCACCGAGCCGGTGAAGCTCAGCGCATCGATGCCGCGCTCGCCGACCAGCGCCTGGCCGACCGTGCTGCCGCTGCCGAGCACCAGGTTGAACGCGCCATTGGGCAGGCCGGCGCGGCTGAGGATCTCGGCCAGCGCCCAGGCGCAGCCGGGCACGATCTCCGCGGGCTTGAACACCACCGTGTTGCCGTAGGCTAGCGCCGGCGCGATCTTCCACGCCGGGATCGCCAGCGGGAAATTCCACGGCGCGATGATGCCGACCGTGCCGACCGGCTCGCGGGTGATCTCGACATTGACCCCGGGCCGGGTGGAGGCCAGCGTCTCGCCGGGAATGCGCAGGGCCTCGCCGGCAAAGAACTTGAAGATCTGCCCGGCACGCGCCGCCTCGGCGATGCTCTCCGGCAAGGTCTTGCCCTCTTCCGAGGCCAGCAGCGCGCCCAGCTCCTGCTTGCGCGCCAGGATCTCGCTGCCGACCGCGTCCAGCGCATCGGCGCGCTGTTGCGGGGTGCTCGCGGCCCACGCCGACTGCGCCGCGTTGGCCGCGGCGATCGCCTCGCGCACCGTGGCCGCGTCGACGCTGCCGGCCTCGCCGATCGGGGCCGAGAGGTCGGAGGGATTCTCGTCGGGAGCGAGGTCGTCGCCGGCCACCCATCGGCCGTCGATGTAGCTCTGGAACTGTCGGGTCATGCCTACCTCCGTGCGGTTCTACAGCGCGCGCACGCCGCCCAGGGCGAATCCGCTGTCGACGCGCTGCAAGGGATTGACCAGCGCCGCGCCGAACTCGGGCAGTTCGATCTCGAAGCGGTCGCCGGGCTGCGCCTGCACGCCGTCGGCGAAGCTCAGCGTGGCGGTGCCGAAGAAATGCAGATGCACGTCGCCAGGCACGCGGTGCGCGGCGTACTTGAAATGGTGGTACTCGAGATTGGCCAGCGAATGGCACATGTTGGCCTCGCCGGTGACGAAAGGCTTCTCCCAGATCACCGCGTCGCCGCGGCGAATGCGGCTGTGGCCGCGCAGGTCGCGCGGCAGTGCGCCGCAGCGCAGCTCCGGGCCGACCGCGCAGGCGCGCAGCTTGGAGTGGGCCAGGTACAGATAGTTCTGGCGCTCGGTGACGTGGTCGGAGAACTCGTTGCCCAGCGCGAAGCCGAGCCGGTACGGCACGCCGTCGGCGCCGATCACGTACAGCCCGACCAGTTCCGGCTCCTCGCCGCCGTCCAGGGCGAAGTCCGGCGACGGCAGCGGCGCGCCCGGCGCGACCAGGCTGCTGCCGTCGCCCTTGTAGAACCATTCCGGCTGCGCGCCGGGCTGGCCGTCGCGCGGGATGCCGCCGTCCACGCCGAGTTGGAAGATCTTCATCGAATCGGTGAGCGTGCCCTGCGCCGCCTGTTGCTGCAGGTTCTGGTGCATGGCGTCGCGCGTGGCGGCGCTGCCCAGGTGGGTCAGGCCGGTGCCGGTGACCCGGCAATGCGCCGGGTCCGGATGGGTCAGCGGCGGCAGCACCCGGCCGGCGGCCAGCAGTGCGGCGTAGTCGAGCACACGCTCGCCGCGCAGCTGCTGCGCCTGCGCCTCCAGGCTGTTGCCGGCGGCCAGCGCCGCGTTGGCCAGCGCGTAGGTGGAGTCCACCTCGCGCAACAGCCGCACCTGGCGGCCGTCGTCTTCCACCACGCCGACGCCGGGCGTGCCGGCGTCATCGAGCAACTGGATCAATCGCATGCATCGGTCGCCTGTCGGAATGCGGACGCGCAGCGCGCGACGCGGAACCCGCGCGACGCGATGCGCCGGTCCTATTCTGGCCGGACGACCTATATGCAACAAATATCGGTTTTGGCTTAAGGTATACGAACATTCGTATCTTTCTGAGCGCCATGCCCGCTTCCCCGCCCTGGTTCGTCCGCGCCCGCCTGAAGACCCGGCAATTGATGCTGCTGCTGGCGATCGAGGAGGAAGGCAACATCCACCGCGCCGCCGAGACCTTGAACATGTCGCAGCCGGCCGCGTCCAAGCTGCTCAAGGACCTGGAGGACATGTTGGCGGTGCCGCTGTTCGAGCGCCTGCCGCGCGGCATGCGCGCGACCTGGTACGGCGAGGCGATGATCCGCCACGCGCGCATCGCCCTGGCCAGTCTCGGCGAGGCCGGTGCCGAGATCGAGGCGCTGAAGGCCGGCTATGCCGGCAGCGTCGCCGTCGGCGCGATCGCCGGCCCGGCGATGAGCCTGCTGCCGTCGGCCCTGGCCCAGGTCGGCGCGCAGCATCCGCTGCTGCGGGTGAGCCTGCGCGTGGACGGCAGCGACGTACTGCTGGAGCACCTGGCGCAGAACAAGCTCGACATCGTGGTGGCGCGGCTGTTCGCGCGGCACGACAAGCGCCATCTGCACTACCAGGCGCTGGCCGAGGAAAAGGTCTGCGCCATCGCCCGCCCCGGCCATCCGCTGCTGACGGCGCCGGCGCCGACGCTGACCGTGCTGGCCGAGGCACCGTGGATCGTGCCGCCGGACGGCAGCGTGCTGCGCCATCGCTTCGAACTGATGTTCCAGAACGCCGGGCTGGAGGCGCCCAAGCGGGTGATCGAGACCTCGGCGCTGGTGGTCCTGCCGCAACTGCTGCGCCACGGCGACGCGCTGGCGGTGGTCCCGGAGGACGTGGCCCGGCATTTCGCCGACCACGGCAGCGTGGCGATCGTGCCGGTGGCGCTGTCCTGCCGCATGGACGCCTTCGGCCTGATCACCCGCCGCGACTGGCTGCTGTCGCCGGGCGCGCGGATCGTGCTGCGGGCGCTGCAGGAGGCGGCCGCGGCGGTCTACGGCGTCGCCGCGGCAGTGGACGCGCAGTCGCTACCGACGGACAGTGAATCGCGTCGGGACTGAAGTCCCTCCCACAAATCTCCTGCGCGTACCGGCGCGCGGCTTTTTGTAGGAGCGGCTTCAGCCGCGACGCGCAGCAGTGCGGGGCTCACCTGCGACCGTCCAAAGACGGCCGATCGCGTCGGAACCGAAGTCCCTCCCACAATGCTCCAGCGCGCACCGGCGCATGGCTCTTGTAGGAGCGCCTTCAGCCGCGACGCGCGCGAACCGGGAATTCTGCGCCGCTCAGGTCCAGCCGCCGTCCACCACGAACTCCTGCGCGGTGATCGCGCGCGCCTCGTCCGAGGCCAGGAACAGCGCCATGCGCGCGATGTCCTCCGGCATCACCTTGTCCGGCAGGCACTGGTTGCGCGCCAGTTCGCGCTCGCCGGCCTCGTCCAGCCACAGGGTGACCTGGCGCTCGGTCATCACCCAGCCCGGGGTCAGCACGTTGATGCGGATCCGCGCCGCGCCCAGGTCGCGGGCCAGGCCGCGGGTCAGGCCGTTCACCGAGGACTTGGCGGTGGCGTACACCGGGTAGCCGCCAGTCTTGCTCTGCCAGCCGGTGGAGCCGAGGTTGACGATGGAACCGCCGCCCAGCCGCTGCATGCCCGGCACCACCGCCTGGATGGCGAAGAACGCCGCACGCTGGTTGATCGACACGCAGCGCTCCCAGTAGTCCGGGGTCACCGCCTCCAGCGCGTGGCGGTCGTCGCTGCCGACGTTGTTGAGCAGTACGTGGAAATCGCCCAGCGCGGCCGCCGCGTCGCCGATCGCCGCCTGCAGCGCGGCCACGTCGGTGACGTCGCAGTGGCGCCACCACGGCGCGGTCAGGCCGGCCGCGGCCAGGCGCTCGGCCAGCGCGGCGCTGGCCTCGGCCGCGACATCGACGAAGGCCACCTGCGCGCCCTGCGCGGCGAAGGCCTCGACCAGCGCGGCGCCGATGCCGGAACCGCCGCCGGTGATGAAGACGCGGCGCCCGTGCAGGCTGCCGTAGGTTGCGTTGCCGAGGGAGGAAGGCGCCGCGCTTGCCGAGTTGTCCATGCCGTTTCGCTCTAGGTGGATAGGATTTCGATATATGAAAACAAATATCCATTCGAAGATATTTGCTATTTTTCACGTATCAATATGCCCGCTAGCATCCCCCGCGTAAAGCATCCGGGGGCGGCTTGCGCACAAGGCGGATCCCGGCGTCCTGGACTCGAGGAATCCGCCGACATGGGCTCACCCAGCAAACCGCCGCGCCGCAGCCAGGCGTGGTTCGGGCGCGAAGGCAAGCAGGGCTTCTACTACCGCAGCTGGCTCAAGAGCGCCGGCCATCCGCACGACATGTTCGACGGCCGCCCGGTGATCGGCATCTGCAACACCTGGTCCGAACTGACCCCGTGCAACGGCCACCTGCGCGAACTGGCCGAACACGTCAAACGCGGCGTGTACGAGGCCGGCGGGTTCCCGCTGGAGTTCCCGGTGATGTCGCTGGGCGAGACGCAGATGCGCCCCACCGCGATGCTGTTCCGCAACCTCGCCAGCATGGACGTGGAGGAATCGATCCGCGCCAATCCGCTGGACGGGGTGGTGCTGCTGATGGGCTGCGACAAGACCACCCCGGCGCTGCTGATGGGCGCGGCCAGCGTGGACCTGCCGACCATCGGCGTGTCCGGCGGGCCGTCGCTGTCGGGCAACTGGCGCGGGCAGCCGCTGGGCTCGGGCACCGGCGTGATCGAGATGTCGGAGATGGTCCGCGCCGGCACCCTGAGCCAGGACGATTTCGTCGAGGCCGAAGCCTGCATGCAACGCTCCAAGGGCAGCTGCATGACCATGGGCACCGCCTCGACCATGGCCAGCATGGTCGAAGCACTGGGCATGTCGCTGCCGGAGAACGCGGCGATCCCGGCGGTGGACGCGCGCCGCGCGCGGCTGGCGCGGCTCAGCGGGCGGCGCATCGTGCAGATGGTGGAAGAGGACCTGCGCATGTCGCAGGTGCTGACCGCCGATGCCTTCGCCAACGCGATCAAGGTCAACGCGGCGATCGGCGGCTCCACCAACGCGGTGCTGCACCTGCTCGCCCTGGCCGGCCGGGTGGGCGTGCCGCTGCAACTGGACGACTGGGACCGGCTCGGCTCGCACCTGCCGTGCCTGGTGAACCTCAAGCCGTCCGGCCAGTACCTGATGGAAGACTTCTACTACGCCGGCGGGCTGCCGGCGGTGATGCGCGAACTCGGCGCCGAACTGGCGCTGGACGCGCGCACCGTCAATGGTCAAACCCTGGGCGAGAACGTGGCACAGGCGCCGTGCTGGAACCGCGAGGTGATCCACCCGCTGGAGGCGCCGGTGCGCGCGGAGGCCGGCATCGCCGTGCTGCGCGGCAATCTGGCGCCGGACGGCGCGGTGATCAAGCCCTCGGCCGCCTCGCCGCACCTGTTGCGGCACCGCGGGCGTGCGGTGGTGTTCGAGAGCATCGAGGACTTCAAGGCGCGCATCGACGACGAGGCGCTGGACATCGACGCCGACTGCATCATGGTGCTCAAGCACTGCGGCCCGCGCGGCTACCCAGGCATGGCCGAGGTCGGCAACATGCCGCTGCCGCCGAAGCTGCTGCGCGCTGGCGTCACCGACATGGTGCGCATCTCCGACGCGCGCATGAGCGGCACCGCCTACGGCACCGTGGTGCTGCACGCCTCGCCCGAGGCCGCCGCCGGCGGCACCCTGGCCCTGGTGCGCGACGGCGACATCATCGAACTCGACGTCCCCGGCCGCGCACTGCACCTGGAAGTCAGCGACGAGGAACTGTTGCGCCGACGCAGCGAATGGACGCCGCCACCGGCGCCGACGCGCGGCTGGAGCAAGCTCTACGTGGAGCACGTGCAGCAGGCGCACCTGGGCGCGGACCTGGACTTCCTAGTCGGCGGCAGCGGCGACGCGGTGGCGCGCGATTCGCATTAGCGGCCGCGGCCAGATGCATCCACCCTGCTTTCCTAGGAGCGGCTTCAGCCGCGACAGGCGTTACAGATAGCGCCCATCGCGGCTGAAGCCGCCCCCACAGGAGCTCGCGGCGAGCCCGCCGTGTGCACTGTGGGAGGGACTTCAGTCCCGACGCATTGCGCCATCGGAAAGCACACCATTCCGTGCATCTCGGCTGCATGACAGTCGACTCCCACAGGAAGTGGCGAACACCGACTTCTTCCCCACGCATCGCAGCCCACGTCACCGAACCGTCATCTGCAGCTTCTAGCCTGCCCCGCACCCCAGGGACAAGGCAGGCTCGGTGGCGGCTCCCCCCAAACGCGCATGGGCGCGCATGTTCGCCGAACACGGCCCGGTGCTGCGCGGCTTCTTCGTGCGCCGCGGCGCACGCGAAGACGCCGAGGACATGGTGCAGGAGACCTATCTGCGGCTGTTGCGCGCGCATCGGCAGCAGGGCGAGGCCATCGCCAATCCCGAAGCCTATCTGTACACCGTCGCGCAGAACCTGGCGCGCGAACAGGCCGCGCGTCGCCGCCAGGCGCCGCTGCGCATCGACGAGATGGAGCAGTTCTCGCAATTGCTGGCGGCGGGAGACGACGTGGAAGACAGCGCACACCGGCGGCAGCGCCAGCAGCACCTGCAGGCCCTGCTCGCCGACCTGCCCGCGCGCACCCGCGCCGTGCTGGTAATGCAGTACCGCGACGGACTGAGCTACAAGCAGATCGCCGAACGCATGGGCGTGTCGCCGCACATGGTCAAGAAACACGTGGTGCGCGGCCTGTCGGCCTGCCGACGCGCGTTGGCCGACAGCGGAGACCGCTGGTGAACGACAGCGCCTTCTCGTCGCGCAGCGCCATCGCCGAGGCCGCGCACTGGCATGCATTGCAGCGCATGCAGCCGCTGGATGCGAAACAGGAACAGCAGTTGCTGGACTGGCTGACCGCCTCGCCGCAGCACCTGCGCGAGTATCTGGCGATGCAGCGCGTGGCCGGCGACCTTGGCGAGGCGCTGCGCGGCATGGACCTGGACGTGGATGCCTTGCTGGCCAGCGACGCCGCCGCCGATGGTGCCGCAGCCAACAACGTGATCGCCCTGCCCTTGCCGCGGCGTGCGACCGCGACAGCACCAGCGCGCGCGGCGCGATTCCATGCCGCGCCACGCTGGCGCCTGGCCGCGGCCGCCGCGGTCTGCGCGGTCGCGGTGCTGCTCGGCTGGGCCTGGCCGCGCCCCCAGACCTACCGCACCGCGCTCGGCGAACAACGCCGCGTGCAACTGGCCGACGGCAGCGTGGTGCGGCTCAATGCGCAGACCCAGGTGCGCGCCACGCTGACGCCGTGGAGCCGGAGGCTGCAGTTGCTGCAGGGCCAGGCCAGTTTCGTGGTCGCCGCCGACCGCCGCCCACTGCAGGTGCAGGCCGGCGGCCTGCGCGTGGAAGATATCGGCACCACCTTCGACATCGCCCTGCACCGGGATCAGGCCCGCATCGAGGTGTCGGCCGGTCGCGTGCACGTATGGCGCCAGGACCAACCGCAGCAGCCGATGCTGGCCGATCTCGGCGCCGGCCAGGGCGCGCGCATCGATACCGCCGATGGGCGGGTCGAAATCGGCAACGAGGACGTCGCGGCCATGCATGCCTGGTGGCAGCACCGCATCGTGTTCCGCGACGAACCGCTGGCCAATGTCGCCGAAGACTTCAACCGGCTCAACCGCACCCGCCTGCTGATCGACGACGCCGACGCGGGTGCGATGCGGCTGACCGGCAACCTGCGCGGCGACGATCTCGCCGCGTTGCGCGCCTTCCTGGATGCGCAGCCGACATTGCAGGTACACGCAAGCGCCGACGGCATCCACGTGCGCAGCCGCGCGCCGACGCCAGTACGCCCGCAGTAGCGGGCAGGGACGTCGCGCGCTGCGCGACGCACGCATCGTCCAGACCGAATGATCGGCGCGCCGTCGCGTGCCATCAGCGCGTCACACGCGTCGTGCACGCGCGTCTTCGTGCGCGCGCGACGCCAGCCCCCGCCGCACGTGTCACAGAAAATTCATCGAAAAACGGTGCCCGATCGTCGCGGTCGCGCCTCGTAGTCCGGGGACAACGCAGGCAAACGCCCGATGGCGATGCCACGCGCACCACCACCCCGCTCTCACAGGACCCGACGATGCGCCGCACCCTGTTCCTTTCCATCGCCCTCGCCCTGCATGCCGGCGCCGCCGGCGCGCAGACCGCGCCCGTCGCGGTCGATGCGATTCCCGCGCAGCCGCTGGCGCGCGCGCTCAACGCGCTGTCGCGGCAAACCGGCCTGCAGTTCGTCTATGCCGCCGGCAACACCGGCAATCCGCAGACCCATGGCAGCCGCGCCGGCGCGGCGCCGGAACAGGCCCTGCAGCAACTGCTCGACGGTACCGGCCTGCGCTACCGCTTCCTGACCCCGACCACGGTGACGATCGAGGCGGCGAACGCGCCGGCCGAGGCTGCCGCCACCGTGCCGGCGACCATGACCGCCGCACCGACACCGACAACGCCGGCGGACGCGCCGGTCAAGCAACTGGACGGCATCCAGGTGCTCGGCAGCTACGCCGGCAGCCTCAGCGCCGCGCTGCGCGAGAAGCGCTACGCCGACAGCGTGGTCGACGTGATCGCCGCCGAGGACATCGGCAAGCTGCCGGCGCAGAACGTGGCCGAAGCGCTGCAGCGCGTGCCCGGCGTGTCGATCGTGCGCGACCGCGGCGAAGGCGTGTACGTGCGCGTGCGCGGCCTCGGGCCCAACTTCCAGGTGACCACGCTCAACGGCCAGACCATGGCGGTCAACGAGAACGTGCGCACCTCCGGCCAGACCGGCCGCCAGTTCCGCTACGACACGCTGCCGGCGGAACTGGTCGCCGGCCTGGACGTGATCAAGAGTCCCACCGCCGACCTGGACGAGGGCGCGATCGGCGGCATCGTCAACGTACGCACGTTTCGCCCGCTGGAACTGGGCAAACCCCTGACCAACGTGTCGCTGGAGTCGAGCCAGGCGCAGCGCACCCACGCCAACGATCCGCGCGTGTCCGGCCTGTTCAACTGGGTCAACGCCGACGGCACCTTCGGCCTGCTGCTCTCCGGCGCCTATGCGCAGCGCAGCCTGCGCCAGGACCGGGTCAACGAGGTGAGCTGGGACTACTACCGCGACGGCGTGCCGGGCGTGCCCGGCGCCCACTACGTGCCCACCGGCCTGCGCCCGACGCTGGAACTGGAGCAGCGCGAACGCACCGGCATCGCCGCTTCGCTGCAATGGAAGCCGAGCGCAGCCTGGGAAACCAACCTGGACCTGCTGTACGCCAAGCAGACCGTGCACTACGACGAATACAGCCTGGGCGTGGGCTTCGACAGCCTGGCCAAGCTCAGCAACCTGCGCGTGGCGCACGGCGGCATCGCCGGCTTCGACTACCGCAACGGCCAGGTGCAGATCTCGCGCGAGACCTCCGGCATCACCGACGACAACCGCAGCGCGCGCCTGTCCAGCACCTGGAGCGGCGATGCGTGGACGCTGGGCGCGGTGGCGTTCCACTCGCAGGCGCACAGCTACGACTCCGATCCGATCCGGCGTACGCGCCTGCGCAGCGGCACCACCCTGTCGATGCGCGTGGACATGCCACAGGCCGATGGCGACGACGTGCCCGACTGGCGCTTCACCAACGGCTTCGACCCGACCAACCCGGCCAGCGTGGCCGGGCGCCGCCTGGAATGGCGCGAGATCGATGCGCGCGACAAGGAGGACGCGCTGCAGCTCGACGCCAAGCGCGCGCTCGGCGACGGTTTCTTCCGCGACCTCAAGTTCGGCGCCAAGTACCGGCAGCGATCGCGCACCTACGATCGCGCCGACCTGCTGCTGACCAGCATCGCCGGCGTGCGCTTCCCGGCCGGCAACTTCACCGCGCTGCCGGTGGACGACATGCTCGCCGACGCCAACGGCAGCCTGCCGCGGCAGTGGCTGGCGCCGATCGAATCGACCTTCTTCGGCACCTGGCCGACCGCGGCCGACCTGGTCAACACGCCCAACAGCGCCGACCTGCAGAACTCCTACGAGGTGAAGGAGAAGATCGGCTCGGCCTACGCGATGGCCGACTTCGGCAGCGAACTGGCCGGCCGCGAACTGCGCGGCAACCTCGGCGTGCGCCTGGTGCGCACCGAGCAGACCACCGACGGCCACGCCGATGTCAACGGCAGCGCGCAACCGGTGCACTTCGCGCGCAGCTACAGCAACGCGCTGCCCTCGTTCAACGCCGCCTGGGACGTGCGCGAGGACATGGTGCTGCGCAGCTCCGCGGCCAAGGTCATCACCCGCCCCGACCTCACCGACCTGTCGTCCAAGCTCACCTTCAATTCCAGCGGCGAAATCCTCACTGCCAGCGGCGGCAATCCGTCGCTGCGTCCGTTCGAGGCCTGGCAGTACGACCTGACCTTCGAGTGGTACATCGACGGCACCTCGGCGCTGACCGGCGGCGTGTTCTACAAGGACATCTCGCGCTTCATCCAGACCCAGTTGTCGAACCTGCAGTACCAGGGCCAGACCTACCTGCTCTCGTCCAAGACCAACGGCAGCCAGGCCAGCGTCAAGGGCGTGGAAGTGGCCTACCAGCAGGTCTTCGCCGGCCTGCCGGCGCCGCTGGACGGGCTGGGCATGCAGCTCAACTACACCTGGACCGACAGCGAGGCCACCTACCGCGACGGCAACCGCACCTTCACCGACAGCCTCGAAGGCGTGGCCAAGAACACCTACAACGCGGTGCTGTTCTACGAGAAGGGGCCGCTGATGGCGCGGGTGAGCTACAGCTGGAGCGACGACATCGTCAACGCGGTCGGCACCGCCAACGTCGCCACGCTCAACAGCGACCAGTTCGGCAGCCTCGACGCCAACGTGGCCTGGAAGGTCAACGACACCCTGTCGGTGTTCGTCAACGCGATCAATCTCACCGGTGCCGTGCAGCGCCAGTACGTCGGCGACCGCCTGTTCGGCGGCTACACCGACTACGGCCGCACCTGGTCGGTGGGCGTGCGCGCGCGCTTCTGATCCGCCGCGCTGCCGCCATGCGCGGCAGCCGCCCGGCGCCCGTTGCCTGCGCGGCCGCGGGCGCCCGCCATCGCACCGACTCTGCCTGGAGCTTGCCGATGCCACCGCTGTCGCGCCTCGCCACCCTCGCCCTGTTCGCCCTCGCGCCGCTGGCCTGCGCCGCGGCACGCGCGCAACCGGCCACGACAGAAACGCTGGAAAAAGTCGTCATCCTCAAGCGCCACGGCGTGCGCGCGGCGATGTCCAGCACCGAGCAACTGGAGCGCTACTCGGCGCGCCCCTGGCCGCGCTTCGCGGTGCCAGCCGGGCATCTCACCGCGAACGGCGCGGCGCTGGAACGGCTGTTCGGTGCTTATTACCGCGCCCGCTACGCGCCGCTGGGGCTGTTCGCCGGCGACGGCTGCGCGGCCGCGTACTACTGGGCCAACCGCACCCAGCGCACCGTGGCCTCTGCGCAGGCGCTGGCCAGCACGCTGACCCCAGGCTGCGCCAACCCGGTACACAGCGTCGCCGACGGCACCTCCGATCCGCTGTTCGACGGCGCGCCCGCCCTGCGCACTCCCGCCGCGGTGGCGCAGATGCGCGCGGCCATCGCCGGCCGCATCGGCGGCGATGCGCAGGCCTGGAATGCGGCCCAGGCCGATGCCATCGACAGCCTGCAGCAACTGCTGCTGCAGTGCGCGCAACGGCCCTGCCCGGCCGACGCCGGCAGCGGCAAGCTGCGCCTGGATGCGGTGCCGGCACGACTGGGCGACGCCGAGGATGCGATCCCCGGCATCGAGGGCCCGGCCGCGGCCGCTTCCGGCCTCAGCGAAAGCCTGCTGATGGGCTGGGCCGACGGCCAGGACTTCGCCGCGCTCGGCTGGCGCGGCGTGGACGAAGCCAGCCTGTTGCGCGCCTTCGCCCCGCACCAGGCGGAGTTCGCGCTGCGCCTGCGCGCGCCGGCGGTGGCACGCATGGCCGCCTCGCCGCTGGCGGCGCGACTGCTGGCGACGCTGCTGGAAGGCAGCGGCCAGGCCACGCGTGCCGCGCCGATCGGCGGCGCGGCGCGGCTGGTGGTGCTGTCCGGCCACGACGGCACCCTGACCCTGCTGGCCGGCATGCTCGACCTGCACTGGCAACTGCCCGGCTACCAACCGGACCAGACCGTGCCCGGCGGCGCACTGGTATTCGAGCGCTGGCGCCGCGCCGACGGCGAGCGGGTGATCCGCCTGCGCTACATCGCGCAGAGCCTGGCGCAGCTGCGCGAACGCCGCGCGTTGACGCTGCAGGCGCCGCCGCTGAGCTCGCCCGTATTCATCCCGCAGTGCAGCCGCGCCGACGCCGCCTACGACTGCCCGCTGCCGGCCTTCGCCGCCGCGGTCGAGGCCGCGCTCGATCCGCGGTTCCTGACCCCATGACGCCACGTGCGCCGGCCCCGGCCGGTCGCGCGGCGGCATCGGTGCCTTCCAGCACCGCCCCTGGCGCTCGCGCCATCCGCTGTTCCTCCCAACCCGCAAGAGGCGATTCATGATCCAGCATCTACGCACCCTCGTGAGCTACGGTATCGGATTGAGCCTGGCCTGCGCCGGCGTGGTCCACGCGCAATCGGACGTCGGCGTCCTCGACGTGCTCACCTACAACGTCGCCGGCCTGCCGCAGGGCATTTCCAGCAGCAACCCGGCCGCCAACACGGCGCAGATCGCACCGAAGCTGGCGCCCTACGGCCTGATCAACGTGCAGGAAGATTTCAACTACCACGCCACGTTGTACGCAGGCGACAAGCACCCCTACCGCACGCCCACCAGCGGCGGCGCGGCGATCGGCGACGGCCTCAACACGCTGAGCAACTACCGCTTCGACGACTTCACCCGGGTCAAGTGGGACAAGTGCAACGGCACCGACTGCCTCACCCCCAAGGGCTTCAGCTACATGCGCGTGCGCCTGGACGACGGCGTGCTGCTGGACGTGTACAACGCGCATCCCAACGCCGGCACCGAGAGCGGCGACCTGGCCGCACGCCGCGCCAACATCAGCCAGCTCTCGCAGTTCATCCAGACCTGGTCGGCCGGCAACGCGGTGCTGGTGATGATGGATTCCAACACCCGCTACACCCGTGCCGACGACAACATCCGCACGCTGATCGCCGCCAACGGCCTGACCGATACCTGGGTGGAACTGGTCAAGGGCAGCGCCCCCGCCGCCGGTGCCCCACCGCTGCTGTGCGGCACCCCGCCGACCAACGACTGCGAGGTGGTGGACAAGATCCTGTACCGCGACGCGCCGCAGCTGACCCTGGTCGCCAACCGCTACAAGCTCGACGACGGCAACTTCTACGACAGCGACGGCAAGCCGCTGTCCGACCACTACCCGCTGGCCGCGCAGTTCGGCTGGGCAGTCGGCACCACCGTGCGCACCAGCGACCAGTTCGGCGGCCCGCATGGCACCCCGTTCAACGACATCGCCAAGGGCGCCGAGCAGCGCACCATCGCCAGCGTGACCCTGCGTGGTGCCGAGCGCCTGGACGGCATCGCGCTGGGCCTGGACAACGGCAGCACCCTGGCCCACGGCGGCAGCGGCGGCGATCCGGTCACGCTGCGTCTGGCTGCCAACGAGCGGCTGACCTCGGCCACGCTGAGCGTGGGCCAGTACAACGGCCACACCCGGCTGTTCTCGCTGAGCCTGCGCACCAACCAGGGCCGCAGCCTCAGCGCCGGCACGCCGACCACCGAGACCTACACGCTCACCGCGCCCAGCGGCTGGCACATCGCCGGCTTCACCGGCCGCGACGGCGACGAGATCGACAAGCTCGGCGTGGTGTACCGCAAGGATTGACGGACCCGCAGGCGCCATCGCGCCTGCGGCGCCGTGACGGCAACGGCGCGCGTGGCGACGCGCGCCGTTCGCTGTGCGCAAGCATCATGGCCTGACTGCGATCCATGGCCAATCGCACGCATCGATGTGCAGCGAATGGATGCATCGCATGCTGCCGCGGCGAGCGGAGCGCTCCACGCCAGCCGCGCGATGCGACGGCGGCGCGACCTGAGCCGCGCCATCGCACGTACCACCGCATCGCGCTTCGCAGCGACGCAGCCCGCAGGAACGGCGAAGACGCGACCGCCGAGGCGCGGCTTATTCGCTCGCCGCTTCCAACGCCTGCGCCAGGCGTTCCACCGCGATCACTTCCATGCCCTTGACCGTGCCGGTCTTGGGCGCATTGGCTTTGGGCACGATGGCGCGCTTGAAGCCGTGCGTGGCGGCCTCGCGCAGCCGGTCCTCGCCGTTGGGCACGGGACGGATCTCGCCCGACAGGCCGACCTCGCCGAAGGCGATGGTCTTCTCCGCCAGTGGCCGGTCGCGCAGCGACGACAGCACCGCCAGCAGCACCGGCAGATCGGCCGCGGTCTCCTGCACACGGATGCCGCCGACCACGTTGACGAACACGTCCTGGTCGCCGACCACGATGCCGCCATGGCGGTGCAGCACCGCCAGCAGCATCGCCAGCCGGTTCTGCTCCAGACCCACCGCCACGCGCCGCGGATTGGACAGCGGCGAGGCATCCACGAGCGCCTGCACTTCCACCATCAGCGGCCGCGTCCCCTCGCGGGTGACCATCACGCAACTGCCGGGCTGGTGCGCGCTACCGCCGGAGAGGAAGATCGCCGACGGATTGGAGACTTCCTTCAGCCCCTTCTCGCCCATCGCGAACACGCCCAGTTCGTTGACCGCGCCGAAGCGGTTCTTGAACGCGCGCAGCAGGCGGAAGCGGCTGCCGCTCTCGCCCTCGAAGTACAGCACCGCATCGACCATGTGCTCGAGCACGCGCGGGCCGGCGATGCCGCCTTCCTTGGTGACGTGGCCGACCAGGAACACCGCGGTGCCGGTCTCCTTGGCATAGCGCACCAGCCGCGCCGCGCTCTCGCGCACCTGGCTGACCGAACCGGGCGCGGCGGTCAGCGCCTCGGTCCACAGGGTCTGCACCGAGTCGGCGACGATCAGCTTGGGCCGCGCCGCGCTGGCGTGCTGCAGGATGTGCTCGATGCCGGTCTCGGCCAGCGCATTGAGCCCGTCCAGCGGCAGGTCCAGGCGCACCGCGCGCCCGGCGACCTGGCCCAGCGATTCCTCGCCGGTCACGTACAGCACCGGCAGGGTGCCGGCCATCTTCGCCAGCGCCTGCAGCAACAGCGTGGACTTGCCGATGCCGGGATCGCCGCCGATCAGCACCACCGCGCCTTCCACCAGGCCGCCACCGAGCACCCGGTCGAACTCGCCGATGCCGGTGGACACGCGCGCCTGGTCGCGATGCTCCACGTCCTTGAGCGCGGTGATCTTCGGCGTCTCGGCCTTGCCGGCCCAGCCGCTGCGGCGCGCCGCGGCCGGCGCCTTGGCCGTGGCCGCGCTCTCCAGCACGATCTCGCTCAGCGTGTTCCAGGCGCCGCATTCGGTGCACTGGCCCTGCCATTTGGTGTATTCGGCGCCGCACTCGCCGCAGACATAGGCCGTTTTCGCTTTCGCCATCTGCTTCTGGTCCGCTCAGACAATGCATCAGCATAGTGGCTGGCGGTCTCAGCGTCCGCGACGGAGGTGCGCCACGCTCGTCCAACGGCGTCGGCGAACCGAAAAACCACGCATTTTTGTAGGAGCGGCTTCAGCCGCGAACGGGCGTTACCGGTAATGCCCCGTCGCGGCTGAAGCCGCTCCTACGACAGACGCACCGTACGCCTCCTCAACGCAGCGGCGGCGATCGATCACTTGCCGCACAGCGCGACGCGGACGTAGCTCCCCGCCGCCCGGCATGACGACGCCGGGCGGGGGGACTTCGCCGCCTCAACGCGCCTTGTACAACTCGCTCAGGCGATCCGGGGTGCCGGCGATGCGCTCCAGGTGCGGATATTGCAGGCCGCCGTGGTAGGCGATGCGCAAGGTGTCGTAGCGGTCGCCGCGCTTGACCAGCAGTTCGATCGGGGCGCTGCCGCCCTTGGCCGCGGTGATCGCGTCCTTGAGCGCCTCGGCGCTGTACTCCTGACCACCGACCGCCACGACGCGGTTGCCGGCGATGAGGCCGGCGTTGAACGCCGGGCTGTCCCACAGCACGGACTGCACCTGGCCCTGCTGGTCCAGGCTCAGGCCCAGCGAATAGCTCAGGTCCAGGCTCTTGTTGCGCGCCTCGCTGGTCTTGTTGGCCGCGTTCGGCTGATCGGTATAGACCAGCTTCCAGCCGCTGGCCTCGATGCCGCCGACCAGCGAACCGTGCTCATCGAGACGGCTGCGCAGCAGGGTCGCCCAGTCGTACTTGGCGATGCCGTCGAGCGTGGCGACGATGTCGTCGAAGGTGTAGGGGTTCACGTCCCAGGCGCCGTCGTGCATGCCGAAGAACGCCTTGGCGAAATCGTCCAGCGAGCGCTTGCCGCCGCTGAGCTCGCGCAGCTTGGCGTTGACCTCCAGCCAGACCATCTGCCCGCCGGAATAGTAGTCCTCGCTCAGCTGGTAGCTGCGGTAGGCGCGCGGCCGGCGCATCGACATGGTCGGGTCGTTGGTGGTGTCCTGCAGCGCGCGCCAGGCCAGGCCGGGCCGGCCGCGCTGGTAGGTGGCGGCGACGTTGGCCAGCATGTCGCGGGCCTGGTCCTGGGTCCACAGCCCCGCGCGCGCGGCGATCACCTCGCCCCAGAACTGGGTCTGGCCCTCGTACAGCCACAGCAGGCTGTCGCCCATCGGCACGTTGAAGTTGGGCGTGGCCAGGTCGGCGCCGCGGCGGTACTTGCCGTTCCAGGAGTGGTTGAACTCGTGCGCGAGCAGGTCGCGCATCTCCCAGCTCTTGTCCCACTCGGTGAAATAGTCCAGCGGGCCGCTGTTCTCGCTGGAGCGGTGGTGCTCCAGGCCGATGCCGCCGAGCTTGTCGGTCAGCGCCAGCAGGAACTCGTAGTGGTCGAAGTGGCGCGCGCCGTACAGCTTGTCCATCTGCTGCACCAGGGCCACGTGCGCCTTGACCTGCTCGGGCTTGGCCTCCAGCGACTTGGGCTTGTCGGCGAACACGTTCAGCGCCACCGGCGCATTGCCCTTGTCATCCAGCACGATGCGCTTGTAGTACTTGCCGGCGAACATCGGCGAGTCGACCAGGTCGTCGAAATCGATCGGCTTGAAGGTCACCGTGTCGCCGGTCCGCGACGCGGTCTCCAGCGCCGTGGCGTAGTCCCAGCCGGCCGGCAGGGTCACACTGGCCTGCGCCTTGATGTTGCGCGCGTACACCCCGGCCGGATACAGCGCGGTGGTGTTCCACTGCAGGTTGAGCATCTCCGGGGTCATCATCACCCGGCCCTGGCCGTCGCCCTGCGAGGACAGGAACTGGTACTCGGCGACGATCTCGCTGACGCCGGCGGGCACGTCGATCTTGAACGCATAGACGTCGTACTGGTCCCGCGTCCACGGCAGCACCTTGCCGTTGGCCTTGATCACCAGCCCGGCCAGCTTGTCGATCGGGCCGGTCGGCGAATGGTTGCCGGGGATCCACTGCGGGTACAGCAGGGTCATCGGTCCCGGCGCGGCCGGGATGGTGGTGCGCACACGGAAGATGCGGTGCGCCAGATCGGTGGCGTCGACATCGATCTTCAGCGTGCCGGCGAACGGCACGTCGCGCGGCGGGGCGGTCTGCGCCGAGGCCTGGAACGCGACAGTGGCGGCCAGCAGCAACGGCGCCATCCAGGCGGTGGACTTTCTCATGGGGTCTCCAGGGGGGCGAACGACAGCGGACAGGCAAACCCCCATGCTATGCCCGCGCCGCCGCCACGTGCCATGCCATAGGTCATGCCCGCGGCGATCGCCGCGCCTGGCACCGCGCTCCACGAGACGCGAGCCCCGCACACGCAGCGGATCGCGCTTCAGTACCTGCGCACGGGAAAGCGCCCGGAGAACCCATCGAACACGGCACGCTCCACGTCGAGACGATGCCGAAACTCCGCCGAATCGGTCATTCCGAAGCCGAGCTCATCGGCCTGCCCCGCCGCGAGGCCGGCGAAGATGGCGTCGCAGAAGTCGTCCAGGTCCGCGCCATGGGCCATGCCAGGGCCTGCCAGGCCGGTGCGGACGGCGGGTGGGATGATTTCCACGACCCTGACCGGCGTCGCGGAGAGCGCGAAGCGGAGGTTGACCGTATAGCTGTGGAGCGCGGCCTTGCAGGCGCTGTAGACCGGGGCGAACGGCTGCGGAACGAAGGCACCGCCAGAGGAGACATTGGCGATGAGCGCAGGCTCGCCATGCTGCCGCAACAGCGGGACCAGCAGATGGTTCAGATGCACGACGGCAGCGAACAGGATGTCGATCTCGCGCTGGCATTCGGCCCAGGGCGCCTGGTCGTCGGCAAGCGCGACGCGTCGCTGGATGCCGGCGTTGTTGACGACCACGCGCAGCCCGGGATGCCGCACGTGCAGGTACTGCGCCAGCCGCTCGCGCTCTTCGGCCACCCCGATGTCGTTGACCAGGGTCTGCAGGCCGGGCGCGGCCTTGGCCGCACGGTCGAGCTTGTCGGCATGCCGGCCGGTGATCAGCACGTTTGCGCCTGCGGCCAGGAAGCGCCGCGCGAGGCCGAACCCGATGCCGTCGCTGCCGCCGGTCAGCAATACATCCACACCTGCAAACGTCGTTGCGGACATCGTCCTCGCCTCCATCGAATACGGGCCGCTCGGCAGGCATCGCCTGCCGGCCCATGGCCGCGCTCAAGTTGTCATGTCAACCCAGGAATACGCCCATCGGGTTGTCATGTCAACCAGCGGGGTCTATGGTGACGGCATGAAACACGCGCGACTTTCCACACGCGAGCTGGCGATCTGGCACGCCTTCAAGCAGATGGGCCAGACGGTGATGGCGGCCGTCGAAAAGGACCTGGCCGCCGGGGCCGGCCTGACCGGCAGCGACTTCGGCGTGCTGTCGCGGCTCGTGGATCTGGGCAAGGGCGAACTGCGCCAACAGGCGCTCGCCGATTCCATGGGATGGCACAAGAGTCGGCTGTCGCATCAGCTCACGCGCATGCAGGCGCGCGGCCTGGTCCGCCGCAACGGCAGCGAGCCGCGCGTGGTGACGGTCGCCATCACCGCCCTGGGCGAGGACAAGATCGCGGCGGCACGCTCGGTCCACGCCACCTCGGTCAGAACGAGACTGCTCGATCGCCTCAGCACGGAAGACGCGCAGACACTGCTGAAACTCGCCGCGACGCTCGGCGCAGACCAGCACTGACCTCGGCGCGCCGCGCCTCGTTTCCGCAGGGCGCACGGCGTCGATGCAGCCTCGCGTCGCCTTGGTATGCCGATCGCGGCTCCCGCAGGTGCCGGCCCGCCACGCCGATATCGGAGCGCTTGGGCTGCCCTTGCAGCGCTGCCGGGCTGCAGCCCGTAGAACGCAAAAGGCCGCCCGGAGGCGGCCTTCGCGACCCTGCGGCGGTGCCGCCCTCAATGCATCATGTTGACGTTGAGGTTGTGCATCACCCACAGCGAGCCGACCACCACGATGCCGATGATCAGCAGCGAGAACAGGCCCACGTGCACGTTGGAGCGCTGTTCGGCCGAACGGTCCATGTGCAGGAAGTAGATCAGGTGCACCAGCATCTGCACCGCGGCCAGCACCGCGATGACGATGACGGTGACGCCGCGCGGGAAGGCCCCGCTCATCACCATGCCGAACGGGATCACGGTCAGGATCACCGCCAGCACGAAGCCGACCAGGTAGGACTTCAGGCCGCCGCTATGGCCGTGCTCGGCGTGCGCGTCGGAGGACGAATGATGGTTGGCCATTACAGCGCTCCCAGCAGGTAGACGATGGTGAACACGCCGATCCAGATCACGTCCAGGAAGTGCCAGAACAGGCTCAGGCACGCCAGGCGGGTCATGTTGCGCGGGGTCAGGCCGTTCCTGGCGATCTGGATCACCAGCACCGTCATCCACAGCAGGCCCGAGGCCACGTGCAGACCGTGGGTGCCGACCAGGGTGAAGAAGGCCGACAGGAACGCGCTGCGGCCGGGGCCGGCGCCCTCTTCGATCAGGTGGTGGAACTCGTAGAGTTCCATGCCCAGGAAGCCCAGGCCCAGCGCCGCGGTGACCGCCAGCCAGCCGTACAGGCCGCCCATGCTGCGCTTGTTCGCCGAGATCATCGCCAGGCCGAAGCCCAGGCTGCTGAACAGCAGCAGGAAGGTTTCCACCAGCACGAACTTCAGATCGAACAGTTCCTTGGCGGTCGGGCCGTCCACCGTCGCACCGGCCAGCACCGCATAGGTGGCGAACAGGCCGGCGAAGATGAGGCAGTCGCTCATCAGGTAGACCCAGAACCCGAAGACGGTGTTGCCGCCCGCGTCGTGATGTTCGTGGTCGTGGTCGTGGCCGCCCGCGTGGGCGGCGTGGGGATCGAGCGTCGTGGAAGCCATGGTTCAGACCGCCTTTGCGGCGTTGGCCGCGTGTTGCTGTTCCAGCAGGGCGAAGCGCGCGTTCTCGATGCGCTCCACTTCCTCCGCCGGGACCCAGTAATCGATGTCGTCATCGAAGGTGCGCGCGATGAAGCTGCCGATCATGCCGACCAGGCCGATCACCGCCATCCACCAGATGTGCCAGGTCAGCGCAAAGCCCATGACGATGCTGAACGCGCCGATCCAGAAGCCCGCCGCCGTGTTGCGCGGCATGTGGATCGGTTCGTACTTGGCCGGGCGCGTCCAGCCCTTGCCCTTGAGCTTGTCTTCCCAGAACTGGTCGCGGTCGTCGATGTGCGGCAGCACCGCGAAGTTGTAGAACGGCGGCGGCGAGGAGGTCGCCCACTCCAGGGTCCGGCCGTCCCACGGGTCGCCGGTCAGGTCCAGGTTGTCCTTGCGCTTCCAGATGCTGTAGCCGATCTGCACCAGGTTCAGGAAGATGCCGGTGCCGATGATCGCCGCACCCGCCGCGGCCACCATCAGCCACGGCGCCCACTCCGGATGGTTGTAGCTGTTCATGCGCCGGGTCATGCCCATGAAGCCGAGCACGTACAGCGGCATGAAGGCGATGAAGAAGCCGATGATCCAGCACCAGAACGAGGCCTTGCCCAGCTTCTCGTTGAGCTTGAAGCCGAACGCCTTCGGGAACCAGTAGGTCAGGCCCGCCAGGTAGCCGAACACCACGCCGCCGATGATCACGTTATGGAAGTGCGCGATCAGGAACAGGCTGTTGTGCAGCACGAAGTCCACCGCCGGGATCGCCAGCATCACGCCGGTCATGCCGCCGATGACGAAGGTGATGATGAAGCCGATGGTCCACAGCACCGGTGCGGTCATGTGCACGCGGCCGCGGAACATGGTGAACAGCCAGTTGAAGATCTTCACGCCGGTGGGGATCGAGATGATCATCGTCGTGATGCCGAAGAAGGCATTGACGTTGGCGCCCGAGCCCATGGTGAAGAAGTGGTGCAGCCACACGATGAACGACAGCACGCCGATGCACGAGGTCGCGTACACCATCGAGGTGTAGCCGAACAGGCGCTTGCGGCTGAAGGTGGCGATCAGCTCGGAGAAGATGCCGAACGCCGGCAGGATCAGGATGTAGACCTCCGGGTGGCCCCAGATCCAGATCAGGTTGACGTACATCATGGCGTTGCCGCCACCGTCATTAGTGAAGAAGTGCGTGCCCAGGTAGCGGTCCGCACCCAGCAGCGCCAGCGCCACGGTCAGGATCGGGAACGCGGCGATGATCAGGATGTTGGTGATCAGCGCGGTCCAGGTGAAGATCGGCATGCGCATCAGGGTCATGCCCGGCGCGCGCATGCGCATGATCGTCACGAAGAAGTTGATGCCTGTGAGCAATGTGCCCAGGCCCGAGATCTGCAACGCCCAGATGTAGTAGTCGACACCGACGCCTGGACTGTATTCCAGCCCGGACAGCGGCGGGTACGCCAGCCAGCCGGTCTGCGCGAACTCGCCCACGCCCAGGGAGATGTTGACCAGCGCCGCGCCGGCCACGAACAGCCAGAAGCTCAGCGAGTTCAGGAACGGGAACGCCACGTCGCGCGCGCCGATCTGCAGCGGCACGATCAGGTTCAGCAGGCCGGTCATGAACGGCATGGCCATGAAGAAGATCATGATCACGCCGTGCGCGGTGAAGATCTGATCGTAGTGGTGCGGCGGGAAGATGCCTTCGTTGCCGCCGTGCGCGATCGCCTGCTGGGTGCGCATCATCGCCGCGTCGGCGAAGCCGCGCAGCAGCATGACCAGCGCCACCACGATGTACATGACACCGATGCGCTTATGGTCGACCGAGGTGAACCACTCCTTCCAGAGATAGCCCCACAGCTTGTACTTGGTGACCGCGGCCACCACCAGCAGGCCGAGCAGGCCGGCGCCGCCGAGGGCCGCCATGATGATCGGCTCGTGGTAAGGAACCGCCTCGAGCGTGAGTTTGCCTAGCATCACTTGTCTCCAGAAGTGCACATGGCGACCGGCTCAGCAGCCGATGCCGGATGAGCGTCGTGGCCTTCCATCTTGTGGCCCTTGCCCATCATGTATTTGTCGATCAACGACTTGAACAGGCCGTCCTGCACCGAGGCGTAGTACGTCACCGGGTAGGCGGCCTTGTCGTTGCGGTTGGCCGCCAGCACCTGGAACTCGGCCTGGTTCAGCGTCTTCTGCGACGCCTTGACCTTGGCCACCCACGCGTCGAAGCCGGCGCGGTCGGTGGCGTGCGCGGCGAAGCCCATCTTCGAGAAGCCGTGGCCGCTGTAGTTCGCCGACAGGCCGAACATCTCGCCCGGCTCGTTGGCGATCAGGTGCAGCTTGGTCTCCATGCCGGCCATCGCGTAGATCTGCGTGCCCAGGTGCGGGATGAAGAACGAGTTCATCACCGTGTCGGAGGTGATCTTGAAGTTCAGCGGCGTGTCGACCGGGAACGCGATCTCGTTGACCGTGGCGATGCCCTGCTCCGGATAGATGAACATCCACTTCCAGTCCAGCGCCACCGCCTCGATGGTGATCGGCTTGACGTCCGACTCCAGCGGCTTGTATGGATCCAGCGCATGCGAGGAGCGCCAGGTCAGCACCGCCAGGACCAGGATGATCATGCACGGGATCGACCACACCACCACCTCGATCGCGGTGGAGTGCGACCAGTTCGGCTCGTAGCGCGCCTTGGTGTTGGATGCGCGGTAGCGCCAGGCGAAGGCCAGGGTCATGACGATGACCGGGATCACCACCAGCAGCATCAGCACCACCGAGGTGATCAGCAGCGTCTTCTCGTCGTGGCCGATCTGACCCTTGGGGTTGAGGATGGCCGAGTTGCAGCCAGCCAGCAGCAGCGCGGCCAGCAGCAACAGACCGGAGCGCAGCGAGCGCCGGAGTTGTTTCAACGGAATCATCGAACGATCCAATTGCGTAGGGGATGCGAACCGCGCGGGAGCGGGAGGCGGGGCGCCGCACAAGGGCTGTCCCGCATCCGCCGCGGCATCCGGGCCGGCATGCGCGATCAACGACGCATTTTATGCTGCCGTGCGGCAACTCCGGAAGTCATTGACAAGCCCAGGCGGGCGCCAGGCCGCGTTTTTATGTGCGACACATTGCCGCACCCGGCTGCGACACGGCGTCGCAGGTTGCCGTGCGCACGGACCTGCGTCGCAGAAAGCGGCCTCGCAGAAACCAGGAAGGCAGCCTTGCGGCTGCCTTCTGGGTGCAACTGGTGCCGGAAACAGGAGTCGAACCTGCGACCTACGCATTACGAATGCGCCGCTCTACCGACTGAGCTATTCCGGCGGAACTGGCAATTCTAGGCGTCGGCCCAGGCCGGGGTCAATCGCTGCCCGGGCCTTCGCGCGCGCGCCGCAATCGATGGGTTACCCTCCCGCCCCGTCGTCCGCATCCCCCGCACATCGTGAAGTTGTTCGCCTGGTTCTGGCTCGCGTTCCTGCTGTTCTTCGCCCTGCCCTTCCCCTGCATCCTCTACTTCGGCAGCGACTGGCCACGCGTGCTGGCCCAGCCCAGTTCGCCCGCATGGGCGCTGACCCTGCTGGCGCTGTCGCTGGGCCTGTGGCTGCACCTGCTCTACGCCTACCTGGACACGCTGCTGCTGATGCCGGGACGCGCCCTGCAACGCGTGCGCCACCTCCTCGCCCACGGCGTGCGCCGCGAGGCGTTGATCGAACGCGCCGCACCGACCGGCGTCGAGGTCAAGGGCTGGCCGCAGCTGTCCCTGACCCTGGCCTTCGATAACCTGTCCGGCACCCCCATCCGCGACACCCTTGTGATCGTGGACCGCAAGCCGGCGCAACGCCGCTTCGAGAGCGGCCGGACCGTGCCGCTGCGGCTGAGCACCACGCCGGGATCCACCCCGAACCTGGTGCTGGAAGACGCCGAGCCGGCCCTGGACCGCACGAGCCTGTGGCGCCGCGCGGCCGGCGCCGTGCTGCTGGTGGTCCTGGTCGGTGCGGCCTACGTCGTGGCCTGGCGCTTGCAGAACCGCGGGCTGGGCTGGACCTTCCTGACCTTCAACCACCCGCTGCTGATGTGCGCGCTGGTGCTCAACGGCTACCTGCTGGCGCTGCGCGTGATCCTGCGCGTGATCCGCAACAACGCCACCGACGAGACCCTGACATACCGCGGCCTGCGCGCCCGTGCACGGGTGCTGGACGTGCGCCAGACCGGCACCACCCTCAACGAGCAGCCGCAGGTGGAGTTCCGCGTGGCGTTCGAGGACGCGTCGGGCACTCCACACGAAGCGACGATGCGACGGTTCGTGTCGCTGCTCGATGTCGGGCGGCTTCCGCGCGAGACGGTGTCGGTGCTGTACGACCCGCAGCACCCCGCCCGCGCCGACCTGGAGCTGCCATGAAGACGCCGTCCACCCCACTGGTCTTCGCCTGCGTGGTCCTGCTGCTCGGCGGCCTGGCCTTCGCCGGCGGCGCCTGGGACACCATCCGCGTCACCCTGCAGGCAGCGCCCCCGCAGGCGACGGACCCGGCGGCCGCCCTGCAGGCCACCTCCACGCCACAGTCGCTGGCGGTGACCCCGTCCGCCCCGCCTGCTGCCGAACCGGCGCCGCCGGCATCGCGCGGCAACCTGCTGTTCGACCCGGAGCGGCTGCGCGCGGCGCGGCAGGCGCTGGCGGACCTGCCCGACCTGCAGGGCCACGACCTTCGCGTGTTCCATGCCGTGCATTTCTACGACGGTCGGATCGGACTCCAGTTGCTGGACCCCGCACGGCCGGGCCACGTGGACGACTACAGCTTCCACGACGAGGCCTGGCACAAGGGCGCGCCGGTGGATCCACGCATGTTCGGCCCGTTCCTCAAGCCGGCCACCGACACCGCCGCCTTGCAGGACATCGATTTCGAAGGTGCCTATCGGGTGGCCACGGCCCTGAAGGAACAGGGCGAGGCGCTGCAGGCCGAGCCGGAGAAGGTGGATCACGTGTACGTACTGATCGGCCGGCGCGGCCGCTTGCGCTGGATGCCCGATGGCGTGGAAGGCGATCGCGTCACCATGGGCATCCTGTTCGATGCGCAGGGGCGGCCGCGGGGCATGCAGCGCCAGTGAGCGTTGGTGGCCGCGGCGCGGCCAGGCGCCGGAGGCCCAGACGTGCGATGCCGGCACCGCTGCCAGGACGCCTCACGCTCATGTGAGGCGCTTCGGGGCGCCGCCAACCCCCTGTTGGCGCGCGCATCGCGCCCGTCCCGGCTATCTCGTAGGAGCGGCTCTTGTCCCCTTTTCGGGATCAGCCGCGACGGGCGTTCCCGATAAGGCCCGTCGCGGCTGAAGCCGCTCCTACGAGAAAACCTGCATCCGGCTCGATTGCGGTGAAAGCGGGTTGGTCTCAGTGCCCATCAGCAGCGCCGGGCGCGACGCAATGGCAGTCGCGGCTGAAGCCGCTCCTACGCTCGCCACGACGGGCGCCTCTCCAGTGCAGAAACGCGTGACCGGACGCGTCCGTCAGTCGACCAGGCGCAGCCGCAGTTCCTTGGGCAGGGCGAACACCATCGATTCCGGTTCGCCCGCCAGTTCGGACACGCCGTCGGCGCCGAGTTCGCGCAGCCGCGCGATCACCCCGTCCACCAGCACCTGCGGCGCCGAGGCACCGGCGGTCAGGCCGACCCGGCGCTTGCCGGCGATCCAGGCCGGGTCGATCTCGTCGGCGCCGTCGATCAGGTAGGACTCCACCCCGTCGCGCCGGGCCAGCTCGCTCAGCCGGTTGGAATTGGAGCTGTTCGGCGAGCCGACCACCAGCACCAGGTCGCACTCCCTGGCCAGGTCGCGCACCGCGTCCTGGCGGTTCTGGGTGGCGTAGCAGATGTCGTCGTTCTTCGGGCCCTGCATCGCCGGGTAGCGCGCGCGCAGCGCCTCGATGATGCCGCGGGTATCGTCCACCGACAGCGTGGTCTGGGTGGTGTAGGCCAGGTTCTCCGGCTGCTTCACGTCCAGCGTGGCGACCTGCTCGATGTCCTCGACCAGGTAGATGCGGCCGGTGCCGCATTCGCGGTCCCACTGCCCCATCGTGCCTTCCACCTCCGGGTGGCCGGCGTGGCCGATCAGCACCACGTCGCGGCCGGCGCGGCAATGCCGGGCCACCTCGAAATGCACCTTGGTGACCAGCGGGCAGGTCGCGTCGAACACCTTCAACCCGCGCCGCTCGGCTTCCTGGCGCACGGCCTGGGCCACGCCGTGGGCGCTGAAGATCACCGTACTGCCGTCGGGCACTTCGTCCAGTTCCTCGACGAAGATCGCGCCGCGCTGCTTGAGGTCGTCGACCACGAAGCGGTTGTGCACCACCTCGTGGCGCACGTAGATCGGCGCACCCAGGGTTTCGATGGCGCGCTTGACGATCTCGATCGCGCGATCGACGCCGGCGCAGAAGCCGCGGGGGTTGGCGAGCAGGACATCCATTAGCTAGATCCGCCGGCCGCAGGGGACCAGGCGCTTCGACAGGGAGAGTGGCACCGATTATCCCGCTTTTCGCTTCGCCTTGCCGTCGAACACGCCGAACAGGGCGATGCCGATGGCGCCGGCGACGATCGCCGAGTCGGCGATGTTGAACGAGGGCCAGTAGTGCTCGCCAACGTACCACTGGATGAAATCGACCACGTGGCCGTGCATCAGCCGGTCGATCACGTTGCCGATCGCCCCGCCGATCACCAGCGCGTACGGCAGCGCGCTGCGCCACTCGCCGCGCGGGGTGCGCGCCAGCCACCAGGCCAGCAGGGCGCTGATGCCCACCGCCAGCGCGGTGAAGAACCAGAGCTGCCAGCCGCCGGCCTGGCTCAGGAAACTGAACGCGGCGCCGGTGTTGTAGGTCCGGTACCAGTTCCAGAAGCCGGGAATCACCGGCACCGCGGTGAACTCGGGCAGGCTGGACAGCACCCAGGCCTTGCTCCACTGGTCCAGGCCGATCACCACGGCCGACAGCAGCAGCCAGATCAGGGCGGAGGGGTTGGGTCGTGCGGTCATGCGGGAAGTCCGCCTTGGGCGAATGAGGAAAAAAAGGACGGTCGGCGCCGCGGCGACGGCGCCGCCGAGTGCCCCGGCGACGCGCACACCGCATGGCCGGGGAGGGAACTCAGAACCAGCGGCGCTCCTCGCCCGGTCCTTCGATGTTGCTGACGCAACGGCCGCACAGTTCCGGGTGCGCCGGGTCGGCGCCGACGTCGGCGCGGTAGTGCCAGCAACGCACGCACTTGGGCTTCTCGGTGGCCTGGGCGCTGACGAAGATCTCGTCGGTCGTGGCCTCGCGCACCACCACGTCGCCGCTGATGAACAGGAAGCGCAGTTCTTCCTGCAGCGGCTGCAGCTTCGCCGCGGTGGCGGCGTCGGCGGCGACGGTGATCTCCGCCTCCAACGCCGCGCCGATCACGCCATTGCCACGCATCGGCTCCAGCACCTTGGCCACCTGCTCGCGCAGCGCCAGCAACTGCTCGAAGTCGGCCGCGCTCAGCGGCGCGTCTTCCGGCAACGGCGCCAGGCCCTCGTACCAGGTCGCGAACAACACATTGCCCAGGTGCGCGCCCGGCAGGTAGCCCCACAGCTCGTCGGCGGTGAAGCTCAGGATCGGCGCGATCCAGCGCACGAAGGCCTCGGCCACATGGAACATCGCGGTCTGCGCCGAGCGCCGGCCGTGCGAGTCCTCGGCCATCGTGTACAGCCGGTCCTTGGTCACGTCCAGGTACAGCGAGCCCAGGTCCACGCTGCAGAAGTTGAGCAGCGCCTGCACGATCGCGGCGAAGTCGTAGCGCGCATAGGCGGCCTTGATCTGCTCCTGCACCTCGTAGGCGCGGTGCACGATCCAGCGGTCCAGCGCCACCAGCTCCGGCAGCGGCCGCAGGTGCATGGCCGGGTTGAAGCCGTGCAGGTTGCCGAGCAGGAAGCGCGCGGTGTTGCGCAGGCGCCGGTAGGCGTCGGCGTTGCGCTTGAGGATCTCCTGCGACAGCGACATCTCGTTGCTGTAGTCGGCCGAGGCGATCCACAGGCGCAGGATGTCCGCGCCCAGCGTCTTCATGATGTCCTGCGGCTCGATGCCGTTGCCCAGCGACTTGGACATCTTGCGGCCGTGCTCGTCCACGGTGAAACCGTGGGTCAGGCACTGCCGGTACGGCGCGGCGCGGTCCAGCGCCACGCCGGTCAGCAGCGAGGACTGGAACCAGCCGCGGTGCTGGTCGGAGCCTTCCAGGTACAGGTCGGCCGGCTTGGGCAGGCCGCGTTCGGTCAGCACCGCCTCGTGGGTGACGCCGGAATCGAACCAGACGTCGAGGATGTCGGTGATCTTCTCGTAGTCGGCCGCCTCGTCGCCGAGCAGCTCGGCAGCGTCGAGCGCGTACCACACGTCCACCCCGCCCTCCTCGA
Source organism: Xanthomonas indica (assembly GCF_040529045.1). NCBI lineage: Bacteria > Pseudomonadati > Pseudomonadota > Gammaproteobacteria > Lysobacterales > Lysobacteraceae > Xanthomonas > Xanthomonas indica. The sequence continues at coordinate 1,990,042 of NZ_CP131914.1, read as the reverse complement.
CCCGGTCGGCGACCTGGCGCATCAGCTCGGTGCTGCGCGGATGCGGCTCGCCGGTCTCGCGGTGCACGAACAGCGCGATCGGCACGCCCCAGGTGCGCTGGCGCGAGATCGTCCAGTCCGGGCGCCCGGCGACCATGCCGGCGATGCGCGCCTGGCCCCAGGACGGGTACCAGTGCACGCCCTCGATGGCCTGCAGCGCCTCGGCACGCAGGTTGGCCTGCTCCATCGAGATGAACCACTGCGGGGTGGCGCGGAACGCGATCGGGGTCTTGTGCCGCCAGCAGTGCGGGTAGCTGTGGACCATGCTGGCGCGCGCCAGCAGCAGCCCGCGTGCGGCCAGCAGGTCGGCGATGACGTCGTTGGCCTTCCAGATGTGCAGCCCGGCCAGCTCCGTGCCATCGACCGCGGGGGTCGAGGGCAGGTACACGCCGCGCGCATCCACCGGGTTGATCTGCGCGGCGCCGTAGCGCTCCAGCAGCCCGTACGGCTTGACCGCCACGTAGTCCTCCTGGCCGTGGCCGGGCGCGGTGTGCACTGCGCCGGTGCCGTCGGTGTCGGACACGTGGGTGCCGAGGATCACCGGCACGTCGCGCTCGCCGTAGAAGGGATGCGCCAGCACCTGGTGTTCCAGCGCCGCGCCGGCGACGCGGCCGTGCACCACCACCTCATCGACGCCGTAGCGCTGCAGCGCGCGCTCGGCCAGCGCATCGGCCAGCACCAGCCAGCGGCGGCGGCCGTCGCGGGCCGGGCCTTCGACCAGCGCATAGACCAGCTCCGGCCCCAGCGACACCGCCAGCGAGGCCGGCAGCGTCCACGGCGTGGTGGTCCAGATCGGCACGGCCACTTCGGCACCGTCCGGCAGGGTCGCGCCGAACGCGGCGGCCAGCGCCGCGCCGTCGCGGGCCGTGTAGGCCACGTCCACCGTCGGCGACTGCTTGTCGGCGTACTCGATCTCGGCCTCGGCCAGTGCCGACCCGCAGTCGAAGCACCAGTGCACCGGCTTCACGCCGCGGGTCAGGTGACCGTTGTCGACGATCCTGGCCAGCGCGCGGATCTCGTTGGCCTCGAAATGGAAGTCCAGCGTGCGGTAGGGGTTGTCCCAGTCGCCGATCACGCCCAGGCGCTTGAAGTCGCGGCGCTGGATGTCGATCTGCTCGTTGGCGTATTCGCGGCACTTCTGCCGGAACTGCTCCGCATCCAGCTTGACCCCGACCTTGCCGAACTTCTTCTCGATCGCGATCTCGATCGGCAGGCCATGGCAGTCCCAGCCCGGGATGTACGGCGCATCGAAGCCGGACAGGTACTTGGACTTGACGATGATGTCCTTGAGGATCTTGTTGACCGCATGCCCGAGGTGGATCGCGCCGTTGGCGTAGGGCGGGCCGTCGTGCAGCACGAACAGCGGCCGGCCCTGGGCGTTGTCGCGCAGCCGCGTGTACAGACCCTCGTTCTCCCAGCGCGCCAGGATGTCCGGCTCGCGCTTGGGCAGGTCGCCGCGCATCGGGAACTCGGTCGCCGGCAGGTGGAGGGTGGCTTTGTAGTCCTGGGTCACGGGCAGTTACCGGTCGGTGGTCTTCAGGGGGAGGTCCGCGCGCGGGGCGGTGGACACGGGCGGCAGGCCCGTGGCGGCCGGCGCGGCGAGCAGTTGCCGCGCCAGCGCGGCGTCGCGGTGCATCTGCGCGGTCAGCGCCGGCAGATCGGCGAAGGTTTCCTCGTCGCGCAGCTTGGCGACGAACTCCACCTCGATGTGGCGACCGTACAGGTCGCCCTGGAAATCGAACAGGTGCGCTTCCAGCAGCGGCTCCACGCCCTGCACGGTCGGGCGGGTGCCGAAACTGGACACCGACGGCCATGGCTGCGCCGCCACCCCGTGCACCCAGGTGGCGTAGATGCCGGACAGCGCCGGAGTCCGCGCGAAGCGCAGGTTGGCGGTGGGATAGCCGAGCGTGCGCCCGAGTTGCTTGCCGCGCACCACGCGGCCGCCGATCGCGTACGGGCGGCCGAGCAGCTCGGCGGCATGGACGAACTCCCCCGCCACCAGCAACTCGCGGATGCGGGTGCTGGAGATGCGCTCCTCGCGCAGGTGCACCGGCGCGATCTCGTCGGCGGCGAAGCCGTGCTGGGCGCCCAGCGCGCGCAGCAGCGCGATGTCGCCGCCGCGCTTGTGGCCGAAGCGGAACGCCGGGCCGATCCAGACCTCGCGCGCACGCAGGCGCTCGACCAGCACGCGCTGCACGAAGTCCTCGGCGCTCATCGACGCCATGCGTCGGTCGAAGCGCAGCAGGCCGACGCTGTCGATGCCGAGCCGGTGCAGGCCCTGCACCTTGGCCCGGGCCAGGGTCAGCCGCGGCGGCGGCGCGGCCGGGGCGAAGAACTCGCGCGGCAGCGGCTCGAAGCTCAGCGCCACCGCCGGCACGCCCGCCCCGCGCGCGCGCGCGATCGCCTGCCGCACCAGCGCGCGGTGGCCCAGGTGCAGGCCATCGAAGGCGCCGATGCAGACCACGCTTCCCTGCGGGAACAGCGTCCCGCCCTCGACGTCTCTAAACAGCCTGCTCATTCCTCGGTCCGAAGCGCCGGCGCAGGAGGCGCCGGTCGATGATGCGTAACCGTCGAGTATAGCGGCTGGGGCAAGGCCCCGGGCGCAGCGCCCCGCCACAGGAGCGGCTTCAGCCGCGACCGGGGATTTCACCGGCACCCCCAGGTCGCGGCTGAAGCCGCTCCTACGACTCCCGAATCCCCACTCCCAGCCCTTCTCAGCTCTCGCGCAGATCCCGCGGCCGGAAGCCCAGCGCCAGCAACGCCAGCAGGTAGACCGCGCCGCCGCCGCCCACCAGCAGCAGCAGGCTGCCGATGCGGTGCCACTTGTCCATGGTGGTGAACGCCGGCAGCCAGTGCAGGCCCAGCGCCAGCACCGCGGCCATCGCCGCGCAGGCCACGCCCAGGCGCAGCAGGTAACCGCCCCAGCCCGGCTTGGGCTGGTAGACCTGGTCGCGGCGCAGCCAGCGCCACAGCAGCGACAGGTTGAGGTAGCTGGCCACCGCGCTGGCCAGGCCCAGGGCCAGGTGCAGGCCCGGCACCGCCTCCAGCGCCGCGCGCACGCCCTGCGCGCGCAGTTCCGCCGGCACCCACACCTGGTACAGGATCGCCAGGAACAGCAGGTTCAGCGCCATGTTGGCGACCAGCGCGGCGACGCCGGCGCGCACCGGCGTGCGCGTGTCCTGGCGCGAATAGAACGCCGGCAGCAACACCTTGAGCAGGGCGAACGCCGGCAGGCCGAAGCTCAGCCCGAACACCGACATCGCCGCCATGCGCGTGTCGAAGGCGGTGAACTTGCCGTACTGGAACAGGGTCGCCACCAGCGGCTGGCTCAGCAGCATCAGCCCCAGCATCGCCGGCACCGCGATCAGCAAGGTGGTCCGCAGCCCCCAGTCCAGCGCGCTGGAAAAGCCCGCGCGGTCGGTCTTGACGTGGTGCCGCGACAGCGCCGGCAGGATCACCGTGCCCAGGGCCACGCCAAACACGCCCAGCGGCAGCTCCAGGAAGCGGTCGGCCTGCGACAGCCAGCTCTGCGAGCCGGCGTACAGGAACGAGGCGATCACCGTGTCCAGCAGCAGGTTGATCTGCGCGATCGAGGAGCCGAACAGGGTCGGCACCATCAGGGTCAGCACCCGGCGCACGTCCGGGTGCTGCCAGCCCCAGCGCGGCAGGGTCAGCAGGTCGATGCCGCGCAGGGCCGGCAACTGGAACAGCAACTGCAGCACGCCGGCCACCAGCACCGCCCAGCCCATCGCCAGGATCGGCACCTGCAGCCGCGGCGCCAGCCACAGCGCGCCGGCGATCATGCACAGGTTGAGGATCACCGGGGTCAGCGCCGGCAGGCCGAAGCGGTGGAAGCTGTTGAGCGCGCCGCCGGCCAGCGCGGTCAACGACACGAACAGCAGGAACGGAAAGGTCAGCCGCAGCAGGTCGACGATCAGCCCGAACTTGGCCGGATCGTCCGTGGCGCCCGGGTTGAACAGCATCGCCACCTGCGGGGTGAAGATCAGCCCCAGCGCGGTGACCAGCAGCAACACCCCGCCCAGGGTGCCGGACACGCGCGACATCAGCGCGCGCAGGTCGGCGTGCGGGCGGGTCTCCTTCACTTCGGTGAACACGGGCACGAAGGCGGTGGCGAACGAGCCCTCGGCGAACAGCCGGCGCAGGAAGTTGGGAATGCGGAACGCCACCCAGAACGCGTCGGTGGTCGCGTTGGCGCCGAAGGAAATGGTGATGGCCTGGTCGCGCACCAGCCCCAGCACGCGCGAGACCATGGTCATGCTGCTGAAGGAGAGCAGCCCGCGGAGCATGCGCGGCGTGCTCATGCGGCAACCCTCTTGACAATTGGCTTGACGCGAATGTTTGGACGCTTCATACTCTCCCGCTTGTTTTTATCCACCACACAGCTTTCCAGGAAACCACCACCGTGGCCAATATCAAGTCCGCCAAGAAGCGCGCCAAGCAGACCGTCGTGCGCAACGCGCGCAACACGGCTCAGCGTTCGATGCTGCGCACCGCCGTCAAGAAGGTCATCAAGGCCCTGGACGCCAACGACGCAGCCGGCGCCGAAGCCGCTTTCGCCATCGCCCAGCCGATCCTCGACCGTTTCAGCTCGCGCGGCCTGATCCACAAGAACAAGGCTGCCCGTCACAAGAGCCGCCTGAGCGCCCGCATCAAGGCGATCAAGACCGCCGCCTGATCGGCTGCCGTCGACGCCGGGAGCGCCTGCGCTTCCGGCTGCACTACGAAAAAGCCCGGCCTCGGCCGGGTTTTTCGTGTGCGCATCACCCCGCCCTGCGCGCCGCGGTGCGGCGCAGCGCTCAGGCGCCATTGGCGGCTGCCTCCAGCGCCTCCTCGCGCTGGCGGTCGAAGAACGCCATCACGTCCTTCATGATCGGCCAGGTGCCTTCGCGACCCAGCGCCGACACCAGGTACCAGGGCTGGGTCCAGCCCAGCTCGGCGACGACCTGCTCGGCCAGCGCGCGCGCCTCGTCCTCGAACATCAGGTCGGCCTTGTTCAGCACCAGCCAGCGCGGCTTGGCCAGCAGCTCCGGATCGTGCTTCTGCAGCTCGCGCTCGATCGCCCGCACCTGCTCGGTCGGCGAGACACCGTCCACGCCACCCTCCATCGGCGCCAGATCCACCAGGTGCAGCAGCAGGCGGGTGCGCTGCAGGTGGCGCAGGAACTGCGCACCGAGGCCGGCACCGTCAGCGGCGCCCTCGATCAGCCCGGGAATGTCGGCGATCACGAAGCTGCGGTAGGCCTCGACGCTGACCACGCCCAGGTTCGGGTACAGCGTGGTGAACGGATAGTCGGCGACCTTCGGCGTGGCGGCGGACACCGCCCGGATGAAGGTGCTCTTGCCGGCATTGGGGAAGCCGAGCAGGCCGACGTCGGCCAGCAGCTTCAGCTCCAGCTTGAGCGTGCGCTGCTCGCCCTCTTCGCCCGGCGTGGCCTTGCGCGGCGCACGCGTCACCGAGCTCTTGAAATGCATGTTGCCCAGGCCGCCCTTGCCGCCCTGCGCGACCAGCAGGCGGTCGCCGTGCGCGACCAGATCGCCGATGACCTCGTCGGTCTCGACGTTGATCACCACGGTGCCGACCGGCACGGTGATGGTCAGGTCCTCCCCGGCCTTGCCGTACATCTGCCGGCCCATGCCGTTCTCGCCGCGCTGCGCGCGGAACGCGCGCTGGTGGCGGAAGTCGACCAGGGTGTTGAGATTCTCGTCGGCGACCAGCCACACGCTGCCGCCGTTGCCGCCATCGCCACCATCGGGCCCACCCAGCGGGATGAACTTCTCGCGGCGAAAGCCGATGCAGCCATTGCCGCCATTGCCGGCCGTGACCTGGATTTCCGCTTCGTCTACGAGTTTCATGGATAACAACCGGGAATGGGGAATGGTGAATCGGGAATGGAAAAGCGAGCCGCCGCCACGGCGACGATTCTATGTCGCAGCCACAGATCGGCAAAATCCATCACTGCATTGCCTGGCGCAGCCAGGACAGGGCGAGTTCACAGGAGGCGCATTTGCCATTCCCGATTCCCCACTCCCCATTCCCAGCCACAAAACAAAAACCCCGCCGAAGCGGGGCTTTCGTCAGCAAGCCTGCGCCATGGCGCAGGCCCTGGACACCGGCACTTACGCCTCGGTGACCACGCTCACGGTGCGGCGCTTCTTGGCGCCCTTCACCGAGAACTCGACCTTGCCGTCGACCAGCGCGAACAGGGTGTGGTCGCGGCCCAGGCCGACGCCGGCGCCCGGATGGAACTGGGTGCCGCGCTGACGCACGATGATGTTGCCGGCTTCGATGGCCTGGCCGCCGAACATCTTCACGCCCAGGTACTTCGGGTTGGAGTCGCGGCCGTTGCGCGAGGAACCTACGCCTTTTTTGTGTGCCATGACTGCTGCTCCTTACTTCTTGTCGCCACCGGCGATGCCGGTGATCTCGATTTCGGTGTAGTGCTGCCGATGACCCTGACGCTTCATGTGGTGCTTGCGGCGGCGGAACTTGATGATGCGCACCTTGTCGGCGCGGCCGTGGGCCACGACCTTGGCGGTGACGGCGGCGCCCTTCAGCGCGTCGCCGATCTTGATGCCGTCGCTGTCGCCCAGCATCAGGATGTTGTCGAACGTGATCTCGTTGCCGGCTTCGACTTCGAGCTTTTCCACGCGGAGCGTTTCGCCCTGCGCGACGCGGTATTGCTTACCGCCGGTGACCAGTACTGCGTACATGACCAGACTTCCTCTGTAGTTATTGTGGTCGTTCCCGTCGTGCCGTTTCGGGCAGACAGGAGCGGGATTGTAAGCCGCCGCACGCGACAGCGTCAAGCCCACCCAGACCCGGACTGTCAAGCCCCGCGGGCCGGCACGGCTGCCTGAACCAGCCAGCCGCCGGCGCCCGGCGGCGCTGGGATCTGCGGCAATTGCCCCCACCTGACAAGCTGGGTACGCTGATCGATTGCCGTCCCCTTTCCGCCCCCACACTGGCCAGCGGCACCGCCACGGCCGGCACATTCCGGAATCTCTTCATGGCGATGGATTACATCCGCATCCGCGGCGCGCGGACGCACAACCTCAAGAACCTCGACCTCGACCTGCCGCGCGACAAGCTGATCGTGATCACCGGCCTGTCCGGGTCCGGCAAGTCCTCGTTGGCGTTCGACACCATCTATGCCGAAGGCCAGCGCCGCTACGTGGAGTCGCTGTCGGCGTACGCGCGGCAGTTCCTCAGCGTGATGGAGAAGCCCGACATCGATCACATCGAGGGCCTGTCGCCGGCGATCGCGATCGAGCAGAAGTCGACCTCGCACAACCCGCGCTCCACCGTCGGCACCATCACCGAGATCTACGACTACCTGCGCCTGCTGTACGCACGCGTCGGCCAGCCGCGCTGCCCCGACCACGGCTATCCGCTGGAAGCGCAGACGGTCAGCCAGATGGTCGACCACGTGCTGACCCTGGACCCGGAGCAGCGCTACATGCTGCTGGCGCCGGTGATCCGCGAGCGCAAGGGCGAGCATGCGCAGGTGTTCGAGCAACTGCGCGCGCAGGGCTTCGTGCGCGTGCGCGTGGACGGCGAGTTGTACGAGATCGACGCGGTGCCGGCGCTGGCGCTGCGCCAGAAGCACACCATCGAGGCGGTGATCGACCGCTTCCGCCCGCGCGAGGACATCAAGCAGCGCCTGGCCGAGAGTTTCGAGACCGCGCTGAAGCTGGCCGACGGCATGGTGTCGGTGCAGTCGCTGGACGACACCGCGGCCGCGCCGCACCTGTTCTCCTCCAAGTACAGCTGCCCGGTCTGCGACTACTCGCTGCCGGAACTGGAACCGCGCCTGTTCTCGTTCAACGCACCGATGGGCGCCTGTCCGAGCTGCGACGGCCTGGGCGTGGCCGAATTCTTCGATCCCGAGCGGGTGGTGGTGCATCCGGAGCTGTCGCTGTCGGCCGGCGCGGTGCGCGGCTGGGACCGGCGCAACGCGTATTACTTCCAACTGATCGCCTCGCTGGCCAAGCACTACAAGTTCGATGTCGACGCGCCCTGGCAGTCGCTGCCGGCGAGCGTGCGCCAGGCCGTGCTGTACGGCAGCGGCGACGAGACCATCACCTTCACCTACTTCACCGACGCCGGCGGCCGCACCCAGCGCAAGCATCGCTTCGAAGGCATCATCCCCAACCTGGAGCGCCGCTACCGCGAGACCGAATCGCCGGCGGTGCGCGAGGAACTGGCCAAGTACATCAGCGAACGGCCGTGCCCGGACTGCAAGGGCGCGCGCCTGAACAAGGCCGCGCGCAACGTGTTCGTCGCCGACCGCCCGCTGCCGGACCTGGTGGTGCTACCGATCGACGACGCGCTGAGCTTCTTCCGCCAGCTCGACCTGCCCGGCTGGCGCGGCGAGATCGCCAGCAAGATCGTCAAGGAGATCGCCGAGCGGCTGGGCTTCCTGGTCGACGTCGGCCTGGATTACCTGACCCTCGAACGCAAGGCCGACACCCTGTCCGGCGGCGAGGCGCAGCGCATCCGCCTGGCCAGCCAGATCGGCGCCGGCTTGGTCGGCGTGATGTACGTGCTCGACGAACCCTCGATCGGCCTGCACCAGCGCGACAACGAACGCCTGCTCGGCACCCTCACCCGCCTGCGCGACCTCGGCAACACGGTGATCGTGGTCGAGCACGACGAGGATGCGATCCGCCTGGCCGACTACGTGCTGGACATCGGCCCCGGCGCCGGCGTGCACGGCGGCGAGGTGGTCGGCCACGGCAGCGTGCAGGACCTGCTGAAGGCGCCGCGCTCGCTGACCGGGCAATACCTGTCGGGCAAGCGCCGCATCGAGATCCCGGCCAAGCGCCACAAGGCCAATCCGAAGATGACCCTGCACCTGCGCGGGGCCACCGGCAACAACCTCAAGAACGTCGACCTGGACATCCCGGCCGGCCTGCTGACCTGCATCACCGGCGTGTCCGGCTCGGGCAAGTCGACCCTGATCAACGACACCTTGTTCACCCTGGCGGCGAACGAGATCAACGGCGCCTCGCACAGCGTGGCGCCGTACCGCGAGATCGAGCACCTGGACCTGTTCGACAAGGTGGTGGACATCGACCAGTCACCGATCGGGCGCACCCCGCGCTCCAACCCGGCCACCTACACCGGCCTGTTCACGCCGCTGCGCGAGCTGTTCGCGCAGGTGCCGGAAGCGCGCTCGCGCGGCTACTCGCCGGGCCGCTTCAGCTTCAACGTGCGCGGCGGCCGCTGCGAGGCCTGCCAGGGCGATGGCCTGATCAAGGTGGAGATGCACTTCCTGCCGGACGTGTACGTGCCCTGCGACGTCTGCCACGGCAAACGCTACAACCGCGAGACGCTGGAGATCCTGTACAAGGGCTTCAACATCAACGACGTGCTGGAAATGACCGTCGAGGATGCGCTGAAGCTGTTCGAGCCGGTGCCGTCGATCGCGCGCAAGCTGGAAACCCTGGTCGACGTGGGCCTGAGCTACATCAAGCTCGGCCAGAGCGCGACCACCCTGTCCGGCGGCGAGGCGCAGCGCGTGAAGCTGTCCAAGGAACTGTCGCGGCGCGATACCGGCCGCACCCTGTACATCCTCGACGAGCCGACCACCGGCCTGCACTTTCACGACATCGAGGCGCTGCTGGGCGTGCTGCACAAGCTGCGCGACGAAGGCAACACCGTGGTGGTGATCGAACACAACCTGGACGTGATCAAGACCGCGGACTGGATCGTCGACCTGGGACCGGAAGGCGGCCACCGCGGCGGCACCATCCTGGTCACCGGCACGCCGGAAGACGTGGCGGCCTGCCCGCAGTCGTACACCGGCCAGTTCCTGGCGCGGATGCTGCCCTCCACCAGCGCGCGCCCGGAGCAGCCGGCGGCGATGGCCAACAAGCCCGATGCGCGCCCGCCGCGCAAGGTCAAGCCGGAAAAGCCGGCGAAGAAGCAGGCGGTGGCGGCAAAGAGCGACAAGGCCAGCAAGAGCACCACCAGTACCGGCACCAAGAAGAAGAAGGACGTTTGATGAGCAGCGAACACAAGATCCTGGCGCGCATCCCGATCAGCGTGCGCTGGCGCGACATGGACAGCATGGGCCACGTCAACAACGCCAAGTACATCTCCTACCTGGAAGAAGCGCGCGTGCGCTGGATGCTGGGCGTGGAAGGCGTCTCGATGCGCGACCGCATCGCCCCGGTGGTGGCGGCGACCAACGTCAACTACCGCGTGCCGATCGTGTGGCCCAACGACATCCTGGTGGAGTTGTTCGTCGAGCGCCTGGGCACCAGCAGCGTGACCATTGGCCACCGCATCGTCGACCAGCAGGACGAGAGCCGGCTCTATTCCGACGGCAACGTGGTGGTGGTGTGGATGGACACCCAGACCGGCAAGAGCGCGCCGCTGCCGGACGCGGTGCGCAAGGCGACGAGCTGAGGCCTGTGCCGGCGCCGGGACCGACCCGGCGCAAGGCAACCCATCGCAGTACCGGCGACATTCGCGTTTGAATTCGCCGGCGCAGCGCGCGACCGCCCCGCGGCGCGTACTCAGTCAAGCACCTGCAGGCACCTCTGATAGCCCGCTTTTTGCAGCGCCGCAGCCCTTGTAGGCGCGGCTTCAGCCGCGACGCGCGTTGCAGTGAATGCCTGTCGCGGCTGAAGCCGCTCCTACAAGGCACGAAGGACTCCCCCTTACATCGCCTGCTTGCGCACGGTCAGCGTCGCATCGACCTTGCCGCCATCGTCCAGTTGCAACTGCAGCGGCACGGCCTGGCCTTCGGTCAGCGCACCCGTGCCCTGCATCAGCATCAGGTGCATGCCGCCGGGCTTGAGTTCGACGCGGGCGCCGGGGGCCAGCGGCACACGCTCGACCGCGCGCATCCGGCTGACGCCGGCGACGAGCGTGGTCTCGTGCAGCGACACATCGCCGAAGCGGGGGCTGCTGGCGCCGGTGACCGTGACCGGCTTGCCGCAGCCGTTGTGGAGCACGCCGTAGCCGGCGGTCATCGGCATGGCCGGATTCGGCGGCAACCGCACCCAGCCCTGCTCCAGGGTGACGCAGGCCGGTTCCGCGGCCGACGCCGCGGTGGCGACCGCGCATAGCACCATCAATACGCCAGCGAATGGTTTGGTTATCATCGCCGCGGTTCCTTCTTCGAAAGCAGACCGCAGCATGACGACGCTCATCGACGTGATCAACCACGGCCCCATCCGCGAGCTGCGCCTGGCGCGGCCGCCGGTCAACGCGCTGGACACCGAGCTGTGCCAGCAACTGATCCAGGCGATCGAGCAGGCCGGCGCCGACGGCGCGCACGGCCTGGTGCTGTCCGGCAACGAACGGCTGTTTTCGGCCGGCATGGACGTGCCGCACCTGCTGAGTCACGGCGACGACCGCGCCAAGCTGCTCGCCAGCTGGCAGCAGTTCTTCGGCGCGGCGCGCACGCTGGCCGCCAGCCCGATGCCGGTGGTGGCGGCGCTGACCGGCCACGCCCCGGCCGGCGGCTGCGTGCTGGCGCTGTGCTGCGACTACCGGGTGATGGCGCGCAGCCCCGAGCCGGCGCGCCCGGTCACCATCGGTCTCAACGAGACCCAGGTCGGCTTGGTCGCCCCGGAGGGCATCCAGCGCCTGCTGCGGCGGGTGGTGGGCGCGCACCGCGCCGAACGCCTGCTGGTCGGCGGCGACCTGGTCAGCGCCGAGCGCGCGCTGGAGATCGACCTGGTCGACGAACTGGTCGACGCCGACCTGGTGGTGGCGCGCGCGCTGGCCTGGCTACTGGAACTGCTGAAGCGGCCGCGGCAGCCGATGCTGCAGACCCGCGCCATCGCCCGCGCCGACCTACGCGCCGCGCTGGCCGACGAGCACATCGGCCTGGAGCGGCTGATCGACGACTGGCAGGCACCGGACACCCAGGCCGCACTGCGCGCGCTGGCGGCGCGGCTGGGCAAGGGCTAGGGCTAGGGCGTGCCATCGATCCCCGGGCATGCCGCGCCACGGTTGCGCGCGTCCGGGTGAGCGGGACAGAAAGACGTGCGCCCAGGCCCGAGCGATCGCGCGGCCGCAGGCGCGCGCGGACGGCCCGGTATAATCGGCGCACGTCCGTCGCCAGGCCCCGCCTCTTGTCCGCCAAGCCCGCCCCCGTCGTGTCCGAACTGATCGAGCTGCTGTCGCTGGAGCGGCTGGAGGACAACCTGTTCCGCGGCCAGAGCCGCGACATCGGCACCAAGTACGTGTTCGGCGGCCAGGTGCTGGGCCAGGCGCTGTCGGCGGCGCAGGCCACGGTCGAGAACGCCCGCCGCGTGCATTCGCTGCACGCCTACTTCCTGCGCGCCGGCGACATCGAGCATCCCATCGTCTACGACGTGGACCGCACCCGCGACGGCGGCAGCTTCTCGGTGCGCCGGGTCACCGCGATCCAGCACGGCAAGGTGATCTTCTTCTGCGCGGCCTCGTTCCAGGAGCAGGAAGACGGCGCCACCCACCAGCTGAAGATGCCGGAAGTGCCGCAGCCGGAAGACATCGAACCGACCCCGGCGGCCCGCCCGGAAGTGCTGGCGACGCTGCCGACCAAGGTGCAGCGCTGGCTCTCGCGCGGCGGCCCGTTCGAGTTCCGCCACGTGTATCCGCGCGACGAACTGAATCCGCCCAAGCGCCCGCCGTTCCAGCAGATGTGGCTGCGCCTGAGCGAGCCGGTCGGCGATGCGCCGGAACTGCACCAGGCGCTGCTCGCCTATGCCTCGGACTTCCACCTGCTCGGCACCGCCACCTTCCCGCACGGCATCAGCTACTACACGCCGAACGTGCAGATGGCCTCGCTCGATCACGCGCTGTGGTTCCATCGCCCGTTCCGCGCCGACGACTGGCTGCTGTACTCGCTGGACAGCCCCAGCGCGCAGGGTGCGCGCGGCCTGGCGCGCGGGCAGTTCTTTACCCGCGACGGCACCCTGGTGGCCAGCACCGCGCAGGAAGGTCTGATCCGCGTGGTGCCCGACGCCGGCGCCGCGGCGCAGGTTCCGGCGAAGCGCTGAGGACACCGACATGCGTCAGATCTTCAGCAGCCAGCGCGTGGAAACCGCCGAAGGCGTGGCCGCGCTGCTGCGCGATGCCGGTATCGAGGTGCGGCTGAGCAACGGCCGCTCCTACCGCAGCCGCCGCAGCGGCCAGTTCAGCTATCTCGACCCGGTGGCGGCACAGGCCCAGCCCACGGTGTGGGTGGTGCATGCCAACGACCAGCCGCGTGCGCGCGAACTGCTGCGCGACGCCGGCCTGCTCGACAGCACCCGCCGCGACCCCGAACAGGGCCGTGCGCCGTACTTGAACGAGTTCCGCTCGCAGGTGGAAGTGGACGCCGGCAAGCGCTGGGCCTGGCGCATCCGCATCGCCCTGCTGCTGGCGATCGGCGCGGCGGCGCTGGTGACGGTGCTGCGCCACCGCGACAACCGCGCGCCTACCGCCGTACCGGCCCAGCCCGCCGCGACCCAGCAGGCCACGCCACCGGCGCAGGACACCGGCAGCGACGAAGTGCGCGTGCGCGTGCAGCCGGCGCCGCGCGGCAACTGAGGCAGCGCGCGCGGCGCCGTACCGCGCGCATCGGCTGCGGCGGTGCCCTTACTGCTGCAGCATCCTGCCTGTCTGCGCCGCACTGCGCACGCCACCCACGCTTGCATGCCGCGGCGCTGCGTCGCGACAGCGCGCGAATGCCCGCCTCCCCACAGCAAAACGCCCCTGCACCTTGCGGTACAGGGGCGCGGTCGATCGGCGCCTTGATGCAGTGAAGCCGTGTTGCGGCGAATGACTCAGTTGTTGTCCGGCGCCGGCATCGGCGGCGGCGGCGTGTCGCCACCGCGCGGTCCGCCCGGGCGATGCGCCCAGCGCTTGGCCTGTGCCGCATCGAACTCGGCGCGGCTGAGCATGCCGTCCTTGTTGGTATCGGCCGCGGTGAACCAGGCATCGCGATGCTGCTTGGCGCGCAGCTCGAAGTCGGCACGGTCGATGTAGCCGTCCTTGTTCACGTCCATCTTGTCGAAGCGCGCGGCGAGCTTGGGATCGGCCTGCGCTTCGGCGCGGCTGATGCGGCCGTCCTTGTTGGTGTCCAGCTTGGCCATCATCGCGCCGGGCACGCCGTGTCCACCGGGGCCACCCGGACCGCCGTGGCGGCCGTGCCGCGGCCACTCGTCGCGGCTGAGCTTGCCGTCGTGGTTCTTGTCCAGCGCGTCGAAATGTTCGGCCAGGCGCGGATCGGCGGCGGCTTCGCTGCGGTCGATGACGCCATCGCCGTTCTTGTCGAGCGCGGCGATGCCGCCGGCAGCGGCGGGCGCGGCGGGATCGGCCGGCGGCGGCGGAACGGCGTAGGCGGCACCGGACAGGACGGCCAGCACGGCCAGGGCGAGCAGCGGGTTGCGAGACTTCATGGGTCACTCCCTGAGGATGATGAGGAACCTGCCAGGACGGCAGGCGTCCGGCGCCGCGGGCGGCCCGCGCAACGGGCCGGCGCCGTGGCGCCTTCCCTGCAGACAACGCCCCGCCGTCGCCGTGGTTGACCCAACCGCCGGGCGTATTCATGGACGGGACAGTCGCGGCCCCTGCGATGGCGAAGCGCTATGCTCGGCGCATGGCCATCCATTCCGACGCCAGCGACGACCTGCGGCTGTTCCAGACCGGCCAGCACGCGTGCGGCTACTGGCCCGAGCGGCAAGCCCGCGACCTGGTGCTGGACCCGCACGACCCGCGCCTGGGCGCGCTGTATCCGCTGGCGTTGAGCTGGGGCTTCCGCCGCTCCGGCGACCTGGTCTATCGCCCGCACTGCGATCACTGCCGTGCCTGCGTGGCGGTGCGCATCCCGGTCGAGGACTTCGTACCCGATCGCAGCCAGCGCCGCTGCCTGGCGCGCAATGCCGATGTCGAGGTGCGCATCGTCGCCGCCGAACGCAGCGAGGAACAGCTGGCGCTGTACCAGCGCTACCTGCAGCATCGCCATCCCGGCGGCGGCATGGACGATCACGGCGCGCACGAGTTCGATCAGTTCCTGATCGGCCGCTGGTCGCACGGCCGCTTTCTGGAACTGCGGCAACGCATGCCGGATGGAAGGCGTGGGCCGCTGCTGGCGGTGGCCGTCACCGACATCACCGCGCAGGCATTGTCGGCGGTCTACACCTTCTACGACCCGGACGCCGCCGCGCGCGGCCTGGGCACGCTGGCGATCCTGCAGCAGATCGCCTGGGCGCGACGCGACGGCCTGCGCCATCTGTACCTGGGCTACTGGATCCGCGGCCACCAGAAGATGGACTACAAGCGCCGCTTCCGGCCGCTGCAGGCCTACGACGGCCGCCACTGGCGCGACTTCGACGACTACCTGCGCCAGCTCGGCGGCTAGCCGCCGGCAACCGATACCGCGCTGCCCAGCCGCTGCCGCCGCACGTCGCCGCGCCATCGTGCGGACATGCAGCGCGTGCGAAACTTGGCGCATGACATCACGCCTCCTCCTGCTTGCCCTGACCCTGCTGTGCGGCGCCTGCGCGCACACCGCTCCCAGCTCCCCTGCGATGACCGACGCCCCCGCGCCAGCCGCCACGACGCTGCGCTTGGCCACCTACAACACCTCGCTCAATGCCGACGCACCCGGCGGCCTGATCGCCGCGCTGCAGGGCGACAGCGCGCAGGCGCGCAAGATCGCCGCGGTGCTGCAGCAGGTGCGACCTGACATCGTGCTGCTCAACGAATTCGACTACGACGACGCGCACCGCGCCGCCGACCTGTTCGAACAGCGCTACCTGGCGGTGCCGCAGCCGCATGGCGGTGCGGCACTGCGCTATCCCTACCGCTACCTGGCGCCGGTCAATACCGGCGTGCCCAGCGGCCTGGACCTGGACAACGACGGCCACGTCGGCGGCGAAGGCCGTGCGCGCGGCAACGACGCCTGGGGTTTCGGCCTGCATGCCGGCCAGTACGGCATGCTGCTGCTGTCCAGGTACCCGATCGACGCCGCGGCGGTGCGCAGCTTCCGCCTGCTGAAGTGGAGCGCGATGCCCGACGCGCTGCGCCCGGTCGATCCGGCCACCGGCCGCTTCTTCCACAGCGACGCAGTGTGGGCGCAACTGCGGCTGTCGTCGAAATCGCATTGGGACGTCCCCGTGCGTACCCCACTGGGCGTGCTGCATGCGCTGGTGTCGCATCCGACCCCGCCAGTGTTCGACGGCGCGGAAAAACGCAACGCCGCACGCAACCACGACGAACTGCGGCTGTGGCGCGATTACCTGGACGATGCCGGCAGCGGCAAGGCGCGCTGGCTGTGCGACGACGCCGGCCGCTGCGGCGGACTGGCCGCCGATGCGCAGTTCGTGATGCTCGGCGACCTCAACAACGACGTGATCGACGGCGACGGCCGCCACGACGCGATCCGCGCCCTGGTGACGCATCCGCGCGTGCTGCAATACCCCACCCCGCACAGCGCCGGCGGCGAGGAAACCACCCGCGCCTACGCGGCCACCGGCATCGGCCATCGCGGCCCGCCGCAGCAGGTCACCGGCGATTTCGGCCCCAAGGCCGGCACCATGCGCCTGGATTACGTGTTGCCGTCGCGCAACTTCCGCTACCTGGGCAGCGGCGTGTTCTGGCCGGCGTCCAGCGATCCCGCCGCCGCCATCGCCGACGGCAGCGACCACCATCTGGTCTGGGTCGACGTCGCCGCGGGGCCGTAGCGCGGCGCACCCCGCGCGGCCCTTGCAGCACCCCACAGGCGGCCGATCGGCCGCCTGTTCTTTTTGCCACACCGGCCGCCATGTCCCCGGGGACTGGCTTGCCGCCAGTGCAACTGCATCGATCGCCTGGCCGAAGGCGCCACGGGCATGGGAACTACCCGCCTTTTGGCAAACACCGGCGAATCGAGGCCGCGCCTCAGACCTTCCGCGCCGCGCGCCGGCATCGGCCTTGATCCAGATCAAGGGCAAGCCCGCGCCGACGCGGTCCAATGCCCTCCGCACCCGGTCGGGATGCGCAAGCGGAAGGCGAGCATGCGAACGCAACAGTTGCAACAGGCGCTGGAAGGCCTCAACGGCGCCACCGCCGACATCGAGGCCTCGGCGCTGATCTCCCTGGACGGGCTGATGATCGCCTCGGCGATGCCGCAGGGCATGGACGAGGACCGCGTCGGCGCGATGTCCGCGGCGCTGCTCGCGCTGGGCGAGCGCAGCGCGCGCGAACTGGCGCGCGGCGCGCTGGAGCGGGTACTGATCCAGGGCGAGTCGGGCTACGTGATCATGAGTGCGGCCGGCCGCGAGGCGGTGCTCACCGTGCTGGCCAAGCCCAGCGCCAGGCTGGGCCTGGTGTTCCTGGACATCAAGCGCGCCGCGCAGGCGCTGCAGCAGATCCTGTAGGGGGCCGCCATGCCGCTGCCGCCGATGGATCCGCCGCACGAGCCGCACCGCAGCACCGAACTGCGCTACCACGACGGCAGCCGCCGCACGGTGTACTGGAGCGAACGGGAGGTGGCCTACCCGGACGGGCGCCTGATCGTTTCGCGCACCGACCTGGACGGCGTCATCACCCACGCCAACGACGCCTTCGTCGAACTCAGCGGCTGGCCGCGCGAACTGCTGATCGGTGCGCCGCACTGCATCCTGCGCCACCCGGAGATGCCGCGGCGCGCGTTCCGCGCGCTGTGGGAGACCGTGCTGGCCGGCGACAAGTGGCACGGCTACGTCAAGAACCTGCGCCGCGACGGCGCCTGCTACTGGGTCTACGCCACCGCGCTGCCGAACGTGCGCGACGGCCGCGTGGTCGGCTTCACCTCGGTGCGACGCAAGCCTTCGCGGCGACGCATCGATGCGCTGCAGCCGCTGTACGCGCAATGGCTGCAGGACGAGCACGCGGAGACGCCGGCATGAGCCATACCTTCCTGGTCGCGCCGGACTTCGCGCCCGAATACTTCGGCGGCTGGTACCTGCTCAGCACGGTGTTGCAACGCCGTGCCGGCATCGGCCTGCGCCTGCTGATGCCGGCCGACACCACCGAACAGCGGCAACTGCTGGACGGCGGCGGCGTCGACCTGGTGTACGCCAGCCCCTTCGACGCCAGCGCGCTGATCCGCGACCGCGGCTATCTGCCGCTGGTGCGGCCGCGCGGGCACGCCGACGAGGTGGTGATCGCCACCGCGGCCGAGGCGCCGGCGCGTTGCGTGGAAGACCTGCCCTACGGGTGCCGCATCGCCCTGACCGCCAACCACGACGTACGCCTGATCGGCCTGCGCCTGCTGGAGCCGGCCGACCTGGAGCCGGAACGCATCGCCTGGCGCCCGGCCGGCAGCTATGCCGCAGTGGCACGGCTGCTGCTCGAAGGCGAAGCCGACGCCGGCCTGTTCCTGGCCAGCGCCTACCACGGCCTGTCGCGGCTGACCCGCGCGCGGCTGCGTCCGCTTGTGGAAAGCGCGCTGTGCGACATCGGCCATGTGCTGCTGGCGCATCCACGCCTGGGGCCACAACTGCCGGTGCTGCGCGAGGCCCTGCTCACGCTCGGCGATGCCGCGCACCGCGACGACCAGGCGGTACTGGACGCGCTGGGCCTGGAGCGCGGTTTCGAGGCGATGGCCATGGAGGACGCGGAATTCATGATCGACCTGATCGACACCTTGCTGGACTGAGGCGCCCATGGCCACTCCTGCCGCCCGCGATCCCGCACGCCTGGTGATGCGCACCCATGCCCGCGCCCTGCTGCGCGACCCGCGCGACGCCGCCGCGCACCTGGCGCGGCTGCACGCCGCGCTGCAGCTGCACGACAACGAACCGACCCAGGGCGTGCTCGCCGACCTGTTCGTGGCCTTGCCGCGACACGACATCGCCCTGCGCCAGCTGGCGCTGCAGATGGCGGCAGCGCATCTGCCGCCACACGTGGCCGAGGCGTTCCAGCGCCACAGCCAGGGGCATGCGCTGCTGCCGATCAACGCCCTGGCCACGCGCTGGAGCGTGCTGGCGCGGCCGTCGGCCGACGTGCCGGCGCGGGTGCGCCGGGCCAGCCCGGACCATTCGCGGCGGATGGTGCGCGAGGTGGTGGACGCACTGTGCGACGGTGCGCCGATCGCCGCGGCGCGTTGCGAGCGCGAGTTCCTGGACTACTGCATCAGTTGCCAGGACAAGCTCGCCTTCATGCTCGCCACCCGCGAACTGCGCCGCCACGCACTGGCCCTGGGCGACCGCTGGGACCGCACCGCACGCTGGCTGCAGCAACGCGAGCCGCTGGGCGGCCGCAGCGTCGACGCCCTCTCCTTTTCCAGCGCGAGTGCGCCGCGATGACTGCCCCCGAACCGACCAGCTCCGAATCGACCTGGCTGATGCCGACCCCGCACGGCGTGTTGCACGGCTTCGCCAGCGCCACGCCCGACCGCATGCAGCGCGCGTTGCAACTGCTGCTCGGTGCGCACGGTGCGTTGTCGCTGCAGGAATGGCGCCAGCGCGTGGGCGGCGACGCGCAGCGCCTGCTGCAGGACGCCCGCGACCAGCAATGGGTGCAGTTGCTGCGGCGCGCCGTGCCGGGCCCGGAAATCCGCCTGGACGATTTCGCCCAGCACGTGATCGCGCCGCTGTCGGCCGAACGCCGCGCGGTGCTGGCCTCCGACAGCGGCTTCTGCCTGGGCCATGCCGGCCTGGACCAGGAGCAGGCCGAGACGCTGAGCGTGGCCGCGGCCGACTTCGCCGGCTTCGCCCAGCGCCAGAGCGCACGCGGCTGGCACGGCGCGCACCGCTACGTGGCGTTCTACAGCGAGCCGCAACTGCTGCTGCCGGACTGGTCGTTCGTGCCGTTCTGGGTCGACGGCGCCGGCTACTGGCTGGTGTTGGGCGGCGAGGCGCTGCTCAACAACCTGGCGATGGTGGAACTGGTGTGGAGCATCCGCCTGGCGGCGGCACGGTTTGCGCCGCCGGCTTGAGGGGCCGGGAATGGGGAATCGGGAGTGGGGAATGGGAAAGCGGGTCCCCTTTGGCACCGCTTCCCAAGCGCTCGCAGTTTTATGCGTCTAGATCGATGGTGAGGGCCGCGGCGGCGTCGCGGGCGGTCTGGCGCGCCTGTTCGATATCGGCGCCGCGGGCCAGGGTGACGCCGACGCGGCGGTGGCCATGCACGCTGGGCTTGCCGAACAGGCGCAGGGCGGTGTCCGGGGCCTGCAGCGCGGCGCCGACATTGCCGAAGCGCGGCACGCCCTCGCCGTGCGCCAGCAGCGCGCACGAGGCCGATGGGCCGCTCTGGCGGATCACCGGGATCGGCAGGCCGAGGATCGCGCGCGCATGCAGGGCGAACTCGCTCAGTTCCTGCGACACCAGGGTGACCAGGCCGGTGTCGTGCGGCCGCGGCGACACTTCGCTGAACCAGACCTCGTCACCCTTGACGAACAGCTCCACGCCGAACAGGCCCCAGCCGCCGAGATCGTCGGTGACCGCGCGGGCGATGTCCTGCGCCCGCTGCAGGGCCAGCGCCGACATCGGCTGCGGCTGCCAGCTCTCGCGGTAGTCGCCGTCCTTCTGCCAGTGCCCGATCGGATCGCAGAACGCGGTGCCGCCGGCGTGGCGCACGGTCAGCAGGGTGATCTCGTAGTCGAAATCGATGAAGCCCTCGACGATGCAGCGGCCGGCGCCGGCGCGGCCGCCGGTCTGCGCGTACTCCCAGGCCGCATCGATGTCGGCGGCGCTGCGCAGGGTGCTCTGGCCCTTGCCGGAGGACGACATCACCGGCTTGACCACGCACGGCAGGCCCACCGCGGCGATCGCGTCGCGGTACTCCTCTGGCGTGTCGACGAAGCGATACGGCGACGTCGGCAGGCCCAGGGTCTCGGCGGCCAGGCGGCGGATGCCTTCGCGGTCCATGGTCAGCCGCGCCGCGCGCGCGGTCGGAATCACCCGCTGGCCGAGGTCGCGCTCCAGCGCCACCAGGGTCTCGGTATGGATCGCCTCGATCTCCGGCACGATCAGGTGCGGCTGCTCGCGCGCGATCAGCTCGCGCAGCGCCATCGCATCGAGCATGTCGACCACGTGGCTGCGGTGCGCGACCTGCATCGCCGGCGCATCGGCGTAACGGTCGACCGCGATCACTTCCACGCCGAAGCGCTGCAGTTCGATCGCCACTTCCTTGCCCAGTTCGCCGGAGCCGAGCAGCAGCACGCGGGTGGCGGAAGCGGACAACGGGGTTCCCAGAGTGACCATGGCGGCGGCGCCTGCGCGAAGAGGGGGCACCATTCTAACGGCCCGGCGCCCCGCGCCGGCAGCGGCGCGGCCGCGCCATCGCCGGCACGCAGCGAAGTGCTATCTTCTGCAGCGTCACTGGGGATGTCGCCATGCACGCACGCAGCGCCGAAAACCGCCACGGCACGCCCTGCCGCACCGCCGGGGAGCGTCCATGCAGTCGCTGATGCCGGCCGAGGCGTACATCGACGAGGCCTGGTTCGCCCGCGAGCGCACCCAACTGATGATGCCGCTGTGGCAGTTCGTGGCGCCGCGCATGCTGCTGGACAAGCCCAACGCCTTCGTGCGCCGCTCGGTGTGCGGGGTGGACGTGGTGGTGCAGAACATCGACGGCGAACTGCGCGCCTTCGACAACCTGTGCCTGCACCGGCAGAACCCGCTGCAGCAACAACCGCAGGGCGTGCGCCCGCTGGTCTGCAGCTACCACGGCTGGCGCTACGGCGCCGATGGCGGCGTGGACAACATTCCCTTCCAGGACGATGCCTACCGCCTGGCCCCGGAAGCGCGTGCTTGCCTGCGGCTGCGCCGCTTCGCGGTGGCCTGCATCGGCAAGCTGGTGTTCGTGAACCTGTCGGCCACGCCGATGCCGCTGGAGGCGCAGTTCTCGCTGGAGGCGCTGGAAATGCTGCGCGCCGCCTCCGAGCAGTTCGACGACGAAGTGCTGGTGGCGACCTTCGAGGCCAACTTCAACTGGAAGCTGGCCTACGAGAACCTGCGCGACGCGCTGCATCCGCGCTTCGTGCATGCACGCACGCTGGCGCAGCAGGTCAAGTTCCAGGTGCAGATGGACGATGCCGGCATCGCCGAGGCGCGCCGCTACCACGCCGAGGGCAGCGCCTCGCGCGAGGCGCACCTGGCGCGCCTGCGTGAGTTCAGCAGCGGCGGCCTCAACGAACCGCTGCTGGCGATGGCGCACTACCCCTGGCACGCGCACGTCGAACGCTTCGGCACCGACGACTGGTATCTGAACTGGCTGCTGTACCCGAACCTGCACATCGCCTCGGGCTCGGGTGGCTATTCCTTCATCATCGAGCACCACCAGCCGGTGTCGGCGCAGCGCACCGACCTGCTGGTCTACTACGTCACCGCGCGCAAGAAGCATCGCTATCCGGGTTCCGACGCGGTGCTGCTGGGACATCTGCACGGCGCCGAGAAGGTGCTGCGCGAGGACATCGACATCATGGAACAGGTGCAGTCGGGACTGCGCGCCGGCGCCCCGCGCGCCGTGCTCGGCGACTACGAGCACGCCAACATGCAGATCGAACGCTGGTACATGGACGTCATGGAGGGCCGCCATGTCCTCTGAAAAATACGTGGTGGGCAGCGGTGCGCTGCTGCGCTGGGCACTCGCGGCCTGGGCGGAGGCGGCGCCGGACTGCGTGCTGCACCCGCTGGACGTGGCACAGGGCAAGGACTACCGCTTCGACCTGGATGCCCTGCATGCGCTGGCCGACACCGGCGCCACCGCCTTCGTCGCCTGGGGCGCGCAGTTCCTCAACTTCCGCCGCCAGGAGCTGATGGGCGAACTCAAGGCGCGCGGCTTCAAGATGCCGCCGCTGATCTGCCGCGGCGCGCAGGTGGCGGCCAGCGCGCGCGTCGGCGAGAACTGCGCGATCGGCGCCGGCGCCCTCGTCGATGCGCACTGCGACATCGGCTTCAATGCCTGGATCGGCGCAGCGGCGGTGCTGGAATCGGCGGTCAAGGTCGGCGCCTCGGCGTGGATCGAAGCCGGCGTGACGCTTGGTGCCGACGCGCAGATCGGCGCCCAGGCCACCCTCGGCCGGCAGGTGGACATCGGCCCCGGCGTGCGCATCGGCAAACGCTGCCAGATCGAGATCCCCGGCCTCTACCGCAACGACATCGCCACCGGCACCCACCATCTCGACGGTTTCCGCACGCCGGTACTGATCCTCGGCGGGTGAGTGGCCGCCTGCGGCGGCCGGGAATCGGGAATCGGGATTCGGGATTCGTAAAAGCGCTGGGTCTGCTGCCCCTGGCGTGACAGCACGCGGCCGATAGATGCACACCGCCGACGCCCGCCAAGTCGACACCCGGGCTGCCACCGCAGCACCTCCTTCCTCATACCTCGCGACTTCAGCGCCCTACCGATCCTCAAAAAGCGGATATCGCGCGCGGGCGGGAAGCGGAGATCCATAAGGCTCCCCTGGACCCGCCCGTCCCCATGAACCCGCTTCCACGATTCCCCATTCCCGATTCCCCCATCCCGACCCCTTGCAACCTGATATCAATTTGATATCTTTTCGTCCAACCACCCAAGGACGTCCACCATGAAAGAGCAGCCCCGTTCCTCCCTGCCCGGCATTCCGATGATCGTGGGTCTGGTCCTGGTGTTCGTGGCCGGCGCCGGCGCGATCATCGCCACCGGCGTGCTGCAGCCATCGGCGATGCCGTGGACCCTGCTGGTCGCGATCCCGGTGCTGACCGTCGCGCTGTTCCTGGTGGTCGGCCTGTACGCGCTGGAACCGAACCAGGCCGCGGTGCTGAGCCTGTTCGGCCGCTACGTGGGCACGGTCAAGGATCCTGGCCTGCGCTGGAACAACCCCTTCTTCAGCAAGCGCAAGGTCAGCCAGCGCGTGCGCAACTTCGAGAGCGGCCGGCTCAAGGTCAACGAACTGGACGGCAGTCCGATCGAGATCGCCGCGGTGATCGTGTGGCAAGTGATGGACGCGTCCGAGGCGGTCTACAACGTCGACGACTACGAGAGCTTCGTGCACATCCAGTCCGAGGCGGCGCTGCGCGCGATGGCCACCAGCTATCCCTACGACCAGCACGAGGACGGGCAGATCTCGCTGCGCAGCCACCCCAACGAGATCAGCGAACAGCTCAAGCGCCACCTCGACGAACGCCTGACCCAGGCCGGGGTGGACGTCATCGAGGCGCGCATCAGCCACCTCGCCTACGCCCCGGAAATCGCCCAGGCGATGCTGCAGCGGCAGCAGGCCAACGCGGTGATCGCCGCGCGCACGCGCATCGTCGCCGGTGCGGTGGGCATGGTCGAGATGGCCCTGGCCGAACTGCAGAAGAACGGCGTGGTCGAGCTGGACGAGGAGCGCAAGGCGCACATGGTCAGCAACCTGCTGACCGTGCTGTGCTCGGACCGCGGCACCCAGCCGATCGTCAACGCCGGCTCGCTGTACTGACGTGTCCATGAGCATGCACGCCATCGCGCCGCTGGCGCTCGCCCTCTCCGGCCTGCCGGCCCTGGTCATCGCTGCCTGGGTCGGCGGCAAGGGCGACGACCGCGCGCGCGGGCTGGGCCTGCGCTGGGCGCTGATCGGCCTGGCGATCCTGATCGGCGCGGCGGCGCTGTACTGGACCGGCGGCCAGCGCGCCGGCGTCTATGCGGTGGCGATCGCGCTGCTGCTGACGGTGAACGCGCTGATCGTGTCGATGCTGCTGCACCTGCGGCGCAGCGACGCCGCGCGGCAGGAGCGGTCATGAGCGAGAAGAAGGCCTACCCGCTGCGCATCAACGCCGACGTGCTGGCGGCGGCGCAGCGCTGGGCCGACGACGAACTGCGCAGCCTCAACGCGCAGATCGAATACGTGTTGCGCGACGCGCTGCGCAAGGCGGGCCGGCTGCCCAAGCCCGGCGACGACAAGGAACGCACATCATGAGCAAGCACTGGGAATATCTCACCGTCGAGGCCAAGACCACGCTGATGCTGGGCCTGAAACTGGACGAACTCCAGGCCGACCTGAACAAGCACGGCAAGCTCGGCTGGGAACTGGTCAACGTCCTCGCGCTGCCGGGCACCAAGCCGCTGATGATGTTCAAGCGGGAGCTCTGACATGCATCCGCATCGGGTTCTCGCGCCTGCACGGGTGGCGCTGCTGCGCCCGCGCTCGGCGCTGGCAGCAGCCGCCGGCGCGTTGCTGGATCGCCTGCAGGCCGGCGGCCTCGCCGCGGTCGAAGCCGACCAGCACCGCGATCCCGCCGTGAACCACCTGCGTATCGCTCGTCGCGATGCACCCGGACCGGCCGCGTACGCGATGCCCGGCCACGTCGACCCGGCCTTGATCGGCGATGTCACCGCCTGGGTGCGCGCCCTGCCCGCCAGCCACGGAGCCATCCCATGAGCCGGCCGCGATCCACGTCGCCCTCGCCGGCACGGCAGTATCCGGTGGCGCCGGCGCGTCGGCTGGGCCTGGCCGTGTGGCTGTGGCTGCCGCTGCTGCTCGTGGCCGCGGTGATCGGCACCTTTGCGCTGCACGCCGCACGGCCCGGTGCGCTCTGGTGGCATTTCGGGTTATTAGCTCTGATCGGTGTGGCCGGCACCGCCACCTTCGCGCGGCAGCGCGTGCTGTTGCACGACGGCCTGGTGGAAATACGGGCGACCTTCCTGACCAAGCGCGTGCCGCTGCCCGCGCTGCGCCTGGAGGACGCGCGCGTGGTCGCGCTGTCCGAGCACACCGGCTTCAAGCCGGCACTGAAGCTGTTCGGTTTCGGCTACCCCGGTTTCCACGCGGGCCACTTCCGGACCCGCGACGGGCACAAGGCGTTCTGCCTGATCACCGGCGATCGCGTGCTGGCCGTACCGCTGCACGATGGCGGCTGGCTGCTGCTCAGCGTCGAACAGCCCAGGCAGGTGCTGCAGGAATGGCAGACGCTCTCGGCGCAGGTGCCCGGCAGCGAAGGGACACCCCGCGCAGCCCGCCGCCTGGCCTGAGTCCGACACGCGTCGCCGCATCGTCGCTGTTGCGACCGGCCACACAGGGCACGACACGCTGCGCGCGGTGCGGCAAGCTCTCGCGGTTCGCACGCGTCCAGTACGTCGAGGACGCCAAGTCGGGCGTTCTGGCGTATGCGAGACGATATGCTGGAACACCAGCCACGCTCGTCCTCGTCGCCAGCCGCGTGCGTCGCGACGACGGCGACGGCTTCGCCCTCCATATGACGCCTCGAGGATCGCCCCGATGGACGACACCCCGCCCCGCGAGATTCCCGCCACCGCTCCGGCGCTGCCGCCGACGCTGTCGGCGCGGCTGCACGGACTGCACTGGCATCGCAACCTGGTCGGCGAAGCCGGCGCCCAGGTCTACCGGCTCGGCGGTGCCGGCACGCCGGATCTGTACCTCAAGCGCGGCAGCGGCGCCTCGCACGACGACGTGGTGGACGAGTTCGCGCGGCTGCACTGGCTGCGCGGAACCGGCTGCGTGCCGCGCGCACTGCATTTCGAGGCCGACGCCGCCGGCGCCTGGCTGCTGAGCGAAGCGCTGCCGGGCAAGACCGCCTACCAGTGGTTGCAGGAAGCACCCGCGCAGGCCGATCGCATCGTGCAGGCGCTGGGCCAGTTCCTGCGTCGCTTCCATGCCATGCCGATCGACACCTGTCCGTTCGATGCCAGCCACCCGCTGCGCTTGGCCGCGGCGCAGCACCGGCTGCAGGCGGGCCTGGTCGACACCGAGGACTTCGACGCGGCGCGTACCGGCTGGTCGGCGGACGCAGTGTGGCAGGCGATGACCGCGCTGCTGCCGCTGGCCAGCGAACGCGTGCTGTGCCACGGCGACTATTCGCTGGACAACATCCTGCTCGACGCGCCGGACCGCGTCGTCGGCGTGATCGATCTCGGCCGCGCCGGCATCGCCGATCCGTACCAGGACCTGGCGATCCTGGCCAATTGCCTGGACGAGTTCGGCCCGGCGCTGGCCGACCGCTTCTTCGCCGCGTACGGCATCGCCACGCCGGACCGCAAGCGACTGCAGTTCCACCAACTGCTCGACGAGTTCTTCTGAGCCGCGCCTGCCGCATCGCGCGCGGTGCAGCAGGAGCACCCCGGCGACTGGCCGCCCGCGGTGCTTGGCTCTACCCTGTGCCGATGCGCACCATTCCCCACCTGCTGCTCAACACCGAGACCATCGAACTGCTGCCGGCCGCGCGGCTGCGCGCCCGCAGCAATGCCGACACGCGCCAGCTCGCGCAGGCGACCTGGCTGCTGCGGCGCAAGCACGACGGGCGCTACCTGGCGACCGCGAACGCACACGGGTTGCACGCGCTGGTGCCGCGGCTGATGCACGAACCCGGCATCGAAGCGGCACTGGATCGGCTCGACGCGCTGCCCGCACGCGGCGCACTGCGCGATGACGACGCCTGGTTGCCGCTGCACGCACTGCAGGCGCAACTGGACCAGTTGGGCCTGGCCGCCGACGCCTACGCACGGCGCAGCGGCCTGCCGCTGCAGCCGGAACCGGCCACCCTGCACGCGGCCGGCGCCGACCGCTACCGGCGCCCGCTGTGGCTGAGCGCGAGTGCGGCACGCGCCTGGCACGCGCTGCGCCGTGCCGCCGCGCGCGATGGCGTGGTGCTGGAGGCGATCTCCGGCTATCGCAGTCACGCGTATCAAGTGGGCATCTTCGCGCGCAAATTCGCCCGCGGGCAGACCCTGGAGCAGATCCTCGCGGTCAATGCCGCACCGGGCTTCAGCGAGCACCACAGCGGGCACGCCCTGGATATCGGCACGCCCGGCGAGCCGCCAGCGGAAGAAAGCTTCGAACGCACGCCCGCGTTCGCCTGGCTGCGCGCGCACGCCGGCGCCTTCGGCTACCGGATGAGCTATCCGCGCGACAACCCGCATGGCATCGTCTACGAACCCTGGCACTGGTGCTGGCAGGAGGCCGCTTGCGCATGATCCGTTCCCACACACGCCGGCCGCGCGCCGGCACCGCCGCCTGGCGGGCATTGACGCTTCTGGCCCTGGCGCTGCCCACCTGCGCCGCCGCGCAATGGCACGACCGGCAGGGCCAGCCCCTGCCCGACAACGCCGAGCGCGGGCACGACAAGGCCTTCGCCGCCGCGCTGCAGATCGCCGACGACGCCGACTTCGCCGCGTTCGCGCAGGAGTGGGGGCAGACCGAGGCCGCGCATGCGCCGCAGCTGCGCACGATCGCGCGCGTGCATCGCGGCCAGTTGCTGCGTGTGGCGCTGCTGTACTCCGGCTGCGCGCCCAGCCCCAACAACGGCGGCGCCTGCGATGCGCAGATGAGCCTGCGCGTGCTCGGCCCCGACGGCAGCACCACCCTGCAGGATCCGATGCGGCCACTGGGCATGGGCGGCCCGCCGGCCGCCGCCGGCCTGCTGGAACTGGCACCGCTGTCGGTGCAACTGCGTTTCGAGGACAGCGACCCCCTCGGCACCTACACCGTGCAGGTCACGGTCAACGATCCCAGCCAGGACGCGTGGGTGCGGTTGAAGGCGCAGGTGGAACTGGTCGGCAGCGACTGAGCCGCGTGCGGATGTCCAGGTGGTCGTGGGGACGCGCCCCCCGTTGCCCTCGCTGTGCGCCACGACGTTTCGGCCTCGCACGCCGTCAGGAATCTTTCATCGACACAAGGAGGTCGCAATGTCCGAAAACCCCTATGCCACGCCGCAGGCGCAGAGCCCACAAACCGCACTGCATCCCGCGAAGGCGCCCTCTCCCATCCTGCGCAAGATCGCCGCCGGCTGGATCGTCGGCGGCCTGATGACCACGCTCAACCTCCTGCTGAGCATCCGCGCCATCGCTGCCGGCGATTCCGCCAAAGCGCTGATCCACTGCACCAGCATGCTGCTGGTAGCGGCGCTTGCGTACGGCACCTACCGCAAGAGCCGCATTGCCGCATGCCTGCTGCTCGCCTCCTACGTTCTCGCACGCATCAGCCATCTCGTCGCTGGCAACGCCGATGGCCTGGGCATCGCCGTGCTGGTCACGTTGGCCTATCTGAGCGCAGCGCGGGGCACCTTCCAGTACCACCGCTGGCTGCGGCAGGAGCAGCGCGTTCCGGCGGAGCACCGCCAGGACTGAGCCGACGGCACGCTGTTCCGCGTACCCTCAGCAACGTGCGCGCGCCCCGACCACCACCACGGGCACGACCGCGCCTGCCCGCCCAGGCGACGCGCCAGGGCACGTGCGCATTGCAGCGCATGACGACACCTTTACCTGGTGCGCTCGCGGCTACGCTTCACCCACTTTTTGTACTGCGCTACGCGACGACACTCAGCGCCGCAGCGCATCCACCGCCCACAGCAGCCAGCCCAGCATCAGCGTGGTGCCGCCGATCGGCGCCAGCCGGGTCGGCCACTGCGCCAGCGCGTTGCCGGCCAGGCTGCCGGAAAACAGCACGGTGCCGAGCAGCAACAGACACAACGCGCTGCGGCTGAGCAGGCGCTCGCTGCGGCGGCCCAGCGCCGCCAGCGCCACGCCGTGGCCGAAGGCGTACAGCGCCGCGGTCTGCAGGTGCGATTGCGCCACGGGCTCGGCCACGCCGTGCGAGGCATAGGCGGACAGGCCGATGGCCACGGCCGCGAGCAGCGCGCCGGCGCTGCACAGCCAGAACGGCCCGCGCGTACGGCGATCGAACGTCAGCATGTGCGTTCCCTCCGGGAGCGCGGCAGCGTTTGCCGTCCCCCATAAACAGAACGCGCCGCAAGATGCGGCGCGTTCCGGTTCACTCGACCACCAGGGCAGGACTTACTTGATCGCCCAGTAGATGTCGTAGGTGCCTTCCGGCGTGAACGCCTTGTCCACGCCGCCCTTCCAGGCTTCGTACGGACGGTCGGTCACGTCGTAGCCGCTGGTCGCGGCCCAGGCACGCAGCGCATTGCGCGCCGCATCCAGACCCGCCATGTGGCCGGTGTAGCTGGCGAAGGCGGAGCGGTGCGCTTCGGTCCGCAGGTAGGTCACCGGGGCACCCTGCGGGATGGTCACCTTCAGCGGCTCGCCGGAAGCGGCAACCGGGGTGGCATCGACCGGCGCGGCAGCCGCGTCGTCCTTCTTGGCGTCCGTCTTCTCATCCTTCTTGGCGTCGTCCTTCGGCGCGCCACCGGCACGCTTGCGCACCGGCTGGGCGACGTCGAAGGCGTACTTGTCGGCGCCGAAGTCGGTCGTGACAATGCGCACCGGACCGGCCGCTTCCAGGCCGTTGGCGTCCATCACCCGCTTGATCCACTCCTGGTTGTCCTTGATGGACTTCTTGATGGAGTCGTTGTCGCGGTCGATGTTGCCGGCGTTGACCACCAGCAGGTCCTCGGCCGGGACGTCGACGACCTTCAGGTCCTTCAGCGGGGTGTCGTCGGAGCGGTAGTCCACGTTCGGCACGGTGGCCAGCACGTTGCTCAGGCGCGACAGGCCCAGCTTGATGTCGTCGCCGACATGGCGGCTGACGTACAGGCCGGCGTAACGACCCAGCAGGTCCCACCCGTACTTGACGGAGTAGTCCTGGGTGATCTTCACGTTGCGGCCGTTCTTGCCGGTCGGCTCGAGCTTGAAGGTCGTGGTCTTGTCCTTGCCCTTGGTCTCGTCCTCGATGGCGATGACCACGTCCTTGTTCTTCTCGGTCGAGGTGATGGTCCAGCTACCCTTGCCGATGTAGCCCTCCTTGGAGCTGTAGTCCAGACGCGCGCCGACGCCGGATTCCGGGCCGGAGAGCTTCAGCTCGATGCGCGGGTCGCGCAGCACCAGGGGGTTCCAGTCCTTGAACCGACGCAGGCTGTTGACCGTGTCATAGACGATGGTCATGCGCCGATTGGTCTCGACGCTTTCGGACATGTGACGCTCCGAGGGCAGCACCACGCCGACAATGACGAACAGGCCAGCCACGATCCCCAGGGCGATCAGGAACTCGATAATACGGGTCATTCAGGAGGTCTCCGGGGCCGATCCCACGGCCGGGTTGATGAAGCGAAGCGCCCATCCTAGCAGGCTTCGCTGTCCGTGGTCAGCACATCACGGAATGCCGCTTCGCCCCGTGCCGCAACGGGCTTGCGCGGTGCCGGCGACGGCCGCCGGAACGGCACCGCAGGCGACCAGACCATTGTCCCGGCAGCGGCACCGGACAGACCTGCGCGCCCGGTCTCCGGCCGCATCGAAGCGAGCAACGGCGGCGCCGTCGGCCCGGTGGACGCGCCGGAAGCGTGCGTGACCCAGGCCAGACCACTTGCCTGCGCGGGACAAGCTCGCTCTGCTTATGGCGGCATCTAGTGCATGGCACCCGGCGGCACCGGACCGGCCCGACGTGCGCGTTCCCGGCCTGCGCGGGCCGTCATCCTGTCTCGTTCAGACCACCTGCAGCGCCGGGCCGGGCCTCCGGTCCGTCAGACCAGCTGCAGCTCGAACGCCTTCAGCACCGCCCGCGTGCGGTCGCGCACGCCGAGCTTGGAGAGAATGTTGGAGACATGGTTCTTGATCGTGCCCTCGGCCACGCCCAGCGAATTGGCGATCTCCTTGTTGGAGAAGCCGCTGGCCATCAGCCGCAGGATCTCGGTCTCGCGGTCGGTCAGCGGGTCGGGCCGGTCCAGGCTGACGAAATCGTTGCGCATGTGCTCCAGGCCCGAGAGCAGGCGCTGGGTCACCGCCGGCTGCACCAGCGAGCCGCCGGCGGCCACGGTACGGATCGCGCCGACCAGTTGTTCCAGCGACACGTCCTTGAGCAGATAGCCCTTGGCCCCGGCCTTGAGCCCGGCCAGCACCAGTTGGTCGTCGTCGAAGGTGGTCAGGATGATGGTCGGCGGCAACGCCGCGGCCCGCGACAGCACCTGCAGCGCCTCCAGCCCGGACATCGAGGGCATGCGCATGTCCATCAGCACCACGTCGGGCAGCACCTGCGGGATCAGCTCCACCGCCTGGCGGCCGTCGCTGGCCTCGGCCACCACCTCGATGCCGCCGTCCAGCGCCAGCAGCGAGCGGATGCCCTGCCGCACCAGGGTTTGATCGTCGACCAGGCAAACACGGATCATCACAACACTCCTTGGGGAACGGCGGGCGGCAGCAGGGTGGCGGCGCCGGGGACCGCGGCGCGCAGGCGGAAGCCCGCGCCGGGCGCGGCGGTCACGTCCAGGCTGCCGCCGTACTGGCTCAGGCGCTCGCGCATGCCGCGCAGGCCGTTGCCGGGGGCCAGGGTCTCGCAACCGCGGCCATCGTCGCGCGCCTGGATCACCACCTGCGGGCCGTCGCGGCGCACTTCGATCCACAGATTGTCGGCCTGGGCGTGGCGCACCGCGTTGGTGATGATCTCCTGGGTGCAGCGCAGCAACACATGCGCGCGCTCGGGATCCTCCACGGTCAGCGGCTCCTCCACCTGCAGATGGATCTGCAGCGACGGCACCCGCTCTGCCAGCGGCCGCAACGCCGCCGCCAGGTCGATCGCGCCGCTGTCGCGCAGCTGGCTGACCGCCTCGCGCACGTCGGTCAGCAGCAGCTTGGCCAGGGTATGCGCCTGCTGCACGTGCTCCTGGGCGCGGCCCTCGGTGATGTGGCCGGCCACTTCCAGGTTCAGGCTCAGCGCGGTCAAGTGGTGGCCGAGCAGGTCGTGCAGTTCGCGCGAGATGCGCGTGCGCTCGTTGACCCGGGCGCTCTCGGCCAGCAGCGCGCGGGTGGCGCGCAGCTCGGCGTTGAGCTGGCGCTGCTCCTCCCGCGCCTGGGTCTGCTGCCGCGCGACCAGGCTGGTGACGAAGATGAACATGGAAAAGCCGCCGTACAGCAGCGACTGCATCAGCGCCTCGAACGGCGGGAAGCCGATGGTCAGGTACACCGGCAGCACCGCCAGCTGGCTCAGCAGCAGCCAGGCCACGCCGGCACGCACCGGTAGCAGCCAGGGGATCACCCCCGCCGCCACCATCATCAGGATGCTGCCCAGCCCCGACCGGTGCAGATAGCCGACCGCCAGCGCGCAGATGGTCAGCAGCACCAGCATGCCGCGGTCGTACCAGCGCACGCCGTCGCCGCTGTGCAGGCGCCGGGTCAGCAGGAAATAGACCACGCCGAAGCCCAGGTAGCTGGTCAGCAGCAGCCACACCTCGCCGCTGGGCATCCGTCCCGATTCCTCGACCGGCTCCCAGTACAGGTACAGCAACGGCATGCAGATGACGGCCCAGGTGAACAGGCCGGCATAGCGCAGAACGCGGGTATGGCTGAGATATCCCAACATGCAGCCATCTTAGGATGAACGGCGCGCATTGCACCCCCACGGAAGTCATGCCGGCGCGGCTCGCCGCCCCGGGTCGCGCGTGCGATAATCCGGCCCGGCGGCCCGCACGGGGCCGCGCGCGCATCAGCAATGGAGTCTCAATGTCGATCGTCATCCGCGACGTGCGCGAGCACGAGCTCGATTCGGTCCTGGCCCTGAACAACAACGCCGGACTGGCGATCCTGCCGCTGGATTCGGCCAAGCTGCACCGCTTCTACGAAACCGCAGAGTACTTCCGCGTCGCCGAGCGCGACGGCAACCTGGCCGGCTTCCTGGTCGGCTTCGGCAGCGACAGCGACCACGACAGCAGCAATTTCGCCTGGTTCCGCGAGCGCTATCCGCAGTTTTTCTATATCGACCGCATCGTGGTGGCCAGCCGCCGCCGCGGCGGTGGCGTCGGCCGGGCGTTCTACGCCGACGTGCAGAGCTATGCCGAGTTGCGCTACCCGCAACTGGCGTGCGAGGTTTTTCTGGATCACGGCGCCGATGCGGCGCTGCTGTTCCATGGCAGCTTCGGCTTCCGCGAAGTGGGCCAGAACACGATGAACGAAGTGGAGGTGCGTGCGAGCATGCTGTTGAAGGATCTGTGCAGTTACGCCTGGGTGCGCGAAACCTACGGCGACACCCTGCCCGAGCTGCCTTGGGCCGGCCATGCCCATCGTCTGCAGCGGGCGCAGCGCCCGACCGGGACCTGAGCGTGTCGTCGGTGAATCTGGATTTCGAGCAGGCCGGCGAACTGAAGATCGGCCAGGTCGGCATCGCCAACCTGCGCGTGCGCACGCTGGACGTGGCGCGGCTGAGCCAGGAGATGCGCGAGCGCGTGCAGCGCGCGCCCAAGCTGTTCGGCCGTGCGGCGGTGATCATCGATTTCGGCGGCCTGGCGCAGACCCCGGACACGGCCACCGCGCAGGCGCTGCTGGACGGCCTGCGCGACGCCGGCGTGCTGCCGGTGGCGCTGGCCTACGGCACCCGCGAGATCGAGGAACTGTCGGTGACGCTGGGCCTGCCGCTGCTGGCCAAGTTCCGTGCGCAGTACGAGCGTTTCGATGGTGGCGCCCCCGCCGCCGCGCCGGCGCCGGTCTCGCCGCCGCCGCCGCCTCCGCCGCCGCCCGCTCCGGCGGCGCGGCCGCAACCCGGGCGCATGCAGAAGAACGCGGTGCGCTCCGGGCAGCAGCTGTATGCGGAGAATTGCGACCTGACCGTGATGGCCACCGTCGGCGCCGGCGCCGAGGTGATCTCCGACGGCAGCATCCACATCTACGGCACCTTGCGCGGTCGCGCGCTGGCCGGTGCCCAGGGCAACACCGAGGCGCGGATCTTCTGCCGCGACTTCCACGCCGAACTGGTCGCCATTGCCGGCCACTACAAGGTGCTGGACGATATTCCCAAGGAACTGCGTGGCAAGGCCGTCCAGGTCTGGCTGGAGCAGGACCAGATCAAGATCGCCGCGCAAGACTGACGCGGCCCCAACACGAACGTATCAGGAGATAGTCCTTTGGCTGAAATTATCGTTGTCACCTCCGGCAAGGGCGGCGTCGGCAAGACCACCACCAGCGCGAGCCTGGCCTGCGGGCTGGCGCGACGCGGCAAGAAGGTCGCCGTGATCGACTTCGACGTGGGCCTGCGCAACCTCGACCTGATCATGGGCTGCGAGCGCCGCGTGGTGTACGACTTCGTCAACGTGGTGCACAACGAAGCCACGCTGAAGCAGGCGCTGATCAAGGACAAGCGCTTCGACAACCTGTTCGTGCTGGCCGCCTCGCAGACCCGCGACAAGGACGCGCTGACCCAGGAAGGCGTGGAGAAGGTACTCAAGGACCTGGCCGCCGACGGCTTCGACTACATCGTCTGCGACTCGCCGGCCGGCATCGAGAAGGGCGCGTTCCTGGCGATGTACTTCGCCGACCGCGCGGTGGTGGTGGTCAATCCGGAAGTGTCCTCGGTGCGCGACTCCGACCGCATCCTCGGCCTGCTCGACTCCAAGACCCACAAGGCCGAGAGCGGCAAGAGCCTGCCCGCGTTCCTGCTGTTGACCCGCTACAGCCCGGCGCGCGTGGAAACCGGCGAGATGCTGAGCATCACCGACGTGGAGGAAGTGCTCGGCCTGAAGGCGATCGGCGTGATCCCCGAGTCCGGCGACGTGCTCAACGCCTCCAACAAGGGCGAGCCGGTGATCCTGGACGGCGAATCCCCGGCCGGCCAGGCCTACGAGGACGCCGTGGCGCGCATCCTCGGCGAGGAACGTCCGATGCGTTTCATCTCCGTGGAGAAGAAGGGCTTCTTCACCAAGTTGTTCGGAGGGTGAGCATGGGACTATTCGATTTCCTCAAGACCAAGAAGAACACCGCCGAGACCGCGAAGAACCGCCTGCAGATCATCATCGCGCAGGAACGCAGCCAGCGCGGCGGCCCGGACTACCTGCCGCTGCTGCAGCGCGAGCTGCTGGAAGTGATCAAGAAGTACGTCAACATCGACGCCGACGCGGTCAAGGTGGACCTGGTCAAGGACGGCGAGCACGACGTGCTCGACATCTCCGTCGCCCTGCCGGAAGGGCCCACGCCCTGAGGCCGCGCGTCGGCCGTGGCCCGTGCCGCGGCTGACGTGCCGGTCCAGGCCGGCGCCGCGACGGGCCGTGCCTGCCGCGATCGGGCGCGCCGCCGCGCCCTTCCCTCCCAACGACGTTCAGACGATGCAGACCCACGCCGCCCTTCCCGCTGCCGCCGCCCAGGTCCTGACCGTGGGCGCCATCGGTCTGGACGCGCCGCGCGCGCTGCTGGCCGGCTACGGGCTGGCCCTGCACCGCGTGGCCGACGGTGCCGCCATTCCCGGCAGCTACTGGGGCGAACCGGAGGCCGGGGTGATCGCCAGCGACGTCTACGTGCGCGACGACACGCCGGTGCATTCGCTGCTGCACGAAGCCTGTCACCTGATCGTGCTGCCGCCGCAGCGGCGCGCGCAGGTGCATACCGATGCCACCGACTCGGTGGAAGAGGAAGACGCCACCTGCTACCTGCAGATCGTGCTGGCCGATGCGCTGCCCGGCGTCGGCCGCGCACGGCTGATGGCGGACATGGACGCCTGGGGCTACACCTACCGGCTGGGCTCCACCCGCGCCTGGTTCGAACAGGACGCCGACGACGCGCGTGCCTGGCTGGCGCAACGCGGGCTATTGCCGGCGCAGGCCTAGCGTTCTTTCCTAGGGCGCGGGCGACGGCGACGCCGCGCCCTGGTGCTTCAAGGCGCTGCTCAGGTCCAAGGTCGCGCGGGTGCCGCTGCCGGCCAGCGAATCCAGGTGCAACGCCCAGCCCAGGTGCTCGCACAACCGCGCGATCAGGTCCAGGCCGATGCCGCTGCCCTCGCGGCTGCCGCCGCCGCGCGCCATGCGCATGTAGATCGCGCTGATCTCTTCCGGGCTCATGCCGTGGCCGGGATCGTCGATGCAGACCACGCCCGGCGCCGGCATGGTGATCTCGATCCGGCCCTTGTCGCTGTTCTCGATGGCGTTGCGCAGCAGGTTGCCGATGGCCACCTGCACGATCGCCAGCGGGGTCAGCACCTCGCACGGCGGCAGCGGCGCCAGCACCAGTTCCAGGCGCTTGTCCGCGCACAGGTGGCGGTGATCCTCGACGATCTCCGGCAGCAACTGGTCCAGCCGCACCAGGTCGTTGCCGCGCGCCAGCCGCGCCGGATCCTTGGCCAGCACCAGCAGCAGCGAGATCAACTGGCCCACGCCGCTGGCGGTGCGGCGGATGCGCAGCAACTGGTTGCGTACGCTGGGCGGCACGTCGTGCTGCTCCAGCGCCAGTTCGGCGGCGCCGCCGATCACCGCCACCGGGGTGCGCAGTTCGTGGCTGGTGCTGTCGATGAAGGCGCGCTCGCGCTCCACGAACAGGTCGTTGCGCGCCAGGTAGTCGTTCAGCGCCTCGGCGATCACCACCTGCTCGGCGCTGGCGCGCGGATGCACCTCGATGCGCTGCCCGGGCCGGTCCGGCCGCAGGCTGCCGATGCGCTGGGCCATGTCGATCAACGGCTGCACCACCCGGCCCATGCCCCAGGCCACCAGGGCGCCGAGCAGCAGCACCGCCACCGCGTTGGACACCAGCATCCACAGCGCCAGATTGTCCTCGTGGTCGTGCAGTTCGGTGATGTCCAGCGCCAGCGCCAGGCGGCGCCCGCGCACGTCCTGCACCAGCACCACCTTCTCGCTGCCTTCCAGCTGCACTTCGTCGTGCAGGCCGGGACCCAGTGCCGCCACCGCCGGCGGCAGCGGCGCGCCGCCCTCGTCGCCGTACAGGCTCACCGTGCGGGTGTCGATCCAGCGGTACTCCGGGTCGG
This sequence comes from Xanthomonas indica, assembly GCF_040529045.1. Classification (NCBI taxonomy): domain Bacteria; kingdom Pseudomonadati; phylum Pseudomonadota; class Gammaproteobacteria; order Lysobacterales; family Lysobacteraceae; genus Xanthomonas; species Xanthomonas indica. The sequence goes on along the minus strand of NZ_CP131914.1, from coordinate 1,952,493 downwards.
CCGCGCTGCGCGCCAGGAAGTGGTCCAGCTCGGAGGTCAGCAGCGAGCGCCAGGTGAGCTGCTCGGCCTGGTCGTTGACGATGTAGCCATGCACGAACACCGCCAGCGACAGCAGCGCCGCGTAGCCTACCAGCCACAGGGTCAGCCGCTGCCGCAGCCCGGCCCTAGTCGGCATGCTCGCCCTCGTGGGGGCCGACCACCGCCAGGCGGTAGCCGATGCGCGGCAGGGTGTGGATCAGCTTGGCCGCGAACGGGCCGTCGACGCTGCGGCGCAGGTCGTAAATGTGCGAGCGCAACATGTCGCCGTCAGGCGGCTCGTCGCCCCACAGCGCCTGCTCCAGGCGGTCGCGGGTGACCGCGGCCGGGCTGGCCTGCATCAGCACCTCCAGCAGCTTGCGGCAGGCCGGGTACAGGTGCAGGGTGCGCCCGCCGCGGGTCACCTCCAGCGTGGACAGGTCCAGTTGCAGGTCGCCCACCCGCAGCAGCTTGCTGCGGCCGCGGCCGCTGGCGCGCACCAGCAGCGCCTCCAGCCGCACTTCCAGCTCCGGCAGCGCGAACGGCTTGGTCAGGTAGTCGTCGGCGCCGGCGCGGAAGCCGGCGATCTTGTCCGGCAACTCGTCGCGCGCGGTCAGCATGATTACCGGCACGTCGGCGTGGTGTTCCTCGCGCAACGCGCGCAGCACCTGCTGCCCGTCCAGCCGCGGCAGCATCCAGTCCAGGATCAGCGCGTCGTAGCGCTGGGTGGTGGCCAGGTGCAGCCCGGTGACGCCATCCGGTGCCGCATCCAGGGTGTGGCCGCGCACCTCGAAGTAGTCGAACAGGTTGGCGACCAGGTTCCGGTTGTCTTCTATGACCAGCAGCCGCATGGGGGCGCTCGAATTCGGGGGACGGACCCGCCCATGCTAGCGGAAGCGTGTCGGAACGCCGTCAGAACGGCGGCGCGTCTTGATCGAATCTCGACAAAACCTGGAAAGGATCCCAACACGACGGTCTCAGGCTGCCCTCCCCGCACGCCACCGCCGAGGCCCGACCGCCCCGCTCCCGAACCCCTTCCCACCTCCAGACGCCGGTGGCCCGGCGCTTGCATGACCGCGGCCGTGCGCAACCTTTGCTGAAGCCTCGGCCCTCCCATCCCGCAGTTCCGACAGCTATCCGACACCTGCAACCCGACCATGCCCCCACTTTCCCGCCGCCCCTGGCCGCCTTCGTCGACCATGCTCAGTACGCCCCTGCGATTGTCCGCTGCGGCGGCGCCCTCCCTCGGCGCACGCCGGTACTTCTATCTCTCCCACCTGTGGGTGCCGCTGACGCTGGTGCTGCTGGCCAGCACGGTGCTGATGGGCCTGGGTGGCGATTTCTGGATCGCCGACCTGCTGTATCGCTGGGAAGGCGGGCAATGGGCGCTGAAGGATGCGGCGCTGACCCGTAGCCTGATCCACCACGACGGCAAGATGCTCAGCGCCGCGGCGTGGGCGGTGACCGCCGCGCTGGCGGTGTGGGCGTGGCGCCGTCCCGATGGCCGCCGCTACCGTCTGCCGTTGCTGTACCTGTTGCTGGCGGTGGGGCTGAGCACCGGGGTGGTGTCGCTGCTGAAGTCGGTGACCCACATGGACTGCCCCTGGGACCTGACCCGCTACGGCGGCGAGCGGATCTTCGTGGGCCTGTTCGAGACCCGCCCGGCGGGCATGCCGCGCGGGGTATGCTTCCCCGCCGGTCATTCCAGTGCCGGCTATGCCTGGGTGGGGCTGTACTTCGTCGCGCTGGCGCTCAAGCCGGCCTGGCGCTGGCCAGCACTGGCGATCGGCCTCGGGGGAGGCTTGCTGTTCGGTCTCGGCCAACAGCTGCGCGGCGCGCATTTCATGTCGCACGACCTGTGGACGCTGGCCCTGTGCTGGGGCGTGGCACTGGGCCTGTACCGGGCGATGCTGTGGCCGGACGCGATGGCGTCGCAGGCCGACCGGCGCCTCTCCATCACCAACGATTCCGCCGCATGAGCCATCCCGTCGCCCCGCCCTCGCCGTCCACCGCCTCCCGCGCCCGCTGGTGGGCCTGGCGCCCGCAGTTGAGCAACGAGATGCTGGCGCTGGCCGCCAGCGCGTTCTTCGCGCTGGCCTGCAACGGCATGTTCTGGCGCAGCGCGATGAGCGGCCACGCCGGCGACGTGAAGCTGGCGCTGTCGCTGTTCCTGCTGCTGCTGGCGGTGCACGGCCTGCTGCTCGGCCTGCTGCTGTGGCGCGGCATCGCCAAGCCGGTGCTGACGGTGCTGCTGATCACCACCGCGTTCGCCGCGCACTACATGAACAGCTACAGCGTCTACCTGGACGCGGACATGCTGCGCAACGTGCTGGCCACCGACCACAAGGAATCGCGGGAGCTGATGACCCCGGCGCTGATCGCGCCGCTGCTGTTCTACGCGGTGCTGCCGATCCTGGTGCTGTGGCGGGTACGGCTGATCCGGCGTTCGCCGCTGAAGGCGCTGGCGATCCGCGCCGGTTTCCTGGTCGGCATGCTGGCGCTGGGCGGCATCGCCGCGATGCTCTCGTTCCAGGACCTGTCGGCGATGATGCGCAACCATCGCGAGATCCGCTACCTGGCCACGCCGATCAACTACCTGGTCGCGCTGCGGCAGAACTTCAAGTCCGACAGCCCCACGCGCAAGGCGCCGAAACTGCCGCTGGAACACGACGCCAAGGCCACCGCGCGCGCGCCGGGCAGCAAGCCGCGGCTGCTGGTGGTGGTGCTGGGCGAGACCGCCCGCGCGCAGAACTGGGGCCTCAACGGCTATGCGCGGCAGACCACGCCGGAGCTGGCCAAGCGCGACGTGATCAATTTCCCCGACATGCACTCCTGCGGCACCAGCACCGAGGTCTCGGTGCCGTGCATGTTCTCGCCGTTCGGCCGCCACGACTACAACGAGAGCAACATCCGCAAGCACCAGTCGCTGCTGCACGTGCTCGAGCACGCCGGCATCGCCACGCTGTGGCGCGACAACCAGTCCGGCTGCAAGGGCGTGTGCGATGGCCTGCAGATCCAGCACCTGGACGATGCCAAGGATCCGCAGCTGTGCAGGGACGGCCGCTGCATGGACGAGATCCTGCTGCAGGACCTGGCCGCGCAGGTGCGCGCCAAGCCCGGCGACCGCGTGGTGGTGCTGCATCAGCTCGGCAGCCACGGCCCCAGCTACTTCGAGCGCTACCCGGCCGCGTTCCGCCGCTTCACCCCGACCTGCGACACCGCCGACCTGGGCAACTGCAGCCGCGAACTGATCACCAACGCCTACGACAACACCCTGCTGTACACCGATCACCTGCTGGCGCGCACCATCGACACGCTGCAGGCGATGCCCGACTACGACACGGCGATGATCTACCTCTCCGACCACGGCGAGTCGCTGGGCGAGAAGGGCCTGTACCTGCACGGCGTGCCCTACGCGATCGCGCCGCAGGAGCAGACCCACGTGCCGATGGTGATGTGGTTCTCGCCGGGCTTCGCCAGCGCGCGCGGCCTGGACCTGACCTGCCTGCAGGCGCGGTCGCGCAAGTACGCCGACCAGGACAACCTGTTCCCGTCGGTGCTGGGCTTGATGCAGGTCAGGACCGGCGTCTACGACCGATCGCGCGACCTGTTCGCGCAGTGCGCCAAGCCGCAATGACCGAGCGTCCACGCGCCGCCCTGGCGTGATCGGACATGGCGGCGCGGCCAAGGGCGCGCCGCTCGAACTTGCGGCGGTGCGGGCGGGCCACTAGCCTTCCGGGCAATCGCCCTGCAAGGATTCGCCGTGAACCACCACTCTCCGCTGCTCGCGCTGTGCCTCGGCGCGAGCCTGCTGACGCTGTCCGCCTGCCGCAAGGAACCCGCGGCCGAGACCGCCGCCCCGGCCGCAGCGCAGCCCGAGGGCGAAAGCGCCGACCAGTTCGTCGCCCGCATCAACGAGGAGTACCGCGCGCTGCTGCCGGAACTGACCGCGGCGCAGTGGCTGTCGGCCACCTACATCAACGGCGACAGCGAGCGGCTGGCGGCCAAGGCCAATGCGCGCTGGCTGACCACGCTCAACGGCTGGATCGCGCAGGCGCGGCGCTACGATGGCAAGCCGATGTCGGCCGACAGCGCCCGCGCGCTGCGCCTGCTGCAACAGATGACCGCGATGCCGGCGCCGCGCGATCCGGCGCGGCTGGCCGAACTGGCCGCGCTGGCGACGAAGATGGAGGGCGCCTACGGCGCCGCGTCCTACTGCACCGGCGAGGGCGATGCGCGGCGCTGCCGGCAGTTGGGCGAACTGGAGGACGTGCTGCGCCGCAGCCGCGACTACGACCAGCAACTGGATGCCTGGCAGGGCTGGCACGCCGCCGTGCAACCGATGCGCAAGGACTACCAGCGCTTCGTCGAACTGGTCAACGAGGGCGCGCGCGACATGGGCTATGCCGACACCGGCGCGCTGTGGCGCAGCGGCTACGACATGCCGCCCGCGCAGCTCGCCGCCGAGACCGACCGGCTGTGGACCCAGGTCAAGCCGCTGTACGAACAGCTGCATTGCTACGCGCGCGGCAAGCTCGACGCCGAATACGGCAAGGACAAGGGCGAGGTGGCCGGCGGCCTGCTGCCGGCGCATCTGCTCGGCAACATGTGGCAGCAGGACTGGAGCAACCTGTGGGACCTGCTGCAGCCCTATCCCGGCGCCGGCAGTCTGGACATCACCGACGCGCTGGAACGGCAGTACCAGGGCGACCTCAGTGCGGCGCTGGCGCGGCGCAACGGCGATACCTCGGCGGAGGCGCGGTTCATGGCGCAGCGCGAGGCGCAGTTGCTCAGCGCGCGACAGATGACCGAGCGCGCGCAGGACTTCTACACCTCGCTGGCGATGCCCAAGCTGCCGGACAGCTACTGGACGCGCAGCCAGTTCATCAAGCCACTGGACCGCGACGTGGTCTGCCACGCCAGCGCCTGGGACATGGACATGGCCGGCGACGTGCGCACCAAGATGTGCGTCAAGCCGAACGAAGAGGACTTCACCACCATCTACCACGAGCTCGGCCACCTCTATTACGACCTGGCCTACAACCCGCTGCCGCCCCTGTTCCAGGGCGGCGCCAACGACGGTTTCCACGAAGCCATCGGCGACACCGTGGTGCTGGCGATGACCCCGCAGTACCTGCATTCGATCGGCCTGGTCGACGCGCCGCAGGTCGGCCGCGAGGCACTGATCAACGCACAGATGCGCATGGCCCTGAGCAAGGTGGCGTTCCTGCCGTTCGGGCTGATGATCGACCGCTGGCGCTGGGGCGTGTTCGACGGCTCGATCGCCCCGGACCGCTACAACCAGGCCTGGTGGGAGCTGAAGGCCAAGTACCAGGGCGTGGCGCCGGCCACACCGCGCGGCGAGGACTTCTTCGACCCCGGCGCCAAGTACCACGTGCCGGCCAATACGCCGTATACCCGCTACTTCCTCTCGCACATCCTGCAGTTCCAGTTCTACAAGAGCCTGTGCGATGCGGCCGGCTACAAGGGCCCGCTGTACGAGTGCACCTTCTACGGCAACAAGGAAGCCGGGCAGAAGTTCTGGTCGATGCTGCAGCGCGGCGCCAGCCAGCCGTGGCAGGCCACGCTCAAGGAACTGACCGGCAGCGAGCGCATCGACGCCGGCCCGCTGCTGGAATACTTCGCGCCGATGCAGGAATGGCTCAAGCAGCAGAACCAGGGGCGGATGTGCGGATGGGATCCCGCGGCGCAGGCGTCGGCACAGGCCAGTCCGGCCACCCCCGCTGCATCCGCGCCCATGCCGGCGCCCAAGACGCCACCGCGCCAGCGCTGAGCAGCCACGCGTCCCGCTAGCGGATCAGTCGTCGGCCAGCCGCGCCCAGCGCTCGTGGTCGCGCCAGATCCCGCCGATGCGCAGGTAGCGCGGCGAATAGCCTTCGCGGCGGAAGCCGGCGCGCTGCGCCAGGGCCAGCGAGCGGGTATTGTCCGGCTGGATGTTGGCTTCCACCCGGTGCAGGCCCAGTTCGGCGAAGGCGTAGGCCACGCACAGGCGCAGCGCATGCGTCATCAGCCCACGGCCCTCGCAGCCGGCCATGGCGTGGTAGCCCAGGTAGGCGCTCTGGAAACAGCCGCCGACCACCTGGCTGAAGGTGAACAGGCCAGCGAGCGCGCCCGTGCTGCGTTCGCGCGCCAGCAAGGCGATGTTGCTGCCGTCCAGGGTCTGCGCGTACCAGGCCTCGAACCCAGGCACGTCGGTGAACGGATAGGTCCACGGGTGATGCAGGGCGACGCTGGCGCGGTGCGCCTGGACCAGCGCGATGCCGTCGCGGCGCCGCACCCGCGCCAGCGACACGGCCTCCTGCGCAGCCTGGGCGGCGCTCTGGCCCATGGCCTCAGGCCGGCGCCGCCGCGCCGCCGTCGTCGCGGCGCATGACCTGGGCGTGGCGCGTCTTGAACTCTTCGAAGCTCAGGCCCTGCGCCTGCGCATCGGCATGCGCGGCGTCCTTCAGCGCGTCCGAGTACATCAGCCGCACCGGCGTGCCGGCGCGCTCGTGCAGCTCCGCCGCCTGCATGATCAGCGACAGCACCTGCGCGGCGCTCTCGCTCTGCCCGGCGATGCGCCCGTCCATGCCCAGTACCCACTCGCCGTCACGGCGCACGATGCCGGCAAGCAGGGTGCGCTGCTGGTCGCGCAGCTCCGCGTGCGGTTCGATGGGCGCGGCCGGCGCGGCGCCCTCGGCGCGGTGGCGCAGGCGCTCGGCCAGCTTCTTGCGCAGATCGCGGCGCTGCTTGGACTGGATGGACATGCGGTTTCCTCAACGATGACCCGACGACGATAGCCCAACCGCGGCCATGCTCACAGCGGATCGGCCGGCTCCAGCCGCGGCACCTGCGCGTCCGGCCGCGGCAGGCGCTTGCCGCTGCGCCGCTCCCAGCGCCAGAAGCCCCAGCCCAGCAGGAAGAACGCGCCCGAGCCCAGCGCCAGGTGCAGCGCATGGCCGCTGAGCAGCGGCGACAGCACCCCGGCCACCAGCACGGTGACCATCAACTGGGTGAAGGCCTGCAGCGACGAGGCCAGCCCACGCTGGCGCGGATACATGTCCAGCACCGCCAGCGCCAGGATCGGGAAGATCAGCGCGGTGCCCAGGCCGGCGAAGAAGATCGGCAGCACCGCCCACGGCAGCGCGATGGCCGGCGCCAGCGCGGTGTAGGCGATGTTGCCGGCCATCGACAGGCCGCAGCAGACGAAGCCGAAGCGCACCTGGCGCATCGGCCCCAGCCGCCCGGCCATGCGCCCGGACAGGAACGCGCCCAGGGTCATGCCGCCGATGGTGGGCAGGAACAGCCAGGCGAAGTCGCGCTCGGTCTTGCCCAGCAGATCGATCATGAACACCGGCGCCGAGGCGATGTACAGGAACACCCCGCCGAAATTGAACGCGCCGGCCGCGGCCAGGCGCTGGAAGCGCGGATTGAGCGCGATGCCGATGTAGTCGCGCAGCAGCGTGCGCGGTGCCAGCGGCGTGCGCGCCTGCGGCGGATGCGTCTCCGGCATCCAGCGCAGGGTCGCCACCAGCAGCAGCGAGGAGAAGCCGACCAGGAACCAGAAGATCATCGGCCAGCCGCGGCCGCTGCCCAGGATCCAGCCGCCGATGATCGGCGCGATCGCCGGGGCGATGCCGAACAGCATCGACACCTGGCTCATCAGCCGCTGCGCATCGTCGCCGTGGAACAGGTCGCGGATCACCGCGCGGCCGACGATCATGCCGACCCCGGCCGAGATGCCCTGCAGCGCGCGGAAGGTCAGCAGCGTCGGCAGGTCGCGCGAAAGCGCGCAGCCGGCCGAGGCCAGGATGAACACGATCAGGCCGGCGACGATCACCCGCCGCCGCCCCAGCGCGTCGGACAGCGGCCCGTGCGCCAGGCCCATCACCGCGTAGGCCAGCAGGTACACGCTCACCGTCTGCTGGATCGCCACCGGATCGGCGTGCAGGCGCTGCGCCAACTGCGGGAACGCCGGGAAGATGGTATCGATGGAGAACGGGCCGAACATCGCCAGCCCGGCCAGCAACAGGGCCATGCGGCGTGTGGACACGGACGGGAGCGTCATGGGGACATCATCCTGAAAGCCGGCCGCGGCGGCCACAGGACGGGCGCACACGCGACGACGCCGTCCGGCATGGACGGGCGTGAGAGAAAGGGGTGCGGCCATGATACGCGCGACGGCCGCCTGCGCGCATCCACCATGGCTTGCCCATTCAGCCTGGCGTGGGGACGAACGGCCCGCCGTGGGCGCCGCCGGCCACGCTATAATCGCGGTGCAGCAAGGTGGGAGAAGCGGGGCGACCCGCTGCCGAAGGCGCAAACGCCCGTAATCGCTCAGGCCCGATACCACCCGCACCAAGACTCTGGAGAGACCGGTCAAACCCGGCGCCGAAGGGGCACGAAGCGCAGCGCCAGCCGCCGCTTCCAAACTCTCAGGCAAAAGGACAGAGGGGCATTGGGAAGACGCGTGCTTCCCGTCGATCGTGCCCGCCGCTGCGGCCCGACGATGGCCTTGCGCGCGTCCCCGCCTCCTCGTGCCTTCCTCAGCCGGACGACTGCCATGTCTCACACCTCTTCGCTGCGCGACCTCGAACACCATTCGGCCTTCATCGAGCGCCACATCGGCCCGAACGACGCCGAGATCGCGCACATGCTGCGCACCGTCGGCCACGACTCGCTGGAGGCGATGACCGACGCGATCGTGCCCGGCAACATCAAGTCGCCGGCCGCGCTGGCGCTGCCCGACGCCATCACCGAGGAAGAGGCGCTGGCCAAGATCCGCGCCATCGCCGACAAGAACACCGTGTTCCGCAGCTTCATCGGCCAGGGCTACTACGGCACCCACACGCCGAAGGTGATCCTGCGCAACATCCTCGAGAACCCGGCCTGGTACACCGCCTACACCCCGTATCAGGCGGAAATCTCGCAGGGCCGCATGGAAGCGCTGATCAACTTCCAGACCATGTGCGCCGACCTCACCGGCATGGAGATCGCCAACGCCTCGCTGCTGGACGAAGCCACTGCCGCGGCCGAGGCCATGACCCTGGCCAAGCGCTCGGCCAAGTCCAAGTCCGACACCTTCTTCGTGCACGACGCGGTGCACCCGCAGACCCTGGAACTGCTGCGCACCCGCGCCGAGCCGCTGGGCATCGTGCTGCGCGTGGGCACGCCGGAGGAAGCGCTGCAGGCCGAGTGCTTCGGCGTGCTGCTGCAGTATCCCGATAGTTTCGGTCACATCGGGGACCACAAGGCGCTGGCCGACGCGGTGCACGCGCAAGGCGGCCTGGTCGCCGTCGCCACCGACCTGCTCGCGCTGACGCTGATCGCCGCGCCCGGCGAATGGGGCGCGGACATCGTGGTCGGCAACTCGCAGCGTTTCGGCGTGCCGTTCGGCTTCGGCGGCCCGCACGCCGCGTTCATGGCCTGCCGCGACGCCTACAAGCGCTCGATGCCGGGCCGCCTGATCGGCGTGTCGATCGACGCCGCCGGCAACCCCGCCTACCGCCTCACCCTGCAGACCCGCGAGCAGCACATCCGCCGCGAGAAGGCCACCTCCAACATCTGCACCGCGCAGGTGCTGCTGGCGGTGATGGCCTCGATGTACGCGGTCTACCACGGCCCCGAGGGCCTGGTGCGCATCGCCCGCCGCACCCACCGCCTGGCCGCGATCCTGGCCGCGGCGCTGCGCGGCGCCGGCGTCGCCGTCGGCGAGCGCTTCTTCGACACCCTGCACGTCACCGGCGTCGACGCCGAGGCCATCCATGCCAAGGCGCGTGCGGCCGGCATCAACCTGCGCGCGATCGACAGCACCGCGCTGGGTATCAGCCTGGACGAGACCGCCACCCGCGCCGACGTGATGGCGCTGGCGCAGCTGTTCGGCGCGCAGGCCGACGTGGACGCGCTCGATGCCGCCACCCCCGACGCGCTGCCGCCGCAGCTGCTGCGCCACAGCGCGTTCCTGCAGCATCCGGTGTTCAACACCCACCACAGCGAGCACGAACTGCTGCGCTACATGCGCGCGCTGGCCGACAAGGACCTGGCGATGGATCGCACCATGATCCCGCTCGGCAGCTGCACCATGAAGCTCAACGCCACCGCCGAGATGATCCCGGTGACCTGGCCGCAGTTCGGCGCGATCCATCCGCTGGCCCCGGCCGAGCAGAGCGTGGGCTACAAGCAACTGATCGACGAACTGGAAGCGATGCTGGTCGAGTGCACCGGCTACGACGCGGTCAGCCTGCAGCCCAACTCCGGCGCGCAGGGCGAGTACGCCGGCCTGCTGGCGATCCGCGCCTACCACCGCGCCCGCGGCGAAGGCCATCGCGACATCTGCCTGATCCCCGAATCGGCGCACGGCACCAACCCGGCCTCGGCGCAGATGTGCGGCATGACCGTGGTGGTGACCAAGTGCGACGGCAACGGCAACGTCGACGTCGCCGACATCCGCGCCAAGGCCGAGAAGTATTCCGACCGCCTGGCCGCGCTGATGATCACCTACCCGTCCACCCACGGCGTGTTCGAGGAAGACGTGGTGGCGATCTGCGAGGCGGTGCACGCGCACGGCGGCCAGGTCTACACCGACGGCGCCAACATGAACGCGCTGGTCGGCCTGGCCAAGCCCGGCAAGTGGGGTTCGGACGTGTCGCACCTGAACCTGCACAAGACCTTCTGCATCCCGCACGGCGGCGGCGGCCCCGGCGTCGGCCCGTGCGCGGTGAAGGCGCACCTGGCGCCGTACCTGCCGCGCACCCTCGGCGGCGACGGCGACGTCGGCATGGTCTCGGCGGCCAGCTTCGGCTCGGCCTCGATCCTGCCGATCAGCTGGATGTACATCACCATGATGGGCAACAGCGGGCTGCGCAAGGCCACCCAGGTCGCGCTGCTCAACGCCAACTACATCGCCAAGCGCCTGGCGCCGTACTACAAGACGCTGTACACCGGCCGCAACGGCCTGGTCGCGCACGAATGCATCCTCGACGTGCGTCCGCTGGAGAAGACCAGCGGCATCGGTGCCGAGGACATCGCCAAGCGCCTGATCGACTTCGGCTTCCACGCGCCGACGCTGAGCTTCCCGGTCGCCGGCACGCTGATGGTGGAGCCGACCGAGAGCGAATCGCAGCACGAGCTGGACCGCTTCATCGACGCGATGATCCAGATCCGCGAGGAGATCGCCGCGATCGAGGACGGCCGCCTGGACCGCGAGGACAACCCGCTCAAGCACGCCCCGCACACCGCCGCGCAGGTCACCGCCAGCGAGTGGACCCACGCCTACCCGCGAGAGCTGGCCGCGTTCCCGCTGCCGACGCTGAAGCAGCAGAAGTACTGGCCGCCGGTGGCGCGCGTGGACAACGTGTACGGCGACAAGAACGTGATGTGCGCGTGCATCCCGGTGGAGGCGTACAAGGAAGACGCGGTGGTCTGACCGCAACGTCGTTCGACGATGCATCCGAGACCCAGCCTCGCGCGCGAGGCTGGGTTTTTTTATGCGTGCGCATCGCGCACCGCGGTAGACAAGTGCGCCGTCACACGGCGCGTTGTACGGCCCGTTCACGCCGTGCCGCCCAGGATCGGGACTTCCGCCACGCCCGCGCCTTCACGTATCGGGCACACCACCGCGACGCCCTCTTCCGCCACGCACCGGAGCGACCTTCCATGGCCAGCCGCAAGCGCACGCCCAGCGATTCCACATCATCCACCGCCCTCGTTTCCACCGCTGCGCCTGCCGATCAGCGCGGCCATGGCGATGAGTTGCATCAGCAAGCCGGCGGCACGCATCCGCCGCTGACCACCAACCAGGGCATTCCGGTCGCCGACAACCAGAATTCGCTGCGCGCCACCCCGCGCGGGCCGACCCTGCTGGAAGATTTCATCCTGCGCGAAAAGATCACCCACTTCGACCACGAGCGCATTCCCGAGCGCATCGTGCACGCGCGCGGCAGCGCCGCGCACGGCTACTTCGAGCTGACCGCCTCGCTGGCCAAGTACACCACCGCCTCGCTACTGACCGAGGTCGGGGTGAAGACGCCGGTGTTCACCCGCTTCTCCACCGTGGCCGGCGGCGCCGGCTCGGTGGACACCCCGCGCGACGTGCGCGGCTTCGCGGTCAAGTTCTATACCAAGGAAGGCAACTGGGACCTGGTGGGCAACAACATCCCGGTGTTCTTCATCCAGGACGCGCTGAAGTTCCCGGACCTGATCCACGCGGTGAAGATGGAGCCGGACCGCGGCTTCCCGCAGGCGGCCAGCGCGCACGACACGTTCTGGGACTTCGTCTCGCTGATGCCCGAGTCACTGCACATGATCATGTGGGCGATGAGCGACCGCACCATCCCGCGCTCGCTGCGCATGATGGAAGGCTTCGGCATCCACAGCTTCCGCCTGCTCGACGCCGAAGGCCGCAGCACCTTCGTCAAGTTCCACTGGCGCCCGAAGCTCGGCCTGCAATCCACGATCTGGGACGAGGCGGTGAAGCTGGCCGGCGCCGATCCGGACTTCCACCGCCGCGACCTGTTCGAGGCGATTCAGCGCGGCGACTTCCCGGAATGGGAACTGGGCGTGCAACTGTTCACCCAGGAACAGGCCGACAGCTTCCCGTTCGACCACCTGGACGCCACCAAGCTGATCCCGGAGGAACTGGTGCCGCTGCAGATCGTCGGGCGCATGGTGCTGGACCGCTGGCCGGACAACTTCTTCGCCGAGACCGAGCAGGTGGCGTACTGCCCGGCCAACATCGTGCCCGGCATCGACTTCTCCAACGATCCGCTGCTGCAGGGCCGCCTGTTCTCCTACCTGGACACCCAGCTCAGCCGCCTGGGCGGGCCCAACTTCCACCAGTTGCCGATCAACGCGCCGAAGTGCCCGTTCGCGAACATGCAGCGCGATGGGCACATGCAGATGGGCGTGCCCAAGGGCCGCGTCGCCTACGAACCCAGCTCACTGCAGGCCGACAGCCCGCGCGAGACCGCGCGCGGCTTCGTCAGCCATCGCACCCAGCCCGACGACGGCGCCAAGGGCCGCGTGCGTGCCGAGAGCTTCGCCGACCACTACAGCCAGGCGCGGCTGTTCTACCGCAGCCAGACCCCGCCGGAACAGGCGCACGTGGCCTCGGCGCTGGTGTTCGAACTGTCCAAGGTCGACACCGCGCACGTGCGCGAGGCCGTGGTCGGGCACCTGCGCCACATCGATCCCAAGCTGGCGCAGCGCGTCGCCGACGGCCTGGGCATGGACGGATTGCCACCGGCACCGCCGGCCGCGGTCGCCCCGCAGGATCTGCCGCTGTCGCCGGCGCTGCAATTGATCGGGCGGATGAAACCCACCCTGCAGGGCCGCGCGATCGGCATCCTGATCGACGAGGGCTCGGACGCCAAGACCGTGCGCGAGCTGCGCAAGGCCGCCAGCGACGCCGGTGCCGCGGTCAAGATCGTGGCACCCAAACTCGGCGGTGCCGTGCTCAGCGACGGCAAGCGCCTGATCGCCGACGGCCAGTTGGCCGGCACGCCCTCGTTCGTGTTCGACGCGGTGGCAGTGGTGCTGTCGGCCGAAGCCGGCAAGCGGCTGAGCAAGGAATCGGCAGCCATCGACTTCGTCAGCAACGCCTTCGCCCACCTCAAGGCCATCGCCGCCGACGCCGGCGCGCAGCCGCTGCTGAAGGCCGGCAACGTGCAGAAGGATGCCGGCGTGATCGAGGCCAGCGACAGCAAGGGCTTCGTCGCCGCCGCAAAGACCCGGCAGTGGAGCCGCGAGCCGAAGCTGCGCCTGTTGGCCTGAGCAATGCGGTGGTTCCCGCTGTGGCGCCGCACGGTGGCGCCGTGGCGAGACCCGCATTTCCGCCACCGTCCGCCGCCCTGAAGAGGCGTATGAGACAGGCTCCGGGACCTAGGTGACAGCCGCCCGAAAATCGCCTGGTCAATTTTTCGCCACCCCTCTTGACACTGTTGTGTCACGGGCCGGCGTCGGCCTTATCCACAACCTTATGCAGAAGTCATCCACACCCCCTGTGGACAACGGGGCGGATGCGCCTTCACCTCTACCAAACCACCAAGTAATTGATTCAGAACAAAAAGCAATGTCACGGACTTGACAAGATTGGGCCAAGCAGCTCCTGGGCGGCCAGCCGCCAGGCGCGACGGCAAAAACTTATCCCGAACCCCGGCGGGGCGTGTCTACCGCCACCCCAGGTGAAGGGGGCGTGAAAATTTCACATGTCGACGACGGACGGTGAGCCGACCTCCCAAAGGCCCTGTCGTACCGGCCGTCGGCCGTGGCCTGGGGCACACGACCGCGGCGTCGATGCCGCACTGCGGCACTCCTGCAAGACGTCTCGGCCTCCGGCGCCGGATCGCCGCGAAGGCAGGCCCGTCGCGGGACCGCGCCCATCGCTGCGTCGTCGCCTGGATGGACCGCCGCGCCGGCGCTCAGGCCATGACGTCGCCGTCGGCCGCTGGCAGCAGCGCATTGGCCAGGCGGCGCTCCATCTGCTTGAGATAGTCGCTGAAGCCGCCCCGGGCACGCGCCACGCGCCGCGCGCTGGTGGTCACCGTCGGCTGCGCGCGCCGCGCGATCCGCGCCTGCGCGCGCACTAGCGCCTCCACCAGCGCCACGTCCTCGTGCGCGGCCAGCGGCAGGAAGCCACCGCAGCGCCGGTACACCTCGGCGCTGAGGCCGAGGTTGGCACCATGCACGTGCGGGTGGTCGTCCTCACGGCACTCGCCGGCCAAATAGGCATCGCGCAACCTGGTGTCGTACTCGGCCCAGTCGTCCACCGTGACGATGCCGCAGAACGCGTCGCTGGCGCAATCCAGCTGGGCCGACAGCCAGTTCGCCGGCACCACCGAGTCCGCATCGGTACAGGCCAGCCAGCGTGCGCCGGCGGCCAGCGCCGCCTGCGCCGCCGCCGCGCGGGCGCTGCCGACGTTCCCGGTCTGCAGCGCAACGGCGTGCGCACCATGCGCGGCGACGATATCGGCGGTGCCGTCGCTGCACCGGTCCAGGGCGACGAACACCTGCACGTCCTCGCCGCGCAGGCCCGTGCATCGCGCCGCGCGCGCCACCGAGCGCAGGCAGGCGCCGATCAACGCCTCCTCGTCGTGCGCCGGGATCAGCACCGCGATCACCGCAGCCGCTCCGCCGCGGCCACCGAGTACGGGGTCGCGCTCCAGGCTTCGAGCAACACGTCGTCGTCCTCATAGCGCAACAGCCGCGGCAGCTCCAGGCGCTGCGCCAGGCGGGCGTGCACCGCACGCCCGTCCATGCAGGCCTGCGCGAACGGATGCAGCCAGTGGCAGGCGACCAACACGCCCTGCTCGCTCAGCGAAGCGCGCAAGCGCTGCGCGCATTCCTGCAGTTGCGGCAGCGGCAGGTAGTAGCCGACCTCGCTGAACACGATCAGGTCGAAACGGCCCGTCGGCCAGGTGCGCGGATGCTCGGCCTGTTGCACCTGCACGTGCGCCGTGGCGGCATTGCGCTGGGCGGCCAAGGCCACCGCGCGCTCGGAGAGGTCGGTGGCCAGCAGCGCATCGCAGCGCGGCGCCAGGGCGGCGGTCAGTTCGCCGTTGGAGCAGCCGAACTCCCAGGCACGCGCGAAGCGCGCGCGCGGCAGGCTGGCCAGCAGCAGCGCGCGTTTGCGCGCCTCGTACCAGCGCTCGCGATAACCGAACGGATCGTCGTCGCGGTAGAGGGCGCCGAAATAGGCCTGGACCGAACTCATGCGACAAAGACCTCGAAGCGGCGGGCGAACCGTTGCAGGACCTGCGGCGGCAGGATCGGCGATGACACCGTCGGCTGCGCGGTGCCCAATTGCGAGGCGAAGCACTGCAGCGCGTCTTGCTTGGCCTGCCAGTCGGCATCGTTCAAGGCATAGCGGACGGCGCCGTGCAGGGCCGGCGGCGCGGTGCCGGCCTGCAGCCAGTGCCAGGCCCAGACCGGGAATTCGAGCAGACGTGCATCGACGGCGACGACGGCCTGCCGCACCGCGCGCGCGCTGGCCTCGTGGTCGGGATGGCCATCGCGGTGCCAGGTGGTCAGCACCAGGTCGCCGGCGTGCAGCTGCGCATGCAGGCGTTCGGCCAGCACCGTCTCCTGCGCGCCGACCTGGCCGTCGCCCAGACCCAGGTGACAGATCGCGGCGGGGTCGGCGCCCAGGCGGCCCACGGCGGCGGCAAGCTCGGCGCGACGCACCGTGCGCAGGCGCTGCGGCGTCCAGTACGGATCGTGCGGATAGCAGGCCTCGCCGTCGGTCACCGCAATCAGCTGGACGGGGACGCCCAGCCGGCGCGCGCACGCGATCGCGCCGCCACAGCCCAGCGCTTCGTCGTCCGGATGCGGCGACACCACCAGCAATCGCGCGGCGCCCGCGATCAGGTCTTCGATCGGACGCTGCGGCAACGCGGCCAGCCAGGGCGAACGCTGCCATGCCGACTCCGGCGTGCCGTCGCCATGGATCTGCGGCTTCGGCGCACTCACAGCCGCCATGGCCGCGCCTGCTCGCCCAGCGCCTGGCCGAGCGCGGCCCAGTCATGCTCGGCATGGCTCTGCCGCACGAACACCGCGAGGTCGGCGCAACGCAGCGCATGTTCGCGGTCGCTGCACAGCGGCGCTGGGCCGAGTGCCCGGCCGACGCGATCGAGCACATCGGTGGCCGCGCGTTCCACGAACGAACGCAACCGGATCACCGCATGCCGATGGGCCTGCCCGGGCGCGGCATCGATGGCGGCGGCCAGGTCGCGCAGCAACGCGCGGGCCGCGCCGAGCTGCTGGTCGATCACGCCCAGGTGCATCGCCGCATGCGGGTCGCGCGGCAGCTTGGGATGCGCGCGCAGGCGCTCGGCCACCGCGCACGCGGCACCGTACCAGCACGCCGCGATGCCGGCGCCGCCGTGCCAGAACCCGGGGCGATGCAGATACTGGCCCGGCGCGCCGACCGCCAGCGCCGGGACCGCATCGAAGGTCACCGGCCCGCTGACCACGCGGGCCATGCCGACCGCGGCCCAGGCCTGTGCGTCGATGGCGATGCCGGGCTGGCGCAGTTGCACCTGCACCAACTGCTGCCGCTCCACATCGTGCGCGGTGATGAGCGCCTGGTCGACGATGCCGGCGCCGGAGCACCAGGCCTTGCGGCCGTGCACCTCGCCGCGTGGCGCATTGCCGCGATAGGCCAGGCGCGCGTCCGGCGCTTCCGCAGCCCACACCGCGAACAGCTGCCCGGGCGGCGGCGCCGGCGCACCAAGTTCGGCGAGGATCGCCTGTGCGTCGTAATGCGCTTCCAGTACCTTGGCCAGGCACACGTCGACCGCAGCGATCTCGGCGAGGATCCGCCAGCGGTCCAGGGTGTCGCCGCCGCCAGGCAGCGGCAAGTATGGATAGCGTGCCAGCGCGTGCAGCGCAGCGGTGCGCAAGGCATCGGCATCGCCGAGGGCGGTGGGACAGCGCAGTTCGGTCAAGCGAGTCCTCTATGCGAAGGCAGCAGGCAAAGTCGGCGGCGCCGCCATGTGATCACAGCAGGCTGCGTGCGCATAGCGCGTGTGCGCGCGGCACGGCAACGTCCACACGCATGAAGCATTCATCCCCGGCGCGTGGCCATCGCCATACCGATGCCGCGGTGGCGATGGTGTTGCGCGGGCTTACGGGGTCAGGATCACCTTGCGGCAGTCCTGCTCCTTCTTGTCGAAGATCGAGTAGCCCTGCGCCGCTTCGGCCAGGCTCAGGCGGTGGGTGATGATCTCGTTCGGGCGCAACCGGCCCTCGCCGATGTGCTCCAGCAGTTCCGGCATGAAGCGCTGCACGTGGGTCTGGCCCATCTTGAAGCTCAGCCCCTTGTCGAAGGCATCGCCGAACAGGAAGCCGTGGATGAAACCGGCATACACGCCGGGCACGCTGACGGTGCCGCCACGGCGCGTCGCAGCGATGCACTGGCGCAGCGCAGTGCCGCTGCTGCCTTCCAGCTTCAGCGTGGCCATCACCGTCTCCACGGTGCTGCCCTTGGCCTCGAAGCCCACCGCGTCGATGCTGGCATCCACGCCGCGGCCGTCGGTCTGGCCGACGATGATGTCGGCCGGATCGTCCACTTCTTCGAAGTTCAGCGGGATCACCCCGTAGGTGCGCTGGGCGAAGTCCAGCCGATACGGATAGCGGTCGACCATGAAGATGCGCTCGGCGCCGAGCATGCGGCAGCAGGCCGCAGTCATCAGGCCGACCGGGCCGGCGCCGAAGATCGCCACGGTGCTGCCCTGGCGCACACTGGCATTGAGCGCGGCCTGATAGCCGGTGGGCAGGATGTCGGACAGGAACAGCACCTGCTCGTCGTGCAGCACGTCCGGCACCACCAGCGGGCCGACGTTGGCCTTGGGCACGCGCACGTACTCGGCCTGGCCGCCGGCCACGCCGCCATACAGATGGCTGTAGCCGAACAGCGCCGCCGGCGGGCGGATGCCCTTCTGGTTCAGCGCCGCACCCTTGCCGGTGTTGGTGGTCTCGCAGGCAGCGTATTCGGTCAGGCGACAATGGAAGCACTCGCCGCAGGCGATCACGAACGGGATCACCACGCGGTCGCCCTTCTTCACCCGCTGCACGTCCGGGCCGACCTCCTCCACCACGCCCATGAACTCGTGTCCGAGCACGTCGCCGGTGTGCAGGTCGGGGATCTTGCCGCGGTACAGGTGCAGGTCCGAGCCGCAGATCGCGGTGGCGGTGACGCGCAGGATGATGTCGTCGGTCTCCACCAGCACGGGGTCGGGAACGGTTTCCACGCGCACATCCCGGGTGCCGTGATAGGTCAGAGCTTGCATGGGTAGTTCCTTTCGTCTGCGAACACGTGCATGCAGTGTCGCTGCCGATGCCGTGCATCGTCGGTGACCATGCCGTGAGTCCGATGTCGCGACCGAGGTGCATGCCTTGCAGGCCGTGCCCTGCGTGCACGCGCCGCCGCTGCATTACCATGCGCCGTCCCCACTGCGAGCCGATGCCATGCCCGACAGCCTCCACGACCTGCAGACCGCCCAACGCGCCTTCGCCGACGCCCGCGACTGGGGCCAGTTCCACAGTCCGCGCAATCTCGCCGCGGCGCTCTCGGTGGAAGCGGCGGAACTGCTGGAACATTTCCAATGGCTGGACGACGCGCAGAGCCGGCAGCTGTCTGCAGAAAAAAAGCAGCAGGTCGGCAGCGAAATCGCCGACGTGCTGCTGTACCTGGTGCAGCTGTGCGACAAGCTGGGCATCGACCCGATCGACGCCGCACAGCGCAAGATGCTGGCCAACGCCGCCAAGTATCCGGTGGAGCTGGCCAAGGGCCGCATCACCAAGTACACCGAACTGTAAGCACACCAGGCGGCGTACAGGGCGGAAGTGCAATGCACGGCGGCGGCGTGCGCCGCCACGCATCATCGGCGGCTAGGCGCTCGCCCTCGAACTGCGCTTGCGCGCGGACGAGGTCTTGCTGGCGCGCTTGCTGGTCGTGCGCTTGCTGGCAGCGCTCTTCTTCGCCGGCGTCTTCCTGGCGGTCGACTTTTTCGAGGCGGTCTTCTTCGATGCGGTCTTCTTCGAGGCCGTCTTTTTCGTCGCCGTCTTCTTTGCCGAAGACGCCTTGCTCGCGGCCTTCTTGGCCGTCGCCTTCCTCGCCGACGTGGACGTCGCCGTGCTCTTCTTTGCGACGGACGCGCGCGTACCGGACTTTTTGGCCCGGGTCTGCGCCGCCTTCTTGGCCGCGGCCTTGCGCACCGTCGCCCCCTTGGTCTGCGCGGCCTTCTTCGCCGCCGCCGAGCGGCTGCTGGCGCTGCGCTTCTTCGCCGCGCGCTTGGTCTGCGTCGACAGCGCCTCGCTGCCCACGGCCTTGCGCGCGGTCGTGCCCTTGTTGGCGGTCTTGAGCGCCTTCTTGGCGCCGCGCGAGCGCGTCGGCGACGGCTTGCCCTGCTTGCCGCCCTTGGCCTCTTCCTGCGCGATCTTCTTCTTGGTGGACTTCGACGCGGTCTTCGACGCACCGGTCTTGACCCCGGCACGGCGTGCCTTGGACAGACCGATGGCGATCGCCTGCTTGGTCGACTTCACCTGCGTCTTGCCCTCGCGCACGCGGTCGATCTCCTCACGCACGAATTCGCCGGCCTGGGTCGTGCCAGCCTTGCCTTCGTGCTTGGCGCGGCGCGCACGGGTGGTGGTGGATTGCTCCGGCATCGATACGTCTCCTGATAGCGGCCACGACGGCCATCCGTTTCGGGTGTAGCAACGCCCAGGTCAAGAGCAGGCATACGACAGGCGAAGCGCGCGTGCATGCGCCCGCAGGCGGACGATGGCGCGATCAGCCGTCGCGGCCGCACAGCGCCGGCGAATAGGTCTGGATGGCGTGCTGGATCGGCGCATGGCGCCCGTACATCAGCACAGCGACCAGGGCCACCGACAAGATGGCGTACACCCGCAGGCGAGCAGGCAGCTGCGGCGCACCGCGCCACTGCAGGTAACAGGCGGTCGTCACAGCCCCGACGACCACGCCGACCGCGACCTCGGACAGGCTGTGCGCACGCGCATAGATGCGGGCGATGGCGATCACGCTGGCGATGGCGAACCCGCAGGCCACCGCCAGCCGCGGCCGCGGGCGGGCGCGCAGGCACAGCATGCAGGCCATCGGCCACACGCACGCGGCGAGCATGGTGTGTCCGCTGATCACCCGGAACTGCAACGCACGCAACTCCACGCCGCAGCCGGCGTAGAGAATCTTGGTGGCACCGACCAGGACCGCAGCGGTGGCCACCAGACCCAGCCAGGTGCCGGCGGCGCGCCACCCGCCAGTGCCCAGCGCCAGCCAAACGGCGCAGACGAGCGCCAGCGGCAAGGTCATCGCCGCGTCGCCGAAGTTGCTGATGGCAGACCACATGCTGGAAAAACGTCCTTCGTACGCGTCGCTTGGGGGCACCGCCGCGGTGCGCCGTGGCCGCCATGATACGGGCGATCGCTCGAACGGGAGGATCGTGGTGCGCAGCGCGCGACAAAGGCGCGAGCGCGGCCACGACAAGCCCGGCCCCTGCTCCATCCGTCGCATCGCCCTGCGCGTACCGGGGCTTCCCGAACCACCGCCAGCCCCTCGCAGGAGCGGCGTCAGCCGCGACCGGCTTTACCGGGAATGCACCTCGCAGTTGAAGCCGCTCCTACGGCACGGGCCCCGAAGCCATCAAAGGCGCCCTGACGCCGCTTCTGCACGACACCCTGCATCTGTTCACGTGCGGCGCAAGCACTGCGCCGCATCCGCTCCTCAGCGCGCGCGTGCGGCACGCCGCGCTGCGGCAGCCTGCGGCGCCGGCTCCCAGCCGAACACGCTGCGCCCGCCATAGGCGTGCGATTGCGCGCGCTCTTCGGCGATGTAGTCCTCCACCGACGGACCGCGCGCGGTCGGCTCGAGCAGGCGTGCCTGCGCGTCCAGGCGGCGGATCGCCTCCAGCTTCTCCTCGCGGCCCAGCTTGGCCTGCGCGACCGCGGTCTTGAGCACGCCGATGGTGTGGTCGTAGACCCGCGTCGGCACCGGGAACGGATGCCGGTCCTTGCCGCCGTGGGCCAGCGAGAAGCGCGCCGGGTCGCTGAAGCGGCATGGCGTGCCATGCAGCACCTCGGCCACCAGCGCCAGCGCGCGTACGGTGCGCGCGCCGACGCCCGGCACCTGCAGCAGATCCTGGAAATCGCGCGGGCCGCAGTCGGCGGCGGCGGCCAGCGCGCCGTGCAAGCGCCGCACCACGACGTCGCTGCCGCGCACGTCGTGGTGGTCGGGCAGCGACAGATGCGGCAGGTCGGCCGGCCGGCGCTCGGGCACTGCGGCCGCCGCCGGCGCGAACAGGTCGCCGGTGGCGGCGAACAGCGCATCGCCGGCCGGCACGGTATCGCACCGCCGCAACACGGTGCGGGGCGGCGCTGCGGCTGCGGTGTCCGGCGCCTGCGCGGCCTCCAGCGCCGCGTATTCGCGGGCGATGCGCTCCGGCGCCAGCGTCTGCAGCAGGTCCACCTGCGCCGCGCGCGCGGCGGCGGCACGGTGATCGGCGAGGTTGACGATGCGCCCCTGGCGCGGACCGTCGATGGCCGCATGCGGCGCGTCGACGAAGCTGCTCAGCCCCTCCGACAGCCAGTGGTAGCGGCGCGCCTGCTTGCGCGCGCCGTGCATGCCTTGCTGCACCACCACCCAGCGCCCGTCGTCGCTGACGATGAAGCCGTGCAGGTACAGGTCGAAGCCGTCCTGCACCGCGGCGCTGTCGACCTTGGCCACCAGGCGGCTGACCCGCGCCAGGTCCGCGCCGTCCAGGCCGGTGCGCTCGCCCACCGCCTGCAGTTCGTCCGGCGTGGCCCGCGAATGCCGCCCGCGGCCGCCGCACACGTGGATGCCCAGTTCGCCGGACAGCGGCGCCAGGCCGCGCTTGAGCGCGCCCAGCACGCTGGTGGTGATGCCGGAGGAATGCCAGTCCATGCCCATCACCGCGCCCAGCGACTGGAACCAGAACGGATGTGCCAGCCGCCGCAGCAGTTCGTCGCGGCCGTAGCTGTGCACGATGGCCTGGCACATCACCGCGCCGAGCCGGGTCATGCGCGCGCCCAGCCAGTGCGGCACGCGGCCACCGTGCAGGGGCAGATCGGCGCTGCCGGAACGTCGGCTCATGGGGGCTCCGGGAAAGTGGTGCACCAGGGTAGCCAGTGCCGGTCTCACCGGGCGAGCCGGCAGGCGCGCGCGGGCTGAGCGGTTCAGTACAGGCGGCGGGCAACGCGCGCGACGCGGGGTCGCGTCCGATGGGAGCCCCTCTGTTCGACATCGGCGACGACACGCCTGGCTGAGCACGCGCATCGCGGCTCAAGCCGCTCCTTCGCAGCAAACCGGCAGGACGCAGGGAGTGCTTCGAACTGATGCGGGAAGGGCGTCAGCCGCGAGTGCAGGATGCGGCGGCAGGCCCACGATCGTGCACTGCATCACAGCTTTCCTTCCCCGATGGGGTAGCGTGGCCGTCGGGGTCCACACGGGGGGGTTGCCGATGGCGTTTCGTAGCACGCGGCGCGGGCTGTTGCTCGGCGCCGGTTCGTTCGCGTTGTTGTCGCACGTGCCGATGGGCCTGGCCCTGCCGCGCGCGCCGGCGAAGACACCGGCCTTCATCGACGCGCTGATCGCACGGATGACGCCGGAAGAAAAGGCCGGGCAGCTGACCCTGTTCGGCTCGGCGCAGCAGACCGACGCGGCCGCGGCCGCCAACCCGGTCAACGTGCGCCCCACCGCCGAGGGCCAGTTGGCCGCCGCGCGCGCCGGGCGCCTGACCGGCATCTTCAACGGCTCCAACGTGCGCTGGCACCAGCAGTTGCAGCAGGCCGCGCTGGAGAGCCGGCTGAAGATCCCGATGCTGTTCGCCGCCGACGTGATCCACGGCTTCACCACCGTCTTCCCGGTGCCGCTGGGCGAAGCCGCCAGCTTCGAGCCGGAGCTGGCGCAGCGCACCGCGCGCGCCGCCGCGCTGGAAGCCAGCGCGGTCGGCATCGACTGGACCTTCGCGCCGATGGTCGACATCGCCCGCGATGCGCGCTGGGGCCGCGGCGTGGAAGGCAGCGGCGAGGACGTGCTGCTGGGCCGGCGTTTCGCCGAGGCACGCGTGCGCGGCTTCCAGGGCGAAGGCATCGACCATGCCGACGCGCTGGCCGCCTGCGCCAAGCACTTCGCCGCCTACGGCGCCGCCGAGGCGGGCCTGGACTACAACACCGTCGACATCTCCGAGCGCACCTTGCGCGAAGTGTATTTCCCGCCGTTCCAGGCCGCCTTCGGCGCCGGCGCGGTGACCACCATGGCCTCCTTCAACGAGCTGTCCGGCGTCCCTGCCACCGCCAACACCTGGCTGCTGAGCCAGGTGCTGCGCGGCGAATGGAACTACAGCGGGCTGGTGGTCTCCGACTACACCGGCGACCTCGAGCTGGTCGCGCACGGCTACGCCCGCGATGCGCGCGACGCGGCGCGGCTGGCGTTCCTGGCCGGGGTGGACATCAGCATGCAGAGCGGGCTGTACCTGCAGCACCTGCCCGGCCTGGTCGCCGCCGGCGCGGTGCCGATGGCGCGGCTGGACGACGCGGTGCGCCGCGTGCTGCGCTTCAAGGCCGCATTGGGCCTGTTCGACGACCCGTTCCTGCGCATCGTGCCCGAGCGCGCGCAGGCGCGGCAGCGGCGTCCGGAGACGCTGGCGCTGGCGCACGAAGCCGCGCGCAAATCGGTGGTGCTGCTGAAGAACGAGGGCGAGCTGCTGCCGCTCAAGCGCCAGGGCCAGCGCATCGCGCTGATCGGGCCGATGGCCAGCAACTGGGTGGACAGCGCAGGCCCGTGGACGCTGTTCGGCGGCGACGACAGCGGCAACGACCTGGCCACCGCGCTGCGCGCGCAGCTGGCCGAGCCGGCGGCATTGCAGGTGGTGGAAGGCTGCGCCTTCGAGCACGCACTGCCGGGCGGCGTGCAGGCGGCCGTCGCGGCGGCGACCGCCGCCGACGTGGCGATCCTGGCGATCGGCGAACCGCTGCGCTACTCCGGCGAAGCGCAGTCGCGCACCGAGATCGTCATCCCCGGTGTGCAGCAATCGCTGCTGGCGGCGGTGGCCGCCACCGGCACGCCGGTGGTGGTGGTGCTCAGCAACGGCCGTGCGCTGGTGCTCGATGGCGCGGTGCTGGAAGCGCCGGCGATCCTGGTCAGCTGGTTCCTCGGCTCGGCCTCCGGCCCGGCCCTGGCCGACATCCTGTTCGGCGTGCATGGCCCCTCCGGGCGCCTGCCGGTGAGCTTCCCGCACGAATCGGGGCAGTCGCCGTACTACTACGCGCACAAGCCCACCGGTCGCCCCGATCCGCGCCCGAACGCGCTGACGCCGTTCACCACCCACTACCGCACGATCTCCAACACCGCGCTGTTCCCGTTCGGCCACGGTCTCACCTACGGCCGCATCGAGTACGGCGAACTGAGCTTGAGCGCATCGCGGCTGACAGCCGGCGGCACGCTGAAGATCGCCGCGCGCATCCACAACCGCGGCCATCACGACGCCGAGGAAGTGGTGCAACTGTACGTGCGCGATCGCAGCGCCAGCATCACCCGCCCGGTGCGCGAGCTGAAGGATTTTCGCAAGGTCGCGGTGCCGGCCGGCGGCAGCGCGGGTGTCGAATTCGTGCTGCGTCGCGAGGATCTGCTGTTCGTCGGCCAGGCACTCACGCCGACGGTGGAACCGGGCCAGTTCGACCTGTGGGTGGCGCCCTCGGCGCAAGCGCCGGGGTTGTCGGCCAGCTTCGAACTGCTGGGCTGATCGCAGCGCGCCTTCGCTGAGCGAGGCGGAAACGCTGCTGGCGCTTCACGTCGGCGGCACTGTGCGCTCACGCGGTGCTGCCATGCACACCGCTCAGATGGGGGCATCGCCTGCCGCACTGCCGCGCACCGGGTGCAGGATCCCGTGCATCGCACGCGCAGACGATGCCACTCCGGCGGCGTCTGCGATGCGCGCCGCCGCGTCTTCCCCCACGCCAGGAGCCGCGCCATGCACGACCACGATCCCGACCACTCCGCCGGCCGCCGTCGCGCGCTCGGCGCCCTCGGCAGCGGCCTGGCCGCGGGCGGCGCACTGGCGATGTCCGCCGGTGCCAGCGCGCAACCTGCGGCTGCCGCTGCCGGCGGCGCCGCCCGACCACCGATGCAGAACCCGCGCACGCAATACCCACGGCCGCCGTTCGACACGCCGAAGCAGGAATGGCCGGGGCTGGCCTCGAAGATGGTGCCGGTGCCCGATCACGGCGAGCGCAGCTACGTCGGCTCCGGCCGGCTGAGCGGGCGCAAGGCGCTGATCACCGGCGGCGATTCGGGCATCGGCCGCGCCGCGGCCATCGCCTTTGCCCGCGAAGGCGCGGACGTGGCGATCAACTACCTGCCACAGGAAGAATCGGATGCGCGCGAGGTGGTCGCGCTGATCCGCGCGGCCGGGCGCAAGGCCGTGGCCATTCCCGGCGACCTGCGCGATGCCGCGTTCTGCAAGCAACTGGTCGCACAGGCGGTGCAGCAGCTCGGCGGCCTGGACATCCTGGTCAACAATGCCGCGCGCCAGACCGCGCAAAAATCCCTGCTGGACATCGACGACCAGCAACTGGACGACACGCTCAAGACCAACCTCTACGCGCTGTTCTGGATCACCCGCGCGGCGCTGCCGCATCTGCCGTCGGGCGCGGCGATCATCAACACCACCTCGATCGTCGCCGACGACCCGCCGGAATCGCTACTCGACTACGCCACCACCAAGGGCGGCATCGTCAGCTTCACCAAGAGCCTGGCCAAGCAACTCGCGCCCAAGGGCATCCGCGTCAACGCGGTGGCGCCGGGGCCGTACTGGACGCCGCTGCAGCCCAGCGGCGGGCAATTCATGGACAAGCTCAAGACCTTCGGCGCCGACGGTCCCACCGGCCGCCCCGGCCAGCCGGCGGAGATCGCGCCGATCTACGTGCTGCTCGCCTCGCAGGAATCCAGCTTCACCACCGGCAGCGTGTTCAGCAGCGTGGGCGGGCGCGGCAACGTGGGCTGAGGCCTCGTGCCGTTGTCGACGACGTAGGAGCGGCTTCAGCCGCGACAGGCAGTCCCGGTAACGCCTGTCGTGGCTGAAGCCGCTTCTACATGGGATTTACATCAGGCGACCGGCCCTCACTGTCGCAGCCCGATCACCCCGCCAACTCCGCTGCCAGGAACGGCGCGGTTCGACTGTCGGCCTGTCGCGCCACCACAGCTGGCACACCGGCCGCCACCACCTTGCCACCCGCGCCGCCCGCGCCCGGCCCCATGTCGATGATCCAGTCGCTGGCCGCGGCCACGCGCATGTCGTGCTCCACCGCCACCACGGTGTTGCCTGCCTCCACCAGTCCGTGCAATTGCCGCAGCAGCGTGTCCACGTCGGCCGGGTGCAGGCCGGTGGTGGGTTCGTCCAGCACGTACACGGTGCCGCGGCGCTGCGCACGCTGCAGTTCGGTGGCCAGCTTGATGCGCTGCGCCTCGCCACCGGACAGTTCGGTGGCCGGCTGGCCCAGCCGCAGATAGCCCAGACCCACCTCCACCAATACCTGCAGCGGACGCGCGATCGGCACATCGTCGGCGAAGAAATCCAAGGCCTCCGCTACAGTCATCCGCAGCACCTGCGCGATGTTGCGGCCGTGCAGTTCGATCTCCAGCGTCTTGGCGTTGTAGCGCGCGCCCTGGCAGGTGGGGCACGGCGCATACACGCTGGGCATGAACAGCAATTCCACGCTCACCGCGCCCTCGCCTTCGCACGTTTCGCAACGGCCCTTGGCCACGTTGAAGGAAAAGCGCCCGGCATCGTATTTGCGCTTGCGCGCCGCCGGCGTGGCCGCGAAGCGCTTGCGCACGTGGTCGAACAGGCCGGTGTAGGTCGCCAGGTTGGAGCGCGGGGTGCGGCCGATCGGCGCCTGGTCCACCTGCACCAATCGCCGCACGTGCTGCAGGCCGTCGGCGATGTAGCCATCGGTGGCGACGCGCGGGCCGCGCTCCAGCGGATCCAGTTCCTCCTCCGCCTCGGCCGGCGCCTGCCCCAGTTGCGTACCCAGCAACTCCACCAGTGCCTGGCTGACCAGCGAGGACTTGCCGGAGCCGGACACGCCGGTGACGGTGGTGAACACGCCCAGCGGAATGTCCACGTCCAGCGCGACCACATTGTTGCGGCTGACCTCGCGCAACTGCAGCCAGGCCTCCGGCGTGCGCGGCGCATGGGCGGCGGCCTGCGGTTCGGCGAACAGGTAACGCCGCGTGGAAGAGGCCTGCACCTGCGCCAGTCCCGCTGGCGGACCGCTGTACAGCACCTGCCCGCCGTGCTCGCCGGCACCGGGGCCGACATCGACGATCCAGTCGGCATGGCGGATCACGTCGATCTCGTGCTCGACCACGAACAGCGAATTGCCCGCGCCCTTGAGCTGGTCCAGCGCGCCCAGCAGCGCCTGCGTGTCGGCCGGATGCAGGCCCGCCGACGGCTCGTCCATCACGTAGACCACGCCGAACAGCTGCGAGCGGATCTGCGTGGCCAGGCGCAGCCGCTGCAGTTCGCCGGGCGACAGCGTCGGCGTGCTGCGCTCCAGGGTCAGATAGCCCAGGCCCAGCGCCTCCACTACCTGGATCCGCGCCAGCAGGTCCTGGGCGATGCGCTGCGCGGCCAGCGCCTGCTCCGGATGGCGCGCACGTCCCTGCAGGCGGCCCTCGGCCGCGGGCCGCAACACGGCGGCCACCTCGCCGAGCGGGCGCTGCGACAGCTCGCCGATGTCCAGCCCGGCGAAGGTCACCGACAGCGCCTCGCGGCGCAGGCGCTTGCCATCGCAGCTAGGGCACGCGGTGCTGATGAGGTACTGCGCCACGCGCTTCTTGATCAGCGCGCTCTGCGTGGTGGCGAAGGTGTGCAACACATAGCGGCGCGCGCTGCTGAAGGTGCCCATGTACGCCGGTTCCTGCTTGCGCTTGAGCGCGCGCTGGGTCTCGGCCAGGCTGAAGCCGGGATACACCGGCACGGTCGGTTGCTCGTCGGTGTACAGGATCCAGTCGCGGGTCTTCTTCGGCAGCTTCGCCCACGGCACATCGACGTCGTGGCCGAGCGTGGTGAGGATGTCGCGCAGGTTCTGCCCGTGCCAGGCCGGCGGCCACGCCGCGACCGCACGCTCGCGGATGCTCAGCGAACGGTCCGGCACCATCGACGCCTCGGTGGCGTCGTAGATGCGCCCCAGCCCGTGGCAGGTGGGGCAGGCCCCGGCCGGCGTGTTCGGCGAGAAACCGTCGGCATGGATGATGCCCTGCCCCGGCGGATACGTGCCGGCACGCGAATACAGCATGCGCAGCGAGTTGGAGATGGTGGTGACGCTGCCCACCGACGAGCGCGTGCTGGGCGCGCCGCGATGCTGCTGCAGTGCCACCGCCGGCGGCAGGCCATCGATGGCGTCGAAGTCAGCCACGCCGGCCTGGTCGATCAGCCGCCGCGCGTAGGGCGAGATCGAATCCAGATAACGTCGCTGCGCCTCGGCGAACAGCGTGCCGAACGCCAGCGACGACTTGCCGGAGCCGGACACCCCCGTGAACACCACCAGCGCATCGCGCGGCAGTTCCACGTCCACGTCCTTGAGGTTGTGCTCGCGCGCACCGCGGACGCGCACGAAGCCGGAAGCGGCGAAAACGGGAGGCGTGGACATGGGCTGGACCGGCAACGCGAAGGAGCGCGCAAGCTTAGCCGGTCGGCTGCCATGGGCGTGTCGCGGTGGCTATGCGGCAGCGTGTTCGGTCCGTCATCGGCACGGAACGGCGCGCAGTCGCCGGCGACACAAGTCTCAGCTCAACGCAGGCGCCGCCAGCGTGTCGGTATCCTCGTCGCGCGCGGCCAGCGCCTGCATCCGCGCCACCGCGCTGGAGAAAGCGCGCAGCACCGCCACTCCGCGTTCGACATAGATGGCATGCAGCGCCTGGTAGTACCACAGCGTGCCGTCGCGGCCGGCGGTGAAGCGCTCGAACACCGCCGTGCCGACGTCGGGGTCTTCCAGGTCGGCGACGATGCTGCGCGCGTTGTAGAGCTTGTCGCAGGCCGACACCAGCAGCACCGCGTCCGGCGCCTCGGCCAGATGCGCCAGATAGGCCTGCTTGCGGATGCGCCAGTCGCGGCGCTTGGCCGGCACGTCGGTCTGCGCGGCCTTGCGTTCGGCCGTGGCGTCGGTACAGGCCATCACCATGTCCGCCACCGCCTCGCCGAACTGCGCCCGGATCACCGCCTCGTGCCCGGCGCCGCAATCCTCCACCACGTCGTGCAGCAGCGCCGCGATCGCCTGCTCCTCGTCGCCGCCGGCCTCCAGCACCAGCGTCGACACGCCCAGCACGTGGCTCAGGTACGGCACCTTGCCGCCATTGCGGAACTGGCCGGCGTGGGCGATGCGCGCATAGTCCACGGCACGCGCGTAACGTTCGGTGAGAGCGGTCATGCGGCGATCCTGACGGAACAGGCCGGCATTATCGCCAAACTGGCCGCCGTGAGCGCGTGGAGACGCGCGTGGACATGGCCGCCGTTCGAGCCGCGCGTGGCGGGTATCGCGTCCGTGATCGGCCGTCAGTGCTTACATGGATACGGACTGCCGCGCGGCCCTGGTCTGATCGAAGCTCCCTCCCCGCTTACACTTCTCTGCTCCGTCGCAACGCACCGCCGCGCACATGGACGTCCGTCATCTCGACCAGCACGCACCGGAACTGCCGCAGATCGCCGCCTGGTACCACGCGGCCTGGGGCCAGGAGGCAGGCTTCTCGCTGGACGACGAACTGCGCCAACTGCAACGCGCGCCGGATGCGCACGGCCTGCCACGGCGGCTGGTGGCCTTCGACGGCGCCCGCGCGATCGCCGTGGCGCAGCTGAAATACCGGGAGATGGACGCCTTCCCCCAGTACCCGTACTGGCTGGGCGGCGTGTACGTGGACGCGGCCTATCGCGGACGTGGCATTGCCGGCCGCCTGCTTGCCCAGGCCCTGGCCGACGCCGCGACCCTGGGCCTGGGCGCGTTGTATCTGCAGACCGAGCACCTGGACGGCGGCCTGTATGCCCGCCACGGCTGGCAGCCCGTGCAGGAAGCCGATTCCTACGGCAGCCACGTGCTGCTGATGGTGCGCCCGGTCGGCTGAGCGGGTGCCCGCGTCGCCGCGCCTGCACATTACTTTTCCCCCGCGCCGCGTTAACGTGGCGCTTGGAAAGATGGAGCGGCCTTCCCTAACCTACCGCTCGATCCACACACGCATGAATGCAGCGCCGAGGATGCAACCCACCATGATCACCGACACCGCCCACGCCGTGGACGATACCGCCACCGACAGCGCCCCGACCCCGCCCGCGCGCCGTGCCGCCATCTCCGGCCGCGCCGCCGCGCACAGCGTGTACCGCTCGCCGCTGTCCGCCGACGACGCAGGCGACGCCGCGCTGCGCCTGCGCGAACAACGCGCCAAGCGCGCGGCGCAGGTGGCCGCGGTCGGCACCGTCGCCGCCCTGGCCGCCGTGGCCCTGATTGCCTGGCGGCGCGCGCGGCGCTGACCAGCACCTGGCGCATCCGGCATGATGCGCCGAGCAGGAAGCTCGCCACCGCCCACGCAAGGAACGTCCTCATGACGCCGTGGCGCCGCATTGCCCGACTCGCCGGCCTGGCGCTGGTCGCCAGCGCGTGCAGCATGTCCGCCGCCGCCCGCAAGACGCCCATGGCCTCGGCGGCACTGCGCGTTCCGGCCGACCTGCCCAACCAGCGCCTGTTCGACTGCGCCGAATCCAGCATCGCCACCCTGTCCGAGACCAGCAGCTCCTGGCCCAAGGTCACCCGCGAAGATGCGGCGCGAGGCATCCTGGAATCGGGCGACTTCCCCGAAGCGAACCGCAGCGGCTTTCGCCTGCGCCTGGAGCGTCTACCGGGCGCCAGCCAGGCCAATCTCGCGCTCAAGGGCGCTGGCGCCTATTTCGTCGACCTGGGCGTCGACCAGGCGATGCAGGATCTCAAGACCGCACTGGATCGCTGCGTCGCCACGCAACCACAGTGAGTCCGAATAGGACACGGCAGTTCTGACCCCCACGCCATCACAGCGACCAAGGAAGGACACGACCATGCCCAATTACGCCATCGAAGCCCGCTCGCTCGGCGTCATCGGCATCGCCGGCCACGCCTTCTGGGTGCTGCGCGACGAACATGGCAAGGCCGTGGCGGAACTGCATGGCCTGGCCACCGATCGCCAGACCGGCCAGGCCATCCCCATCGGCACCGACGCCACCCGGCACGCGCTGCGCGCCTGGCATTACCCGCACGATCCTGCCTACGCCCACTCCATCGGCGAGAAGGTCGACAGCACCACCTACATCCGCGACGACCAACCGGCGCGCACGGTCGCCACCGGCGACAAGCGCGAGATCCTGGAGCGCTGGAATACCGCGGTGCGCGCCGTGCCGGAACTCAACGCACAGGACCGCGACTATCCAAACTACGGCTTCAAGGTCTTCGGCGAGACCGTCAACAGCAACTCCGCCTACCGCACCTTCGGCGAACTGATGGACGTACCCGTGCAGCGCTTCTCCCGACGCCTCGAACCGGGCGTCGGCAACCGCATGCTGTCGCCGGAACGCACCGAGGAGCTGCGGTATCACGCACCGGACGAACGGGAACAACAACGCGCGCCAGCCCCCGCGGCCGACCCCACACGCGCCGACCACCCCGATCACACGATGCTGCAGCAGATCCGCGACAAGGTCTAAGGGCTCAATGGCCCCGGCAAATTGAACCCGGCCGACACCGACCGCGTCAGCGCGAGCCTGTACGTCCTGGCCAAGCAACACCACTTCAGCAGCGTCGACCAGGTCGCGCTCAGCCAGCAGACCGCAACCGCTGCCGCGGGCGAAACCATCTTCATCGTGCAGGGCGCCGCCAACGATCCGGCCAAGCAGCGCGCACATATGTCCAGGGCGGAAGCGGCGCAGACGCCGGTGCAGCAGTCCTATGCGATTGCGCAGGCGCAGCAGCCGGAGCCGCAAGCCCAGACGCAACAGGTGGAGTCACCGGCGCAGACGCAAGACGCGCAGCCGCGGCCGCTAGTGCACGCGCTCTAGCTTTACGAACGTGCAAGCGGCCGCCAGCAACATGCATGGCGGTCGCCGACCGCATCGGGCGACGCGAGGAGCGTTTCCGTACAAGGCAGTGCCTTCGCTGCACTCGACGCTGGCGTCGCAGAGCACTACGTTGGCGCTGGTTTCACTCAGCCGCCAGCCAACCCGCCACCGGCGCGTCCAGGCAGAGCGCCGTCCTCGTCCACCGCCTCCGCGTCTTCAAGATCGCCCACTTCGCGTGCAATCCCGGCCTGCGGATCGGGCTGTGGCGCTTCGCGGTCCAAGTCTCCGTTCTTCGGCGTGGGCACCTTGGCCGTATCGTCGACGCTCTTGCCGTTCGTAGCGTCATGCGTGTTCATCTAGCATCTCCTCGTGTGTCGTTCGAGGCTATGGCGCGGGCCGTGAATACCGCTGCTGGATGGTGTCAGGATGATGCAGTGATCATGTGCCGCGACAGAGCACTACTGCGATCACTGCGCTCGCGCCCCGCCGCCTCTGGCCAAAACGCGCACAGCCAATGGAGCGAGTGCCTGCCATTGCACTCGCGTGAATCGCGCTGTCACACCACCCCCTGCCCCACCACAAACACCACCCCATCGCCCCCACCCCCACTCTGCCGCAGCCGCCCCTCTGCCTCCAGCGCCTCCAGCGACACATCGGCACCTAGGTCAGTCGCCACACCTTCCAACGTCAACCCAACCCACCGATCGCGGCCGGCATGCTTGGCGCGGTACAGCGCGGCGTCGGCGATGCGCAGGCTCAGCGGCCAGTCGCCGCCGGGGTGGGCGGGAAACAGGCTCACGCCCATCGACACGGTGAGGGCGATGCGGCCGGTCGGGCGTACCAGCGGTTCGGCCTGCAGGCGTTCGCGCAGGCGACGGAACAGGCGTGGGGCGTCGGCCAGGGTGCCGCCGGGGCAGATCCACAGGAATTCTTCGCCGCCCCAGCGGGCGATGATGTCGGTGCTGCGCGCGCACTCGCGCAGCAAATCGCCCAGGTGCATCAGGGCGTGGTCGCCGCCTTCGTGGCCGTGCAGGTCGTTGACACGCTTGAAATGGTCGACATCCAGCAGCGCGATTAGCAGCGGTTCCTGGGTGCGCTCGGGCGTCGCTTCCGCCTCGCGCGCCTGCAGCCAGGCGGTGACGTAGCGGCGGTTGCGCAGGCCGGTGAGGGCGTCCTCTTCGCTCTGGCGGCGGATGGTGGCGGTGAGCTGTTCCAGTTCGCGGTGCTGGGTCTGGATCTCGTCGTTCTTGCGCGCCAGTTCGGCGTTGATGCGCCGGCGCACGCGGCCTTCGCGCACCTTGAGCAGGAAGAAGCCGGCCAGCGCCAGCAGCGCGGCCAACAGGCCGTAGAGCACGCTGCGCTGGCGCTGTTCGCGCGCCTGCAGTTGCGCGTAGGCGGCCTGTTCGGCGGCGCGGGTGCGGCCAAGCGCGGCCAATTCGCTCTTCTTGCGCGCCAGGTCAACCGCCGATTCAAGCTCGGCGATGCGGGTCTTGGATTCGACATTCACCGCGTCGTCGTTGACCGCCTTGTATTCGCGCATCAGCGCCAGCGCCTCGTGGTCGCGGCCGAGCGCGTCGAGGTTGTCGATCATGCGCGGGTACAGTTCCAGCCGCCGCGGCACGTTGTCCGAGTGCGCGAACAACTGCCGCGAGCGCTCGAACGCGGTGGCCGCGGCCTCGCGCTGGCCGAGGTCCGCCAGGGTGACGCCAAGATTGGAATAGACGATGGCGGCTTCGCCGTTGTCGCCATGATCGCCGCCATGCGCAACGTTCTCCAGCGCCGCGGCGGCTTCGCGCAACAGCGGCAAAGCCTCCTGCGGGCGATGCTGGCGACGCAGCACGTTGGCGAGGTTGTTCAGCGGCCCGACCACCGACGCCTTGTCGTCGGCGCGCGCCGACGCCAGCGCCTGCCGGTAGATGGCCTCGGCACGCGGCAGCTCGTTGGCGCCTTCGTAGGCCGAGCCGAGGTTGTTGAGCACATCGGCGCGCGCCAGTCCCTTGCGCGGCTTGGCATCGTAGGCGGCCAGCGCACGTTGTCCGTACTCGATCGCCTTTTTCCACTCGTGGGCATAGACGAACACGCCGGTGGCGTTGTGCAGCATGGCGGCGTCGTCCGGTTTGCCCAGCGCCTTGCCCACGCGCTCCACTTCGAGCACGGCGGCGATGGCATCGGGCATGCGGCCCTGCTGCGAGGACACGATGAAGATGATCTGATTGGCGTTGTACTCCACCAGGTCGGGATGGGTGCGCACCTTCGACAAGGCGATGCGGGCGACGCGCAGGGCGTCGTCCTGCGCGCCCATCAGGTAGTAGGAAGCAGCGAGCATTCGCCACAGTTCAGCGATCTTTGGTTCGTCCGGCAGTTCTTTTTCCAGGCGCCGCATCTCGCCCTCAAGCTGGGCGATGCGAGCAGCATCGCGGGGCCGCCAGATGTCGCCATTGAGCTTTTTGAGCAAACGCAGCCGCTGCTGCGGCGACAACGGCTGGGCGAGCAACGCCGAGCCGATGGACACCACGGTGTCCGGCTGACCCGCCGCGGACGCCGCGTCCACCAGTTCCAGGCCAAGGGGAACCAAGCCCTGCTTGTCGGCCGCGGCCTCCCACGCCGGCAAGCCCATGCGCAGCGCGGCCGTCGGATCGTCGGCACGCACGGCCGCCACGCAGGCTGGCAACGCCTGCGTCGGCGCGCACGCGGGCGCTGACGCTGTCTGTGCCACCACGCACGGCGCGAGCGCACCGCACCACAGCAGCGCCCCGAGCGACTGCCAAACCAAGCGACTGCGCACTGCCTTCTCCCCCAAGATGCCGCGGCGCACGCCGGAGCCCTGGGCACGGCAACCGCCGGCGCAATCTGGTTCCCCGCGTGTCGCTGCCGATGTGCAGCGACGCCGACCCGTGCGCTGCTATCGGCCGCGCAGGCGATTTCTTGAGTCTTATCCCGCGCTGTAACCGACCTAGTGCACGCTATGCCAGCACGGGCGCGCACCAGTTAGGACCGCAGCTAGCCCCTCTCCCACCGGGAGAGAGGCTGGGGTAAGGGTCGGGAACACGCCGCGCACCACACATCCCGGATCCCGACGCCCCCATCACAGCGGCGTCAGCTGCCGGAGCTGCGCGTCATCGGGAAACGCCCGCACGCGGTAGCGCGGCGGATACAGCGGCGGCTGCGGCTGCATCAGGTCGCCGAACGCAGTAATCGCCTCGTCCCAGGCCACCACGGCGACCTCGTCCCCCTCGGCGTCGTCGCGCGGGACGATCAAGGCGATCCGGTCGGCCCTGGGAAGTAACGTCTCGACGCCCTTGGTCCAGGTACAGAGCGAAAACTGCCGCGCACCGTCATCGCGCTCCTGGTAGACGCTGAACGATGCGACGAAGATGTCCTGGTCGGTGGCGTCGTGGAGCTTGTCCAGCGCCGCCTTCTGGTCGGCATAGGCAGGCGCGTCCAGCAGCCGGCGCAGGTCCGCCTGGCGCTGGCGCTGCTCGGGCAACGCCAGCGCGAACGGCACGATGCGGCGCGCTTCGTCGTAGGTGAACACCAGCGCGGACACGCTGCGCCCTTGCGCGGCCGCTTCCAGGCTCAGTTCCAGCATCGCGCCGATGGCGGCCGCATCGCGATCGCCCACCACCAGCAGGCAGTCGCGCGCCGGCAGCATGAACAGCGGATTGCCCGCCACCGGAACGCGGTACAGCACATCGGGGAGCAAGGCACGACTGGTGTCGTAGGCGTCCTGCCATGCGCCGCGGAACACGCCGGGTGCGACTTCGACGAATTGGTCGGCGGTTGCCTCGCGCAGATTGTCACGGGCGATGGTCAGGCCTTCGTCCAGGGTGATCCCCCATGCCGCACGCGGCCCCTGGAACAGCGTGGAAATCGTGTCCGGCAGATCCAGCGCCAGCAACTCGACGCAATCCTCGGCAATGTCGCGCCACGCATACGGGAATGGCGCATCGAGACCCTTCTCGAGCACGTGCTCCAGCCGCAGCTCCTCGAACATGCCGCGATTGCGGATCACCGGCATCAGCGTCGCGCGCACCTCTTCGAATGTCTTTTCCCGTCCACTCTCTTCCTGTGCGTTGAGCGATGACGTCACGTAGGCGCGCAATGCCTCGGCGCGGCCCTTGCGTGGCGCGGTCTTGTAGGCCTGATAGGCGTTGTGCAGATAGATGGTGTAGCCGTTGCCGCCGACCAGCCGGAACGCGTCGGGCTGATAGACCAACTCCTCGCGATAGCCGCGCGCGCGCAGGGCGTCGGTGTACATCCTGGCGAAGGCATCGGGACTGGGCGTGCGGTTGAACAGCGTATCGAACAGTGCAGCGAACATCGGCGGTCGTCCTTGTCGAGTGGCGGCATGCGGGTGCCGCGGCATGCTAGCGCAACTGTGCTGTCGCGCAGATGGACATGGGCTGCTGCTTGCGCGAAGGCAACCGGCAACTCCGATTGCGCGGAGCCGCAGCAAGCACGCGCGCGCTGTTCGATCAGCCGCCCACACGCCCGCACACATTCCCGGCGCGATGCCTCATGCAGCTCGGTGCGTGCAAATAAAAAGCCCCGCTGTCGCGGGGCTCTTTGGAGACTCGGCGCCTCCTTCTCCCGCGTACGGGAGAAGGATCCGCGTGCCACCTGCGTCAGGCAAACGGATCCTGCAGCACCATGGTGTGCTCGCGGTCCGGGCCGGTGGAGACGATCGAGATCGGGCAGCCGGCCAGTTCCTCCAGCGCGCGCAGGTAGGCGCGGGCGGCGGGCGGCAGTTCGTCCCACACGGTGATGCCGTGGGTGTTCTCGCTCCAGCCCGGGAATTCCAGGTACACGGGGGTGCACTCTTCCCAGCCCTGCGCGTCCAGCGGCGCGTATTCGGTGCGCTTGCCGCGGTATTCGTAGGCGATGCACACCTTCAGCTTCTCCATGCCGTCGAGCACGTCGAGCTTGGTGATGCACAGGCCGGAGATACCGTTGATGGCCACCGCGCGCTTGAGCGCGACGATGTCCATCCAGCCGCAGCGGCGCGGGCGGCCGGTGGAGGCACCATACTCGGCGCCACGGTCGCGGATGCCCTGGCCGATCTCGTCGTCCAGCTCGGTCGGGAACGGGCCGCCGCCGACGCGGGTGGCGTAGGCCTTGGCGATGCCCAGCACGTAGTCGATGTCCTGGGCGCCCACGCCGGTGCCGGCCAGTGCGCCGCCGACGGTGGTGTTGGAGCTGGTGACGTAGGGATAGGTGCCGTGGTCGATGTCCAGCAGCGCGCCCTGCGCGCCTTCGAACAGCACGCGCTTGCCCTGCTTGCGCAGGTCGTGAAGGATGCCGGCGACGTCGGACTTCATCGGCTGGACGTACTCGCCGAAGGCCAGCGCTTCGTCGAAGGTCTTCTGGAAGTCGACCGCTTCCACGCCCAGGTACTTGGTGAGCACGAAGTTGTGGTAGTCCAGCGCGGTGCGCAGCAGCTCTTCCAGCTGCGGCGGGTAATGCAGGTCGGCGACGCGGATGCCGCGGCGCGCCACCTTGTCTTCGTAGGCCGGACCGATGCCGCGGCCGGTGGTGCCGATGGCCTTGCCGCCGGCGGCCTTCTCGCGGGCCTGATCCAGGGCGATGTGGTACGGCATGATCAGCGGCGCGGCCGGCGAGATCTTCAGGCGCGAACGTACTTCCACGCCGGAGGTCTCCAGCTCCTCGATCTCCTTGCGCAGCGCGGCCGGGGAGATCACCACGCCGTTGCCGATCAGGCACAGCGCGTCGGCGCGCAGGATGCCGGACGGGATCAGGTGCAGGACGGTCTTCTTGCCGTTGATGACGAGGGTGTGGCCGGCATTGTGGCCGCCCTGGAAGCGGACGACGGCGCCGATTTCCTCGGTGAGCAGATCGACGATCTTGCCTTTGCCTTCATCGCCCCACTGGGCGCCGAGCACGACAACTGACTGACCCATGGCTGGGTAACTCCTGGTTTGCTGCGCGACCGTCGGGGCCACGCGGATGTGGTGGCCGTGCGGGGACGACCGGCACCGGTGCGGCCGCTCCATCGGGGAGCGTCCAGGCGGCGGCGGACCCATACACGGAAAAAGCCGGTCGAGACGCTCGCGTGGAGCGGGCCCGGCCGGCTTTTGTGCATTATCCGGGTTTTGGGTGGCAGTCACCACCCCCTGACCGGCCGCGTTCAGGCCCGGCGGCCGCCACCCGCCTGGCTCAGCCGCGCACCCACCACAGCGCCAGCAGGCCCACGCCGACGGCAATGGCGCCGGCCCCACGCAACTGCCGCGGCGGCATGCTCAACATCTGCTGGACCATCCGCCGCCATGCCTCCGGCGCGGCGAACAGCAGCAGGCCTTCGAGGATCACCATCAGGCAAACCGCGGCGATGAGATCGTGCATGGCGGTCGCCAGAGATGAGTGGC
Source organism: Xanthomonas indica (assembly GCF_040529045.1). NCBI lineage: Bacteria > Pseudomonadati > Pseudomonadota > Gammaproteobacteria > Lysobacterales > Lysobacteraceae > Xanthomonas > Xanthomonas indica. Next base: position 1,913,495 of record NZ_CP131914.1, on the reverse strand, counting down.
CGTCAAGACGGATGCAGGAGTATCAGAGCAAGAGCAACAGCTTCCGCTGAAGCGGGTCACTTTTCTTTGCTTGTGCAAAGAAAAGTAACCAAAAGAAAGCACACCCCGACTCCGCGCCCTTCGCGCTGCGCGCTACGGGTCCGCGAACAGGACGGGATTCGCGGAAGGGGCATCCTGCCCCTGCCGCGAACGGCGCACATCCATGTGCGCCGCCCTTCGGGTTTTTCCCGCCCTGTTCGCCGCTACGTAGGGGGCCCGGCACATCAAAAGCGAAGCAAAAGCAACAATCGCAAGAGCAAAGAAGAGGCTGAGCAGGGAACCCGCCCTTACGAATCCCCAATCCCCACTCCCCAATCCCACCCCTCAGCGATCGCTCTTGAGGTACTGCAGGAAGGGATCGTTCTTGTCGAGCACGATCACGCCGTTGCCGTCGGCCATGGCGCCGCGGTAGGCCTCCAGGCTGCGGTAGAAGGCGTAGAACGACGGGTCGGCGGAGCCGGCCTTGCCGTAGACGCTGGCGGCCTCGGCATCGCCTTCGCCGCGCAGCTTCTGCGCGTCGCGCTCGGCCTCGGCGACCAGCACCGTGCTCTCGCGGTCGGCCTGGGCACGGATGGTCAGCGCCTGCTCCTCGCCCTCGGCGCGCAGCTTGGCCGCTTCCTGCTTGCGCTGCGCGCGCATGCGCTCGTACACGTCGGTGATCACCTGGCTGTCGGTCGGCAGGTCGATCTGCTTGATGCGCAGGTCGACGATCTGCATGCCCAGGGTCTTGCTGGCCGCGTTGATCGCCACCAGCTGCTTGGCGATCAGTTCGCTGCGGTCGCCGGACACCAGCTGCTGCAGGGTGCGCGAGTTGATCTGGTTGCGCAGCGAGTCGGTGATGATCGGCGCCAGCAGGCTGTTGGCCACCTTCTCGTCGCCGCCCTGGGTGGCGCGGTAGAAGGCGCGCACGTCGGAGATGTAGCCGATGGCGAAGAAGCTGACGCTGACGTCCTTCTGCTCGGCGGTGAAGTAGCGCGCGGGGGTGGTGTCGATCACCTGGAAGCGGCGGTCGAACATGCGCACCGACTCGACCAGCGGCACCTTGAAGTGCAGGCCCGGCTTGAGGTCGGCACGCACCACGCGGCCCAGGTTCAGCACCATCGCCGCCTTGTCCTCGGGCACCACGAACACCGAGCTGAGCAGCGCGAACAGCGCGACGACGGCAATGCCGGCCCACAATGACAGTTTCATCGCTGGATCTCCTCACGGCCGGTCGGGCGCGGCGTGCGCTCCGGGTTGCGGACACTTTCGGCCGAACTGCTGTTCAAGGACGGCATCAGCACCTCCTGCGGCACCGTCGGCAGCGATCCGCCGGTGGTCGGCGAGGTCGGCGGGGTGGACGTGGCGGGCGCCTTGCCCTCGGCCGGCATCGGCACGTAGATCAGCTGGCGGCCGTCGCCGCCGATGACCTTGCGGTTCTCCGCCAGCACCTGCTGGATTGTCTCCAGCCACAGCCGCTTGCGGGTGACCTCCGGCGCGTTCTGGTACTGCTGCTGCAGCAGGGTGAAGCGCTCGGCATCGCCCTGTGCGCGGGCGATCGCCGCTTCCTTGTAGCCTTCGGCGACGGTACGGGTGCGTGCCGCCTGGCCGCGCGCCTCCGGCACCACCTTGGCGGCGTAGGCCTGGGCCTCGTTGATCAGCCGCTCCTTGACCTGCTGGGCGCCGTTGACCTCGTCGAAGGCCGACTTCACTTCCTCCGGCGGACGCGCGTCGGGCAGGGTCAGGCCGGTCACGATCAGGCCGGTGTGATAGGCCTTCAGCGCGGCCTGCAGGCGCTCGCGCGCGGCCACCGCCATCGGGCCGCGGTTGTTGAGCACCGTGTTGAGATCGGAACGGCCGATCTGTTCGCGCACCGCGCTCTGCGCGGCCTGCTCCAGCACCAGGTCGGCATTGCGCGCACCGAACACGTAGGTGCGCGGGTCCTCGACCCGGTACTGCACGTTGAGCGAGACGTTGACGATGTTCTCGTCGCCGGTCAGCACCGGCAGTTGGCTGTCGAAGGTCTTGATGCGGGTGGCATCGACCTTGCGCACGGTCTCGATCGGCCACGGCAGCTTGAAGTTCGGGCCGGGTTGCAGGATCCGCGAGAACTGGCCGAAGCGCAGGACCACGCCGCGCTGCTGCTCGCCGATCAGCTGGAAGCTGCTGAACAGCAGCAGCAGCACCACCGCGCCCAGGATCCAGCGGCCGATGCCGCCGCCATCGCCGAACAGGTCCTTCAACGGACCGGGCAAGCCGCCCCACTTTCCTCCCCCACTGCCGCCACGCGGCGGCCAGGGACCGCGCCCGTGATTGTCCGGGCCGTCTCCGCCCTTGCCGCCAGGTGTGTTCCAGGCCATGCATGCTCCAAGAAGGAAGGTGGCGACGCGTCGGTCACGCGCCGGTCACCGGATAATGAGTCGCCGATTCTACAAGATGGGGCAGGCCCGCCGTTTCGAAAGGGTATCTTGGTGCATTCCTGCGTGCCGACCAAGGTGTTCCATGTCCGTTCCCGCCCAGTTCTCCGCCTTCCGCATCCACCAGGACGCCGCCGGCTACCACGCCGGCATCGCCCCGCTGTCGCTGGACCAGCTCAACGACGGCGAGGTGGTGATCCGCGCGGCCTGGTCCTCGGTGAACTTCAAGGACGCGCTGGCCGGCACCGGCCAGGGCAAGATCCTGCGCCGCTTCCCGCTGGTCGGCGGCATCGACGTGGCCGGGCACGTGGTCGCCTCCAGCGATCCGGCGTTCAAGGAAGGCGATGCGGTGCTGGTCACCGGCTGCGGCCTCAGCGAGACCCGCGACGGCGGCTACAGCGAGTACGTGCGCCTGGAGTCGAAGTGGGTGGTGCCGCTGCCGGCCGGGCTGAGCCTGCGCGAGAGCATGGTGCTGGGCACCGCCGGCTTCACCGCGGCGCTGGCGCTGCTGCGCCTGCTCGACAACCGCCAGACGCCGGCGCATGGCCCGCTGTGCGTGACCGGCGCCACCGGCGGGGTCGGCTCGCTGGCGATCGACATCTTCAGCCGCGCCGGCTTCGAGGTGCATGCGGTCAGCGGCAAGGCCGACCGCGCCGCGCAGCTCAAGGCCTGGGGCGCCACCCAGGTGCTGGGCCGCGAGGCCCTGCAGACCACGCGGCCGCTGGACTCGGTGCGCTTCGGCGGCGGCCTGGACAACGTGGGCGGGGCGATGCTGACCAGCCTGCTGGCGCAGACGGCGCCGTACGGCAACGTCGCCAGCGCCGGCCTGGCCGCGACCGCGGAGCTGGACATGACGGTGATGCCCTTCATCCTGCGCGGGGTATCGCTGCTGGGCATCGGCTCGGCCGGCACCGCCCGCGACCTGCGCGACCGCATCTGGCAGCACCTGGGCAGCGACTGGAAGCCGCGTCATCTGGACACGATCTGCACCCGCGAAGTGGAGCTGGCCGGGCTGCCGGAGGTCTTCGCCACGATGCTGGCCGGGCAATCGTTCGGGCGCACCGTGGTGCGGCTGGATCCGAGCGCGTAGCCACGCCGACGCTTTGTGACACGCAACGCTTTCCGCCCTCGCGTTGCTGCCACTACACTCGGAGCCTCCTAGGGGGAACCACATGGCACGCATTCTGATCGTCGACGATTCGCCGTCGCAGTTGCTGGGCATCCAGCGCATCGTGGAAAAACTGGGGCACGAAACGATCACCGCCACCGACGGCGCCGCCGGCGTGGAAGCGGCCAAGGCAGCCTTGCCGGACCTGGTGCTGATGGACGTGGTGATGCCCAACCTCAACGGCTTCCAGGCCACCCGGACCCTGCGCCGCGAACCGACCACGCAGAACATCCCGGTGATCCTGGTCACCACCAAGGACCAGGACACCGACCGCATGTGGGGCATGCGCCAAGGCGCCCGCGCCTACATCACCAAGCCGTTCTCCGAGGACGAGCTGTACGAGGTGATCGAGCGGGTGTTCAGCGGTGAGGATGTGCCGTAGAAGCCGGGATTGGGGATTGGGGATTCGTAAGGGCGGGTTTACGGGCGGCGTTTGAGCGCGCGGCGTAAGGCCGCATTGCAATCGGTGCCCCTTGTAGGAGCGGCTTCAGCCGCGACAGGGGTTACCGGTAACGCCCGTCGCGGCTGAAGCCGCTCCTACGACAAGCCGGGCAATGGATGGAACCAAAAGAAGAGCAGGTGGCGTCTCTTGTGGGAGGGGCTTCAGCCCCGACGCTTCAAAGGTCGAGGCGTCGGGGCTGAAGCCCCTCCCACAGAAAAGCAGCACAGTTGCAGACTTGCGAAGCGCGTGCGCGCCGCAGCGGCTCTAGCGCCGTCACGCTTGCAGGCGCATGACGAGCCGGGCCGCGCAAGCGGGTACCGCCGCTTTATCGGGCCGGCATGGCGGCTGAAGCCGCCCCTACAACGCCACAGTGCGAAGGGACGCCGCTCTTGCGAATCCCCAATCCCGACTCCCCAATCCCCGCAATCAAACGGCTTCGCCAAAGGCCTTGGCCAACCCGCGATACGCCTTGCGCTGCGCCTCGGTTTCCGGCGCCGGCGCCAGCACTTCCAGTTCGACGATCTGGTCGCCCGGCGGGGTACCCGGCAGGCCGCGGCCGCGCAGGCGCAGCTTGCGTCCTGCGTCCGATTCCGGGGGGATCTTCAGTTCCACTGCCCCGCCCAGGGTCGGCACGCTGATGGTGGTGCCCAGCGCCGCCTGCCAGGGCGTCACCTGCAGGGTGTAGAGGATGTTGCGGCCGTCCACCTCGAACTGCGGGTGCGCGGCGTACTCGATCTCCAGCAGCAGGTTGCTGCCGCCGTTGCCCTGCCCGCTCAGCCGGATCACCTGGCCGGGGCGCACGCCCTTGGGCACGCGCACGTCCAGTTGCTTGCCGTTGATGGTGATGCGCACGCTGTCGCCGGCATACACCGCTTCCAGCGGCACCGCCAGCTTGGCGCGGGTATCGCCGCGCGGCGCGCCCGGGGCCGGACCCGGGCCGGCGCCGCCCTGGCGGGCGCGCTGCTGGCGGGCGAACAGGCTCTCGAAGAAATCGCTGAAGCCGCCGCCGGCGCCGCCGTTGCCGAACACTTCCTCGAAGTCGAAGCCCTGCGCGCCGCCGTAGTTGGGCGGCGCGTGGAACTCCTCGCCCGGGCGGTAGCCCTGCGCGCGCAACTGGTCGTAGGCGGCGCGCTTGGGCGGGTCGCGCAAGGCCTCGTAGGCCTCGTTGACGGCCTTGAACTTTTCCTCGGCCCCAGGCTCCTTGCTGACGTCGGGATGGTACTTGCGCGCCAGCCGCCGGTACGCGGTCTTGATCTCGGCATCGCCGGCGCTGGGTTCCACGCCCAGGGTCGCGTAGTAATCCTTGAATTCCATCCATCACCTCAAAAAAGAGTCGGCCCGCCGCCTTGCGGCAACGGGCCGGTTGCATGCACTGCGCCATCGCCCGGCCATTCTACGGCCGGCGGCGAGGGCGCGGCGTCGCGAGGGCGACGCCGCTGCGGGCGGGCGCTTACTGGACGATCGTGGCCCCGGTATCGACCTGGATGCGACGCGGCGTGCTCGCCGGACGCTTGGGGATGCGCACTTCCAGCACGCCATGGTAGCCGGTGGCGGAAATGCCGTCCGGATCGGCGCTGTCGGGCAGCGCGAAGCGACGGTGGAAGCTGCCGTAACGGCGTTCGATGCGCGAGAAGCGCTCGCTGTCGGCGGCCGACTCGCTCTTGCGCTCGCCCTTGATCGACAGGATGCCCTTGTCCATCGACACCTCGATCTCCGACGGGTCGATGCCCGGCAGGTCGGCGTACAGCACGAAGCGCTCCGGCTCTTCCTTGATGTCCACGCGCGGTACCCACTGCGCGGTGACGACGGCCGATTCGTCGGTGCCGCCATTGGGGTCGAAGAAGCGGTCGAACACCTGCTTGATCTCGTTCTGGAATGCGGCCTGGGCCGGCCACTGGCGATAACGGACGATGCTCATCGTGGTCTCCTGAAACGTCAATGAGGTACACCCTCGGAGGGGCAGTTCGCGGCGGCGGGACCGGCCCGCCGTCCATGCCCGTCAGATAGGCGTGCCGCGGCGCTTTTCAAGGCGTTGACGCCACCTTCCCATTTCCGTTTCTAGACTCGGTTCATCCAAGGAGCCCGACATGCCCATCCAGACCGGCGAACGCATTCCCGAAGTGGTGCTGCAGCGCATCCGCGACGGCGTGGAAGCGGTGGATACGCGCACCCTGTTCGACGACCGCCGCGTCCTGCTGTTCGCGGTGCCCGGCGCCTTCACCCCGACCTGTTCGGAGAAGCACCTGCCCGGCTATGTGGAGCACTTCGAGGAGTTCCGCAAGCGCGGCATCGAGGTGTACTGCATGGCGGTCAACGACCCGTTCGTGATGCAGGCCTGGGGCAAGAGCCAGTTGGTGCCGGACGGCCTGCAGATGCTGTCCGACGGCAACGGCGACTTTGCCAAGGCGCTGGGCCTGGAACTGGACGCCAGCAGCTACGGCATGGGCGTGCGGGCGCGGCGCTTCGCGCTGTACGCCGACGACGGCGTGGTGCGTGCGTTGTTCGTCGAAGCACCGGGCGAGTTCAAGGTCTCCGCCGCCGACTATGTACTGCAACACCTTCCCGACTGAATCCCCTTACCCACCACAGGAGACGGCCAGCCATGTCCAACAAGCCAGCCACCCCGAACACCGACGCCAAGCCGCTGCAGCACACCGCCGGCCTCACCGACACCGCCACGCTGCGCGCCAATGCCCGCCAGAGCATCGAGGACGGCGCGATCACCAAGAGCTACAGCGCCGACCGCGAGGCGGTGATCAAGATGCTCAACGACGCGCTCGCCACCGAATACGTGTGCGTGCTGCGCTACTACCGCCACTACTTCATGGCCGCCGGCATGCTTGCGGACGCGGTCAAGGCCGAGTTCCTGGAGCACGCGCAGCAGGAGCAGGCGCACGCGCACAAGCTGGCCGAGCGCATCGTGCAGCTGGGCGGCGAGCCGGACCTCAATCCGGATACCCTGACGGCGCGTTCGCATGCCGAGTACAAGGAAGGCGAGGATCTGCGCGACATGGTCAAGGAAAACCTGATCGCCGAGCGCATCGCCATCGACAGCTATCGCGAGATGATCAACTTCGTCGGCGACAAGGACACCACCACCAAGCGCATCCTGGAAGACATCCTGGCCCAGGAAGAAGAGCACGCCGACGAGTTCTCGGACATGCTGGAAGGCTGGATCGGCAAGTAAGCCGGTTCAGCGTTACGCCCTCTCGTAGGAGCGGCTTCAGCCGCGACAGGCCGTCTCGATGGCGCCTGTCGCGGCTGAAGCCGCTCCTACTGTTCTTCTGGTCTGACACACATGGTTGAAGCAACTGCAAAGGCTTTCGCCCTGACGGGCGAGTTACTTTTCTTTGCTCGCGCAAAGAAAAGGTAACCAAAAGAAAGCGCGCCCTGCCTTCGCGCCCTCCGCGCTGCGCGCTCCGGGTCCGCGAACCAGACGGGATCCGCGGAAGGGGCATCCTGCCCCTGCCGCGGACGGCGCACATCCATGTGCGCCGCCCTTCGGGTTTTTCCCGCCTGGTTCGCCGCTTCGGAAGGGAACCCGGGAAGTCAAAAGCAACAGCAACAGCAACAGCAACCAGCCAAAGCCAAGCGACCGCGCCTCTCGCACGGACTCACGCTTGTTCGTGTCCCGGAGCAATCTGGGAGGGACTTCAGTCCCGACTGCTTCCGAGGTCGGATCGCCCGCCTACTCTGATCGTCGTCGTTGCGTGATAGTTGGCTTCTACGAGCGCGCGCCACCGCTGCTCAACGCAGCACCCGGAAACGCACCTGGGTCCAGGCGCCGTTGCTGGCCAGGGCAGTCAGGGTGTGGTCGCCGGCGTCGGCGAAGTCGCGCTGGAAGGTGCGTGCGCCCTCGGTGCGGGCGATCCAGCGGCCGTCCAGCAGCCAGTCCACCGGGGTGCTCGTGCCCAGCGCGCGCACCTGCAGACGCACCGTGGTGCTGCCCGGCGCGCGTGCCAGGGTGGCGCGGTCGTTGAGGCCTTCGATGCGCAGCACGTCGCTGCGGCCGCGACCGTCGTCGCGACAGTCCGGCGCCAATGCCGGCAGTTGCCCGGCCTGGCGCTCGCTGGCGTGCAGCCACGGCGTCAACAGCGCCGGCCAACGCGCCAGTTCGCGCGTCACCGCCACATGCGCTTGCGCGCAGTCCGGCGACAGCCGCAAGCCGCTGTGCGCATCCACCTGCACGGTCTCGCGGCCGGCGCTCCACAGCCGCGCGTCGCGCTCGGCGAAGGTCGGCGGCACCGCGCCGTCGAGCGCGTACGCGGAGAAGCGGCGCTGGCACAACGACGGCGGGGTCTGCTCGGCGGCGATGCCCAGCGGCCAGCACACATCCACCTGCTGCACCGTCGGCGGCATCGGCCGCGGTGCGTTGTCCCCGCGCAGGCGCGGCAGACTGTCGATGGTCTCGAACATCAGCGGCAAGGCGGTCACCGCGCCGTACTGGCCGGGCAGTGGCGTGCCGTCGGGGCGACCCACCCACACGCCGACGGTGTAGCGGCGGGTGCTGCCGATCGCCCAGGCATCGCGGTAGCCGTAGCTGGTGCCGGTCTTCCAGGCCACGCGCGGGCGCGTGCCGACGTCGAAGGTGCCGATGCCGTAGCCCGGACGTGGATTGGCCTCAAGCATTTCGCGCACGATCCAGGCCGCGCCGGGCGACATCAGCCGCCGCTCGATGCGCTGGTCGGCGGCGCTGTAGCGCACGTGGCCGGCGATGCCGTCGCGGTTGAGCGCGGCGAAGGCGCCGACCAGTTCCTCGAGTTTGGCGCCGGTGCCGCCGAGGATCAGCGCCAGGTTGGGGGTGCTGCCGCGCGGGAACCGCAGGCCGATGCCGGCGTTGCTCAGGCGCGCGGCGAAGCGCGCCGGCCCCACCCGGTCGAGCAGGTCCACTGCCGGTACGTTGAGCGACAGGCGCAGGGCGCTGGCGGCACCGATCGGGCCGTTGAAGGCTTCGTCGAAATTACCCGGGCGGTAGTCGCCGAAACTCTGCGGCGCGTCGACCAGCAAGCTTTCGGAGTGGATCAGGCCATCGTCCAGGGCCATGCCGTACAGGAACGGCTTGAGCGTGGAGCCGGGCGAGCGCCAGGCCTGCACCATGTCCACGTCGCCGAGCCGGCGGCGGTCGCCGAACTGCACCGAGCCGATGTAGGCGCGCGCCTGCAGGTCGCGATTGTCCACCACCAGCAAGGCCGCGGAGGTGCGCTCGGGCAGTTGCGAGAAGTAGGCGCTGACCCGGTCCTCCAGGGTGCGCTGCAGGTCGGCATCGAGGGTGGAGACGATGTGCGCGGCGTGCGGGTGTTGCTGGCGCAGGCGCTCGGCCAGCAGCGCGGCGTGCAGCGGCGTCTGCAGCGAGCGCGCCACCACCGGTTCGATGCGCGCGTCGTCGACCTGCGCGCGCGGCCACACGCGCAGCGCGACCATGCGTTCGAGCACCTTGTCGCGCGCCACGCGCGCGGCTTCCGGATGCCGGTCCGGGCGCAGCCGGCTCGGCGCCTGCGGCAGCACCGCCAGCAGCGCCGCCTCGGCCTGCGAGAGGCGCGCAGCCGGCTTGCCCAGGTAGGCCCAGCTCGCCGCTTCCACGCCTTCGATGGTGCCCCCGTAGGGCGCGCGCTCCAGGTACAGCTGCAGGATCTGCCGCTTGCTCAGGTGTGCTTCCAGCTGCAGCGCGCGCAGGGCCTGCTGCGCTTTGCCCCACGGCGTGCGCGTGCTGACCTCCGGCGGCATCAGGATGCGCGCCACCTGCATGGTCAGGGTGGAGCCGCCGGAGACGATGTGGCGCGAGAACAGCCACTGCTTGGCCGCGCGCAGCAATGCCCAGGGATTGATCCCGGGGTGCTGCCGGAACCAGCGGTCCTCGTAGTTCAGCAGCGCCTGCAGGTACAGCGGCGAGACGCTGTCCGGCGTGGCCGGATAGCGCCAGACGCCGTTGCCGTCGGCGAAGGCGCGCAGCGGGCTGCCGTCGGCGGCCACCACCAGGGTCGAGGTGTCGCGCGACTTCGGCAGCGGCAGCGGGAACGCCAGGTCCAGCAGCAGCAAGGTCGACAGCAGCGCCACCGCGCCCCACCGCAGCCACGGCAGCAGGCGCGTCCAGCGCCGGGGGTGCCGCGCGACGTGCGGGGCGGCGGTGTCGTCCGTTGGCATGCGGGCTCCCGATGGAAGCGGCCATTTTGCCTGTTGTACTGGCGGCGCGGCGAGCGGGGTCAAGCCGGTGCATAGGGCGTCACCGGCGATACGCGGGATTGGCGACGGAACATCGCCAACAGTGCGCGGTTGTCGCGACACGATTGGACGCGCTGGTGTGTTGTAGGAGTCAACTGTCATGCAGCCGCGATGGCAGGAGGGGCATACGCTGCCTGATCACGCGCAATCGCGTTGAGCCAGCGCAGGAACTTGTGCATGCAGGCGACGATGGCGACCTTGGCTGGTTTGCCGGCCGCACGCAGGCGGGCATAGGTCTTGGCCAAGGGGGATTTGGCGCGGATGCTGGCCCAGGTGGCCATGTACAGCACGCGTCGGATCTCGGCCTGTCCGCCTTTGATGCGACGCTGGCCCTGCCAGCGGCCGCTGTCGCGATTGAACGGGGCTAGCCCGACCAGAGCAGCGAGCTTGCGCGGCGGTAACGTGCCCAGTTCCGGCAGCCGTGCGGCCAGGACCGCGCGCAGGATCGCGCCAAGTCCGGGCACCTTCGGCAGGGTGGAGCAGGTCGTAGCCTGCTGCTCGATCTGCCGCGTCAACGCCTGGATCTTCTGGTTCAGTAGGGCGATCACCTCTTGGCAGTGGCCTTGCACCTCGGGGCTGGTGATGTGCTCCAGCCGCCGCCGATGGGCATCACGCTGGCCGACCAGAGTGTCGCGTAGGTCCAGCAATTCGCGCAGGGACTGAAGATGCTCGGGTAGTACGGCTGTGGGTGTGGCCGGGATGTGCTGGGCGGCGATGGCCAACAGGCGCGCGTCCAGGGCGTCGGTCTTGGCGTGCAGGCCAAGGGCCTTGGCCAGGTTCCGCGGACGATCGGCGGCCACCCTTGCCGCGGGCAGGTCCGCCTCCCGAAGGACTCGCAGCAGGGCATGTTCATAGCCACCACTGGCTTCCAGCACGATCCGCTCGCAGTCCAGCCCCGTCAGGCGCTGGGCCAGCGCACGCCGCTCCTGTGCGGTATTCGGCTGGGTCCAGGTGTGGCCCTCCGGCAGGACATGAATGACCAGTTCGGCCTTGGCAACATCGATCCCGACAAAGCGTCGCATAGACGTTCTCCGCAGTAGACTCAGGGGTGAGAGCACTCCTGCCGATGCCCATGCTTGTGGAGTTCGAGTTCGCGACTCGGGCAACTGTTCGGGCTTGTGAGGCAGGAGTACGGAGTGCGGCGGCGCTGACTCCTACTCGTGCTTGCTTGGCACTGCGGCTAAACGGCCTGCCGCACTCCGCTCTCACCTATAACGATAGACCCTCATAAGACACAAGCGGCTTCAGCCGCGATGGGCTTTCTGGGAGAGCCTGTCGCGGCTGAAGCCGCTCCTACAACGGCATGGAGCCTCCCGGAGACGCGCAATGCCAGCACGTGGAGCAAGGGCAAGATCCCGCCTAACATCCCTACTCCACCCTACGCCAGCGGCAGGCGCAACGTCGCTACGCTGCCGGGCGCATCGGTGCGGGCCTCCAGGTGCAGGCTGCCGCCCTGCGCCTCCAGGATCTGCCGCGACAGCACCAGGCCGATGCCCGAACCGCCGGGCTTGGTGGTGAAGAACGGCACGAACAGGTTGTCGCTGGGCGGCAGGCCCGCGCCGCCGTCGCGCACTTCGATCCGCACATTGGCGCCGTCGCCGCACGCATGCAGCGTCACCGGCGCGCTGCCGCCGGCTTCCAGCGCATTGCGCAGCAGGTTGATCAGCACCTGCTCGAGCTGGTCGGCGTCGGCGCGTGCGTGCAGTGTCGGGTCGATCTCCAACTGCACCCTGGCATCGTCCAGCAGCCGCTGCACGCGCGCGCACAGCGGCGCCAGCGCCACTGGCGCCGGGACCGGCGCGGGCAGCCTGGCCAAGCGCGCGTAGCCGCCCAGGAAGCGCTGCAGCGCCGCGCTGCGCTGTTCGATCACGCCCAGTCCGTTGTGCAGATCGGCCTGCAGTTCGGCGTCGAGCGCCTGCGGCGCGGCTGCCAGCAGCCGCGCGAGCGTGTCGGCGATCGAGGCGATCGGCGTCAGCGAGTTGTTGATCTCGTGGCTGAGCACCCGCAACAGGCGGCGGAAGGCCTGCGCCTCCTCCTCGCGCAGCGCGCGCTCCATCGGCTGCACCAGCAGCAGGCGCCCGGCCTGGCTGCGGCTGCGCAAGGCGGCGTGGCCGATCTGCCAGCGCCCCTGCTGCCCGGCGAACGCATGCGCCTGGATGCTGCCCGACGGCACGTCGAACAGGCCGGCAAGTCCCAACGCTTGCGCGGATTGCCCGATCGCCTGCTGGGCGGCGACCCCGAGCAGGCGCTCGCCGGCCGGGTTGAGCAGGCGCAGACGCTGGTCCTGTTCGAACGCGAACACCGCCCCGTCCAGTGCCGCCAGGGTCTTGCTCAGCAGGTGCAGGCTTTCGTGCGATTCGCGCTGTTCGTCCTGCAGGCGTTGCGCCAGGGCGTTGAACCGCGCCAGGAGGCCGTCGGCATCGCGCGCGTCCTGCGCCGCACGCACGCTGTAATCGCCTTCGCGCAGTGCGTCCAGCAGGCCGCCGAGGGTACGCAGGCGCTGCCCGGCGTCGCGTTGCTGCCAGCGCCACAGCACTGCGGTCAGCAGCAGCACGCACAGCAGCAACAGCACCGCCTCGAGCAGCCGTGGCGCGCCGGCGGCGAGCACCAGCACCAAGGCCAGCAAGGCCGGCGTCACCAGCCACAGCGGCCGGAAGCGCTGTCGCTCAGCCGGCGTCATCGCTGCGCAGCCCGTGCTTGCCCAGGCGCCGGTACAGGCTCTGCCGGGTGATACCGAGCTGGTCGGCGGTGCGCTGCAGATTGCCCTGCTGCTGCGCCAGCGCCTGCTTCAGCAGCAACGCCTCGGCTTCGTCCAGGGTCAGCTGCGTCGACAGCGCTGGCGCGGCGCTGGTCGCTGGCTGCAGGCGCATGTCGTCGCTGCCCAGGATGCTGCCGTCGGCGAGCAGTGCCGCGCGCTCCATGGCGTGCGCCAGCTCGCGCACGTTGCCGGGCCAGGCATAGCCCAGCAGGGCGCGCTCGGCGTCGCGCGCCAGCGTCGGCAGCGGCCGCCGGTAGCGGGTGCAGGCGGCGGCGAGGTAATGCCGCGCCAGCGGCAGGATGTCGGCGCCGCGCTCGCGTAGCGGCGGCACGCGCACCTGGAAGGTATTGAGCCGGTACAGCAGATCCTGGCGGAAGCGACCGGCCGCCACCTCCGCCTCCAGGTCGGCGTTGGTCGCGGCGACGATGCGCACGTCCACCCGCTGCGTGCGCGAGGAGCCGAGCCGCTCAAACTCGCCGTCCTCGATCGCGCGCAGCAGCTTGGGTTGCTGCTGCAACGGCAGGTTGCCGATCTCGTCCAGGAACAGGGTGCCGCCGTCGGCCAGTTCGAACCGGCCGGCACGATCCTGGCGCGCGTCGGTGTAGGCGCCGCGCACGTGGCCGAACAGTTCGGCCTCGAACAGGGTCGGCGCCAGTCCGCCGATGTTGACCTTGACGAAGGCCTGCGCGCGGCGCGGCGACCACTGGTGCAGCAGTTGCGCCAGCAGGCTCTTCCCGGTGCCGTTCTCGCCCAGCAGCAGCACGTTGGCGCCGCTGCCGGCGATGCGCAGCAGGTCCTCGACCAGGCGCTGCATCGGTGCCGATTCGGCGACGAAGCCGGCGGCGGCGTCCTGCAGCAACAGCGCCTGCGCCTCGCCGAGCCGTTGCGCGGCGCGACGACTGCGGTCCAACGCGATACGGCTCTCCAGCACGGCCAGGACCCGCGCGTTCTGCCAGGGCTTCTCGATGAAATCCACCGCGCCCTCGCGCATCGCCGCCACCGCCAGCTCGATGCTGGCCCACGCGGTCATCGCGATCACCGGCAGCCCCGGCCATTGCGCGGCGATCTGCGTAATCAGCGCCAGGCCCTCGGCGCCGGAGGTGGTGTCGCGGGCGTAGTTCATGTCCACCAGTACCGCGGCGAACGCGTCGCCGCGCAGGCAGGCCAGCGCCAGTTCCGGCGACTCGGCGCCGACCATGCCGTAGCCGGCGCTCTTGAGCAGCATGCGCAGGGCCTCGCGTACGTCGGCCTGGTCGTCGACGACGAGAATGCGCGGCAAGGGCGGTGTGCGGGTGTCGGTCATGGCGCAGAGTCTAGCGGCCGGGCGCGCGGGACAGGCGCCACGACCACCGTCGTGGCGCAGCGGCATCGAGAGGCGACGCGGATCATTCGGCGCGCAAGGCCTGCATCGGCGGCACCCGCGCCGCGCGCCGTGCCGGCGCCAGCGCGGCGAGCAGGCCGGCCGCGGCCAGCACCAGCAGCACCGCGCCGATCGCCAGCGGGTCGGCCACGCGCACCTCGAACAAGTAGCGCTGCAGCAGCCGCGACACCGCCATCGCCACGCCCAGGCCCAGCAGCAGGCCCACCCCGATCTGCACGCCGGCCTCGCCCAATACCTGCCGCCGCAGCCGCGCCGGGGGTGCGCCAAGCGCGGCGCGCACGCCGAACTCGTGCTGGCGCGCGGCCACCGCCACCGCCATCACCGCGTACAGGCCAACCGCCGCCAGCAACAAGGCCAGTCCCGCGAACAGCCCCACCAGCAGCAGGTTGAGCTTCTGTTCGCCGGTGGTGCTGGCGACCAACGCCTGCATCGGTTGCAGATCGGCAATCGGCTGCTGTGGCGCCACTTCGTCGATGGCGGCACGCAGCGCACGCTCGTCGGCACCCAGCGCGCCGGCACGCAGATGCACGGCGTAGGTCAATGCACCGAAGCTGCGGATGATCTGCCACATCGGCTCGCCCATCTGCGCCAGCGGCTGGTAGACGGTCGGCTCCGGCGGCTCGGCCGGGCTGGTATGGCGCACGTCGCCGACCACGCCAACCACCCGCATCGACAAGCGCTGGTCGCCGCCATCGTCGGGCAAGGTGACGATCTTGCCCAGCGCCTGCCCGTGCAGATAGCGCGCGGCGAAGCTGGCGCTGACCACGCAGACCCGCTCGGCGCCGGCCACATCGCTGTCGGCGATCCCGCGCCCGGCCAGCAAGGGGATGCGGAAGACCTCCAGGAACTGTGGCGTGGCCAGCCGGTATTGCGCGTCGACGGAGGGCGCGCCGTCGACCTCCACGCTCCAGCTCAGTTGCGTGGCCGTCGGCGGATTGGTCGACACCCCCACGCGTTCGATACCGGGTACCTGCTGCAGCCGCGCGACGATGCGCCGGGTCTGCTCCACCGCAGCGGCCGCCGTGACGTAGCGCTCCTTCACCGGCGCCAGGGTGAACACCACCGCCGAGCGGCTGTCGAAGCCCATCGGCACCTCCGCCAGCTTCTGCAAGGTGCGGGTGAACAGCGCCGCGCCGATCAGCAGCACCACGGCGATGGCCACCTGCGCAATCACCAGGCTGCGACCGAGGCGACCGGCCTGCAGGCTCCAGCCGCCGCGACCGCCGCCGGCCAGCTCCACCACCAGGTTGCGGCGACGACCGCGGACGATGCCCAGCGCTGCGGCCAACAGCGCTGTCGCGCCACCGGCGAGCAGCGCGAACAGCACGCTGGCGCCGCTCAGGTGTGGCGCCTCGCCGCGCATCCACATCAGCGGCACCCAGCCACCGAGCAGGCGCAGTCCCAGCCAGGCCAGCGCCAGGCCGGCCAGGCTGCCGAGGGCGCCGATCAGCACGCCTTCGGCCAGCGCCGGCAGGCTCAACCGCAGCCACGAGGCGCCCAGTGCGGCGCGCACCGCGCTGTCGTGGCTGCGCCCGAGCGCGCGCAACAACATCAGGCTGGTGAGGTTGATCGCGGCGATCAGCAGCACACAGGTGGCCGCGGCGAAGAACAGCCACAGCGTGTTGCCGCTGTTGGCGTCGTACAGGCTGTCCTGCAGCGGCAGCGCGTTGGGCGGCCGTCGCTGCAGCGACGCCCACCACGACGCGTCCATGTGCGGGCTGTTGCGCAAAAGCGCCTGGAGCGTCGTCGCGGTCTGCGCGGACGCGGCGGCCACGCTGACGCCGGGCCGCAACCGCGCCACCACGATCTCGTTGGTGGACAGGTTGGTCGCGGCCAGGTCCGGCTGCATGTTGCGGATCAGGTCGAACGGTTCGGCCCAGGGGAAGTCCGCCGGCAACACGCCGACGATCTGCACCGGCTTGCCTTCCACCTGCAGGGTACGCCCCACCGCCGTCGGGTCGCCGCTGAAATAGCGCTGCCAGAAGCGGTGGCTGAGGATCACCGCCTGCGGCCCGCCAGGCCGGCTTTCCTCGTCGCTGAAGTTGCGCCCCGCCGCCATCGGCAAGCCAAGCGTGCGCAGGACGCCGGCATCGGCACTGATCGATGCGACCACCTCGCTGGCATCGCCGCGGGCGATGTTGGCCGGCACCGGGAACGCGCGCAGGATGCCGATCGACTGCAGGCTCGACATGCGCCGCAACACCGGGTAGTAGCCGGGTGCAGCGACATTGCGGCCAGAGTCGCTGGATACGCCGAGGGTGACCAGCCGCTCCGGCTGCGGGAACGGCAGCGGTTTCAGCAAGGCCTGGTCGAGCAGCGCGAACACCGCGGTGGTGGTGGCCACGCCCAGCGCCAGGGTCAGCACCGCCAGCAGCAGATAGCCGGGCCTGCGCGCGAGCGTGCGCCAGGATTGGCGCATCTCGGCCCAATGCAGGGCGGCGCTCATCGCGCCTGCTCCGCATGACGCGCCGGCAACGCCACGTCCTGCTCGTGGCGCAGCCGCTCGAAGGTGTCCTCGTCGACGATGCGGCCGTCGAGCATGTGCACGATGCGCTGGGCGCGCCGCGCGAACGCCGGGTCGTGGGTGACCATGCACAAGGTGGTGCCGTGGTCGTGCAGCTGTTCCAGCAACTGCATCACCGCCTCGCCGTTGCGGCTGTCCAGGTTGCCGGTGGGCTCGTCGGCGAGCAGGATCGCCGGGTTGCCGGCCAGTGCGCGCGCCACCGCCACGCGCTGCTGCTGGCCGCCGGACAACTGCCCCGGATAGTGCTTGTGGCGATGCTGCATGCCGACCAGCTCCAGCACCTCGCGCACGCGCTGGCGGATCTGACTGCGCTGGGCGCCCTCGCGGTAGGTCAGCGGCAGCGCCACGTTCTCTTCCACGGTAAGGTCGGCGATCAGGTTGAAGGCCTGGAAGATGAAGCCGATCTCGGCGTTGCGGATGCGCGCGCGGCCGATGGTGTCCAGTTCGGCGACGCTGCGGCCGTTGAGCCGGTAGGTGCCGCCGCTGGGCGCATCGAGCAGGCCCAGGATCGACAGCAGGGTCGACTTGCCGCAGCCGGACGGGCCGGTGATGGCGACGAAATCCCCAGGCGCCACGTCCAGTGCGATCTCGGCCAGGGCGTGGGTCTCCACTTCCTCGGTGTGGAAGACCTTGCTGAGCCCGTGCAGGTGGATCAGCGGCGCGGCGGAAGGTGCGGGAACTGCGGTCATGCGGGATCTCTCCTGGTGAGGCTAGCGTAAGCGCAAGGTGGCGTCGGCATTCCACTGGCTGGTGTCGGACAGCACGACGCGGTCGCCGGCGCGCAGGCCGGCGCGGACTTCGATGCGGTCGCTGGAGGCGGCGCCGAAGCGCACGCGGATGCGCTGCGCGGTGTCGCCACCGTCGCGCAGCACGAACAGGCTGCCGACGGCGTTGGGCACGGCCAGCGCCGGGCGCGGGATGCTGACCACGTCGCGCAGCGTGCCGAGCACGATGCGGCCGTCCACCGACAGGTCCGGGCGCACGCCGGGCGGCAGCGGCGGCGTCAGCCGCACGTCGACCGCCACGCTGCCGCTGCGCACCGCCGGATCGATCCGCGCCACCTGCCCGCGGACCACGCCGTTGTGCGTGTCCACCGTTACCGGCAGGCCTTCGATCACGTCCTTGGCCAGGACTTCGGGCACCTGCAGGCGTGCCAGCAGGTCGTCCGGGCGCGCCACCCGCGCCAGCTTGGCGCCGGCCTCGACGCGCTGGCCCGGCTCCACGTCCACCTGCTGCAGGATGCCGTCGCTGCCGGCACGCACCTGCAGCGAGTCGGCCTGTTGCGTGGCGATGGCCAGCGCACTGGCGGCCTGTTCACGCCGTGCCTGTGCCGCGCGCAGTTGCGCGGCCATGTTCTGCCGGAACGCGGCCACGCGCTTGCGCTCGATGTCGGCGTGGCCGCGCTGTTGCGCCTCGACGATCTGGCTCTGCGTCAAATCGATCGCCGAGATCGCGCCGCCGTCGTGGCCGCGTTGGTAGGCCTTGGCCTTGATCTGCGCGATCTGCAGCTCGGACTCGGCCTGCGCCTGCAGCGCCTGCTGGTCCAGCAGTTGCGAGGCCAGCGCGGCGTGCAGTGCGGCCAGGTCGGCATCGGCGGCGGCCAGCGCGGCACGGGCGCGGTCCAGGCCGGCCCCCAGTTCGGGATTGGCCAGTTGCAGCAGCGGCGTCTCGGCCTGCACGCGCGCGCCGGCCTCGACCAGTTGCTGTTGCACGGTGGCCGGGGCCCCGGCGGTGATCCAGCGGATCTGCCGCGGCACCAGCACGCCGTTGGCGCGGACCTCGCGGCGCATTTCGCCGCGCGTGGCAGCATCGATCCACAATTCGCTGCGCGCCACGCGCGGCGCCGCGCGACCACTGCCGAGCAGAACCACGCCTAGCAGTACCGCAGCGACAGCGGCCGCCACCAGCCAGCGACGGCGCTGGCGCCAGAACGAACGGTTCGGTGATTTCGCGATATCCATGCCTGCTGTACAGCAGGCTGCATGCCAATCGTCGAACCACGCTAACGTATTGAATTACTTATGCCGCGATCGCGACGCCTGCAATCGCCGCGTCCGCAAACGGTCGCGCACCGACCGATTCCGGACAGTGGCGCGGTCAGGCGCGGCTCACGGTTTTTCCAGCGACGCGCGATAGCGCAGCAGCGCTTCCGGTTCGTCGGTCTGGAAGGCGCCGATGCCGGCGCGGTACAGCCGCCCCCACACCGCGTCCGGATCGCGCACCGCATCGGCATCGCCGCCGACGTCGGCGACGAAGCCCTCCCACAGGGTATTGACCAGCAGCCGCACCTGCCGCTGCCTGGCCAGCGCCGCCACCGCCGGCAACTGGGCCAGGCGCATCCGCGGCAGTTCGATCGCCACCGGCCGCACCTTGCCGCCGGTCTGGGTGCGCACGGTCTGCACCAGGTCGTCGGTGCCCGGCGGGTTGAGCAGCACCGGGGTGAAGTTGATCCGGTCGAACGGCGGCATCGACGCCAGGTCCTGGCTGGCGACGCCGACTTCGGTCTTGACCACCACCTGGCGCTCCATGCCGGCGCGGCGCACCGCGTCGACCACCTCGGCGTAGATCGGCGCCTTGACGTCGAGGTTGAGCATGATCCGGCCCTTGGCCGCGGCCAGCATCTGCTGCAGGGTCACTGGATGCTGGTCGGTGAGCGGCGCATCGGCGCCGCCCTCGTCGTCGCGCAGGCGCAGCCGCGCCAGTTGCGGCCAGGTCAGTTCGGCGACCTTGCCGGTGCCGTCGGTGGTGCGGTCGACGGTGGCGTCATGGAACATCACCAGGGTGCCGTCGCCGGCGCGGCGGATGTCGGTTTCCAGCATGTCCACGCCCAGCGCCACGCAGCGCTCCAGGCCCAGCAGCGAGTTCTCCGGCGCGTGCCCGGCGAAGCCGTGCGCGGGCGCGGGATTGTGGCAACCGCGGTGGGCGACGACGAAGATGCCGCCGTCGGGATTGGCCAGGCGCGCCTGGATCGGGGCGATGGCGGCGACGGCCGGGGCGGTCGCGGTCAGCAGCGCGGCAAGCAGGGCGCCGCGCGAGAAAAGCAGGTTCATGGAAGGTCTCCGGCAACGGTCACAGCGACGGGGTGAAGCGCAGGCCGAGCCAGTAGGTGGTCGGCATCGAATAACTGTCCTTCAGCAGGTTCTCGCCGGGGCCGGTGAAGCTGGTGAGGCGGCTGTGGGTGACATTGCTGATCTGGCCGACCACGCTGAGCTGCTTGCTCACCGCCCAGGTCGCCGACAGGTCCAGCTGCGAGCGCGGCGCCCAGTACAGGTCCTGCCAGGCGATGTTGCTGACGATGGCGCGCAGCGCCTTGCCCTGGCGGTTGTAGGCCGCACGCAGTTCGACGCCGCCGACGGTATAGAACAGCGAGGCGTTGGCGGTGTAGTCCGGCTGCCCGACCAGGCGATCGACGGTGCGCTGGCGCTGCACCACGTTCGGCGCGCTGCCGCTGGTGAACGGCACGTCCATGCCGCCGTCGAGCAGGGCCAGGTTGGCGCTGGCGCCCAGGCCGGACAACGCCGGCACGCCCGGGAACAAGGTGTTGAGCACCGCGCTCAGCTCCAGGCCGCGCACATGCGCCTTGGCGGCATTGGCCGGGGTGCTGATCAGCACGTTGGAGTACGTGGTGCCGTTGAAGCTGAACTGGTCGGTGCGCGAGAGGGTGAAGATCTCGTCCTGGATGCGCTTGTCGAACAGCGCCGCGGCCAACATGCCGTCGACGTCGTCGGGCAGGCACCATTCCAGCGACAGGTCCAGGTTGGTGGACACGCGCGGCTTGATGTCGGGATTGCCGATGGTGACGGTCACGCCCTGCGCATTGGGATTGCCCATGTCGCTGCTGTTGACGAAGCCGATCGAGGTGCGCGCGGCGTAGGCGTCGTAGGGCGGACGGCCGAGCGTGCGGCTGGCGCCGGCGCGCAGGTCGAGGCGGTCGTTGACGTGGTAGGTCATCACCGCCGAGGGCAGCACCTTGGCATAACGCGACTCGGTGGGCGCATCGACGTAGACGTAGTTGCCGCTGGCCGCATCCAGTTGCCGCTGGCGGCCGACCGTGGACTGGTCGGTGTGGTCGTAGTGCAGGCCGGCCTCCACATCGAACGCGTCGGCGCGATAGCCGACCAGGCCGTAGGCGCCGAAGATTTCTTCGCGATGGCTGAAGTTGTCCTGGTTGCTGAAGGCGCTCTGGTCGGTGCGGTTGAACGCGCTCAGCGGCGTCGCCTCCAGCACCTGATTGGCCTTGTTCGGATCGATCGCGATCAGGTTCAGGCCGAGGTAGCGCATCGGCGCATTGGACGGCGCCAGCACGTCGGCGATCTTCAGCGGCGGCGCGCTGCGGTTGGGCTGGTATTCCACGCGATAGATGTCGAAGCCGGGTTCGTCGCGGGTGTAGCTCAGGCCGCTGCCGAAACCGAAGCCGCGGTCCATCTCGCCACGGTTGAAGGCGTAGTCCAGGCGCCCGGTCAACACCTTGTCGCGCGCGTTGCGCTGGTAGTCCGGGCGCCAGTACAGCAGGCTGTAGTTGTCGTAGTCGTAGTACGCCTGCGCCGACATCGGGAAGCGCTGGTTGAGCGCGGAGGTGTCGTAGTTGAAGCCATAGGCCGCCGTCGGCACCACGGTGACGCCGGCGCCGGTCTGTCCTGTCGGCACCGCGGCCGGGCGCTGCGCACCGGTGACGTACTTGATCATCTTGATCGGCTCGGCATAGGTGGCATCGGACCAGGACGCGCGCGCCGACAGCAGCTGCCGGTCGTCCGGTCGCCACTCGAAGCCGGTCTGGCCAAGCTTGGTGCGGGTGGTGGTGATCTGGTTGGAGTAGCCCACTTCCACGTCGCCGACCGGGTACGTGCCGCTGGTGGCGGTCTGGTTGTAGACGCGATTGCGGTTGCGCGGATCGAGGATGATCTCGTTGCGCTCCATGTTGTCGCGGAAGTAGTAGTAGCCGGCCATGGCGTAGGCCTGGAGGGATGCGCTCAGCCGCGCCTCGAACTTGCCGGTGAGGCCGTAGCGGTCGCGCTTGTCCATCACGTACCAGTACTTGTCCTGCTGCGGCACGGCCCAGCCGTTGCCCAGGTTGGTGCCGCTCTGCAGCGCGCCGGTGCTGTCGTAGAACCCGTAGTGCACCGTGTCGGTGGTCATGTGGGTTTCGGTGTAGCTGCTCAGCGTCTGGTAGTTGCCGGACAGGGTCAGGCCGTACTGGCCGTCGCTGCCGAAGGTGCGGCTGCCGGTGGCGAGCAGGCGGTAGCCCGGGTCGTCCTGGTCGCGCGGCTTGCCGACGTCGTTGGCGTGGCCCAGCGAGGCCTCGGCGGTGAAGAACGGCTTGCCGCCGTTCTCGAACGCGCTGCGGGTCTTGAGGTTGATCGCGCCGCCGGTGGCGTTCGGGTCCAGGTCCGGGGTGAAGGTCTTGATGACCTGCAGTTCGCTGACCATCGAGGCCGGCAGGATGTCCAGGCGCACGCCGCGGGTGATCGAACCGAGCGTGCCGTTGGGCGTGCCCGGCGAGGCCACGGTCAGGCCGTCGATGGTGACGTTGTTGTAGGACGGGCCGAGGCCGCGCAGCACCGGGGTGGCGGCTTCGTCGCGCGGATGTTCGTTGTCGGTGGCCGGCAGCACCGACAGGCCCGGGATGCGGCGCAGCGCCTCGACGATGGTGGTGTCCGGCAGCGCGCGCACGTCGGTGGAGCTGACCACGTCGGTGATGTTGGTGGCCGCGCGCTTGCTTTCGATCGCGGCGGCATTGGCCTTGCGCACGCCGGTGACCCGCACGCTGGACAGCGTGGTGGTGCCGTCGTCGCTGGCGGCAGCGTGGGGCGTGGTGGTGGGCTTGGTCGTGGGCGTGGTGTCGCCGACGGCCGGCGCGCTGGTCGCCGCGACGGCGCTGGCGTCGGCAGCGACCGTCGCCGTGGTGGATGCGGCGTCTTGCGCCAGCGCGGCCTGGCAGCTGGCGGCAAGCGCGCAGACGATCAGCGCGCGGCGCCGATGGGTGAGTGGTTGCATGGCGATGTCCCCTGGTTGACCGAATTAAGTAACTTAAAGTTCGTTATTTAATCCCAGGGATATGACGACCCGATGGCGGCGCGCGGAAAGCGCGAAGACACCGCGGCCTCATGCGGCGCGAATCGGCCGCCCGTGCCGCGAGGGGCGTTGCGCTCCGATGCTGCAGCCACGTGCGCCGTGGCGGACGCGCCTGAATCAGAAGCGGTCTGGCGGGCGCCTCAGTCCGCCGCCGGGGGCGCAGCGCGGTGCACCTGCACCGCTTGCGCGACGAACGCGGCGAGCACGCCGGCCGGGGCGTCGTGCTCGACCACCAGCCGGTCGATCGCCTCCACGCCGACCACGCGGTGCGCGGCCAGGGTGCCGAGCTTGTCGCTGGTCACCACCGCCACGGTCTCGGCGCTGGCCTCGACCATCGCCCGCTTGAACAGGCTTTCCTCGTCGTCCACGCCCCACAGGCCACGTTCGGGGTCGATCGCGCAGGCGCCGGGGAAGCACAGGTCGGCACGCAACTGCCGCAGTTGCTGCAGCGCCTGGGCACCGACCGCCGCGCCGCTGCGCGGATCCACGCGCCCGCCGATCAGCAGGATCTCGATGCCTTCGCGGCGCAGCAGGCGTTGCGCGATGTCCGGCGCATTGGTGACCACGCTCAGCCCCTGCCCTGCCGGCAGCGCCGCGGCGATGGCGCCGTTGGTGGAGCCGGCGTCGATCAGCAGCCGCTGCCCGGGCTTGACCAGCGCGACCGCGGCCAGCGCCAGCGCGCGCTTGCGCTCGGCGTGCTCGGCCTGGCGCTGCGGCAACGGCGCGAAGCTCGGGGTGGGCAGCAGCGCGCCGCCGTAGACGCGCCGGCACAGCCCCTGCGCCGCGAGTTCGCGCAGGTCGCGACGGATCGAGTCCTCGGACACGGCGAAGCGCTCGGCCAGTTCCGCCGCCACCACCCGGCCGTGCGCGCGCAGGCGCTGCAGGATCGCCTGTTGCCGCTCCTGCGGCAGCGCATCGCGCTCGCCGCTCATGGCGGCGCGGCGTCGGCGCGCGGCGGCAGCAGGCCCAGCGCGACCAGGTCCTCGCGCAGCGTGGCGGCGTCGCGGAACTGCAGCGCGTGCATGCCGGTGGCCGCGGCGGCGTGCACGTTGCGCGGCGCATCGTCGATGAACACCGCCCGCGCCGGCGCGATCGCGTAGCGTTCGCACAGCAGCGCGAAGATCGCCGGATCCGGCTTGACCAGGCGTTCCTCGCCGGACACCAGTACGCCCTCGAACCACTGCAGGAACGGGTAGCGTTCGCGCGCGATCGGGAAGGTCTCGTGCGACCAGTTGGTCAACGCGTACAGCCGCACGCCCTGCCCGCGCAGTTCCTCCAGCACCGCCACCGTGGCGTCCATTGCGCCGCCCAGCATCTCCGGCCAGCGCGCGTGGTAGGCGGCGATCATCGGCGCATGCGCCGGATGCAGCGCGCTCAGTTCGGCCACCGCCTCGTGCCACGGTCGTCCGGCGTCCTGGCGCTCGTTCCACTGCGGGCTGCACACCTCGCGCAGGAAGGTCTCCATCGCTGCTTCGTCGTCGAACAGGCGGCGATACAGATGGCGCGGGTTCCAGTCGATCAACACGCCGCCGAGATCGAACACCACGGTGTCCAGGGAAGGAGCGGCAGAGAGAGGGGACGACGGCATGACAGGCTCCAGCAGACTAAGTGGGGATCAACGACGCACCAGGCGCGCGCCGGCGGCGACCAGCAGCAACAGCGCCGCCACCGCGGCCAGCGCCAGCGGCAGGCCGATGGCGTGGGCCAGGAATCCGATCAGCGCCGGTCCGGCGAGCAGGCCGGTATACCCGAGCGTGGTCAAGGTCGCCAGCGCCAACGCCGGCGAGGTGCCGGGCATGCGCCCGGCGGCACCGAACATCACCGGCACCAGGTTGGAGGCGCCCAGGCCGACCAGCACGCAGCCGAGCAGGCCGCTGCCCGGCCACGTGCCGAGGCTGGCCAGCGCCAGCCCGGCCGCCGCCAGCAGCGCGCCGAGGGCGACGATGCGCACCGGCCCCAGCCAGGCCACCAGGCGATCGCCACCGAGCCGGCCCAGCGCCATCGCCACCGAGAACGCGGCATAGCCCATCCCGGCCGCGCTGGGCGCCAGGCCGTGATGCTCGCGCAGCAGCACCGCGCTCCAGTCGAGCATGGCGCCCTCGGCCAGCAGGCAGACGAAACACAGCGCGCCAAGCAGCAGCACCGGCCCCTGCGGCAGCCGCAGCGGCACCGCCTCGGTGGCCGACCCAGCGTGCCGCAGCAAGCCGCTGCGCTGCCACAGCAGCACGCCCAGCAGCAGCGTGGCGACCAGCATGGTGCCGGCCAGCAGCGGCAGGCCGGCACCGAGCAAGGCGCTCATGCCGGCTGCGCCGATCAGCCCGCCGACGCTGAACAATCCATGAAAGCCGGACATCGCCGCCTGCTGCAGGCGCCGCTCCACCTCCACCGCATGCGCGTTCATCGACACGTCGAGCGCGCCCAGCGCCGCGCTGAAGTACAGCAGCGCGGCCACCAGCAGCGGCACGCTGGGCGCCAGCGCCAGTGCTGGCAACGCCAGGCACAGCGCCAACGCGCTGGCGACGATGACCGTGCGGGCACCCAGGCGGTGACTGAGCAGGCCGCCCAGCGGCATCGCCAGCACCGAGCCGGCGCCGAAGGCCAGCAGCACCATGCCCAACCGCGCATCGTCCAGCCCGAAACGCGCCTTGACGTAGGGAACCATCGGCGCCCAGGCGGCCATGGCCATGCCCGACAGCAGGAACATGCCGCGGGTGGCGGCGACGGCGCGGGAGACGGTGGGCGCTGGGGCGGGAGCGGGCGGCGAAGCAGACGGCATGCGGAAACCCTGGCGAACGGTGCCGGGCCAGCTTAGACGAACGTGCGTAATCGTGTAAAAACGTGCATTAATCGACATCAGAGACAGCGATGGCGGCTGCCACTGCATTGGCTTGGCGGGATCCACGCATGCGGTGGCACCGAAACGACGACAGGACCCTGTTGGGTCCTGTCTGGGTGCTGCGAACGCGGGAATGTAGCTGCGGTGCGGCAGGCGCGGCGGTCTCCGCCGGACCCTCACCCCCGACCCCTCTCCCGGGGGGAGAGGGGAGTTGGGCGGCTTCCCTGGCGGCCTGACCCTCACCCCCGCCCCCTCTCCCGGGGAGAGGGGAGTTGGGCGGCTTCCCTGGCGGCCTGACCCTCACCCCCGGCCCCTCTCCCGGAGGGAGAGAGGAGTCAGGTGGCTTCCCTGGCGGCCGGACCCTCAGACCCGGCCCCTCCCGGGGGAGAGGGGAGTCAGGCGGCTCCGCTGGCGGTCATCCCCTCACCCCTCCGCCTTCTCGCGGAGGGAGAGAGGAGTCAGGGCTGCACGACGTTGATCGTGCCGGGGTTGCTGCGCCCCACGCCGCGCAGGTCGGGACGGTACATGTCCTCGACCAGCGAGGGCGGCACCGTGTAGGTGCCCGGGGTCACCGCGCGCACCAGGTAGAACACCTGCGCCTTGCTGCCCGCCGACAGGCTCAGCGCGGCCACGTAGCGGTCGTCGCGGAACTCCTCGTGCTTGACGTCGGCGGCGTTGGAGCGGTCGCTGATCTCGATGCCGTCCACCAGCACGTCGGCCCACTGCTTGGCGTCGCCCAGGTTGAAGTTCTCGATCTCCAGGCCGGCCGGCAGCAGGTCGGTCAGCAGCGCGTCGGGCATGCTGGTGTCGGAGGTGATGGTGACGCGCACGATCAGCGCCTCGCCCTCCTTCAGCGGCTGCGGCGTCCACGGCTTGCCGTCGGTGCCGTAGAAGCTGCGCTCCACCTTCAGCGTGCTGTCGTCGGCCGCCGGCGGCGTGCGCGGCACGCCGGCGATTTCCAGGCTGGCGTACAGCGGCGGCTGGCCCTGCGGCACGAAATGCACGCCGCGCGCCAGCTCGGCCTCGTCGAACTGGCGGCCGAAGGCCTTGGCCGGGGCGATCGCCTCGCTGCTGTCGCCCACGTTCAACTGCCCGGACACCTGCGCGGTCTGGCTGTTGAGCAAGGCCTTGCCCATGCGCGCCAGCGCCACCTGCTCCTGCGTGCTCAGCCACAGCCAGCCGCCGCGGCGGCGCGCGTCGAGCTCACGGCCCAGCGCCACCACCCGCGCGTCGTACTCGGGCCTGGCCAGGCCGCGCTCGTGCAGCAGCGCGACCATCAGCGCATCGTCGCGGACCACGCTGCCGTAGTCGCCGAAGTAGCGCGGCCGGTCGGCGCTGTCCTTGGCGAAACCGGCGGCGATCGCCGCCTCGCCGCGCTTTTTGTCGCCCTGCAGCGACAGCGCCACGCCCAGGTGCACCAGCGACAGGCCGGTCAGCGCCTTGCCGCGGTCGTTGTCGTACAGCGCGCGCAGCGTCCCCAGCGGCGCGCGGTTGACCCGCGCCAGCACGTAGCCGGACCAGGCCTGGTTGGCGAACTTCAGGTTCTCGCGGCGGTCCTGGCCGTAGAAGTTGTTGCCGCCGGACAGCAGGTCCTCGCTGAGCCGGTTCAATGCCTTCTGCAGTACATTGTCGGGCACCGCGAAGCCGGCGTCCTTGGCGTCGAGCAGGAACTCGGCGATGTACGGGGTCAACCCCGAATTGACGTAGCCGTCGTCGCCCCACATCGAGAAGTGGCCGCTGGAGACCTGCATCGAGGCCAGCCGCCCGAACGCGCCTTCCATGCGCGCGCGGCGCGTGGCCGCATCCAGGCCCTTGACCCCGAGCAGGCGTGCGGTGGCGTCGTCGAGCAGCAGCGCGGCGTAGCCCTTGCTGGTGGTCTGCTCGGCGCAGCCGTAGGGGTACTGCAGCGCGCCCTGCAGGGCGCTGGCGAACGGGATCGGCGGCAAGGCGCTGACCAGCATGCGCGCGCTGACCGAACCGGCCATCAGGCCCTCGGCATCGCTGGCGCCCAGGGTCACCGGCGCCAGTTGGTCGAGCACGCGGGTCTGCGTGCGCAGCACCGACGGCCACGCCGCGCGCACCGGCAGGTCGTAGCGGCGGTCGGCGGCATAGCCATTGCCCTCCACCCGCACCTGCACCTTGGCCACCGTATAGCCTTCCTGCGCCACTAGCGGGAAGCTCAGGGTGGCCTTGCCGTCCTTGCCCAGCTTGGCACTGCGCGCGTTGTCGGCGATCGCCAGCGGGCCCTCGCCGTCGACCCGCACCTTGAACTCGCCCGGCTGGCCGGTGAAGTTCTGCACGTCCAGGGTCACCGTGCTGCGGTCGCCCGGCGCCATCACCCGCGGCATGCTGGCCTCGGCCACGATCGGCGCGCGCACCAGGGTCTCCACGTCGCGGTTGCCGTAGCGTTCGTCCGAGTAGACCAGCGCCGACACGCGCAGGGTGCCGTTGAAGTCCGGCACCGGCAACTGCACGCGGGCGTTGCCCTTGGCGTCGAGCTGCACCGGGCCGGAGAACAGGTCCACGGTCTGCACCCGCGCGGTGGGGCGCTTGGCCTGCGGCAACGCCGCCAGCGCCATGTCGCCGCCGAAGCGCAGCTTGCCGGTGCCGCCCTCGAAGCTCTCGATGACCCGGCCGTAGATGTCGTAGGCGTCCACGCCCAGGCGCCGCTGCGCGAAGAACTGCGCGTTGGCATCGGGCACCGGGAAGCGGGTGATGTTGAGGATGCCCACGTCCACCGCGGAGATGGTCACGTGCGCCTGCTTGCCGGCCAGCTCCGGCACGCTCACCGTCACCGGCAGCGGCTGCTCCGGACGCATCTGCTTGGGCGCGACCAGGCCCACCGCCACGCGCCGGGCCTTGCGGTCCATCGGCACGTGGGCCACGCCGACCGCGCGCGCCGGGGTGATCTTGCTCGGCGCCGAGCCGCCGCGGAACACCAGCGCGGTGACGTAGACGTCGTGGCGCTCCCAGTCCTTGGTCACCGGGATCTCGAAGCGGCTGCCCGGCTTCACGTCGATGTCCTGCACGTACAGCATGCGGTCGCTCTCGACCATCAGCAGGCCGGGGCCGGCGTGCGGCGGGGTCAGGGTGACCTTGAGCATGTCGCCGGCCTTGTAGCCGGTCTTGTCCAGCGCCAGCTTGACCTTGTCCGGGCGCGCGTCGAGGCCGCGGTTGTCGTCGTTCCAGCTCCAGCCGGCATGGAACGGATAGCGCGTGGTCAGGCCGGTGGACGGGTCGAACACGTCCACCCGGTACTCGCCCCACTCCACCGGGAAATCGACCTTGGCCGCGCTGCTGCCGGCATCGACGGTGAGGGTCTGCTTGTTCTCGAAGCGGCGGGTGAAGTCGTAGTCCCAGCGGTTGTCGGTGAACGCCCAGTGGTAGTCGCGCAGCTCGCGCACCAGGGTCACCTTCAGGCCCTTGGCCGGCTGCGGCCTGCCCTGCGCGTCCACCCGCATCAGTTCGAAGCGCGCGTTGGCGTTGGCGTCGGCGCCGTCCTTGTCGTCGAACAGCGGGCGCACGCCGACCAGCGCCGGTGCCGGCCACAGCACGCGCTTGAGCGTGCGGGTGACGGTGCGGCCGCCGGTCTCGTACACGCTGGCCGAGACCAGCGCGGCGATGGTGCTGGTCGGCTTGGCCTCGTCGGGCAGCGCCAGATCCTCGCTGAGCTTGCCGTCGGCACCGAACTCGGTGTCGACCACGTCCTTGGCCTCGCGCGGCAACTGCAGCGTCGGGTCGCCGAAGAAGTAGCCCGGCAGCGCCTCCACCGGATGCTGCTCCACCGCCACCGCCAGCTTGGCGGTGAAGCGGTTGCCCGCCGCCGGCGCGCCGTACAGGTAGGCGGCAGTGGCCTGCAGCTTGAACGGCTCGCCCGGCTTGAGCGTCTTCTGCGCGCTGTCCAGGTCCAGCTTCATGCGCTCGGGCAGGAACTCCTCGATGCGCAGGGTCATGCCCTGCACCGCTTCCTTGCTGGTCGGGTCGGTGCGGAACTCCACCTGCCAGCGCCCGGTCGGCGCATCGGCGGGGATCAGTTGCTCGAAGCTGAAATAGCCCTGCTCGCCCGGCTGCAGCCGGGTCTCGCGGAAGATCTTGCCGTCGGGCTGCTTCAGCCGCAGGAACACCGGTTGCGCGCCCTTGCCGGTGGTCGGCACCGGCTTGCCGTCGTTGTCGCGCAGCAGCGCCGATACGCGCACGGTCTCGCCGGGGCGGTACAGGTCGCGGCCGGACCAGGCGAACACGTCGAACCAGGCGTTCTCGCGCCCGGCCACCGCAAACTCACTCAAGTCCAGCGCCGGCTGGTTGAACGGCAGCATCGACAGGTCAGTGCCGCTGCGCGCCACCAGCACCTGGCCGGCGTCGAGCGTGTAGTTCAGCAGCGCGTTGCCGTTGTCGTCGGTCTGGCCCTTGAGGAACAGCTCGCCGTCGGCGTTGAGCACGCGCAGCTCCACCTTCTTCAGCGGCTCGCCGCTCTGCAGCGAGGCGGTGTGCACGAACAGCTTGTCCTTGTAGGCGCGCGCGTGCAGGCCGATGTCGCTGACGGTGAAGAAGGCGGTGTCGTACTCGTTGTCGAACTTGCCGGGGCGGCGCAGCACCGCGAAGTACAGGCCCGGCGCCTGCAGTTCCTTGATCTCCTGGATCGGCAGGTAGGTCAGCGCGCGCTCGTTCTTGTCGCCGCCGAGCACGAAGCGGTTGGTATAGACGGAGTCGGCCAGTTGCGAGATCGGGGTGTGGTCGCCGTAGTCGCTGTCCAGCTCCCACGTGCCGCGGCGGCCGCCGCGCTGGTACTGGGCGAAGAACGCCGGCAGCGCGCTGTCCTTGACCCGCATGAACTCCACGTCCACTTCCGGCACGTTGAGCGAGACCACCGGCAGGCCGCGGCTCTCGCGCGCCGGCAGCACGCTGCCCTGCGAGGCAAAGCCGACCGCCGGCGTCAACTCGCCGGTGTAGACCTTCTGCTTGAGCGGCTTGCCCAGGCGGCTGCCGTCGGCGGCCAGCAGGTCGGCCGAGATCACCACGGTGTAGTCCTTGGCCGCCTCCACGTAGGGATAGCGCAGGGTCTTGCCGTCGTCGGACAGCGACCAGGCGCTCTCGTCGGTGCCGACCTTCTCCTCGAAGCGCAGCAGCTTGTCGAAATCCTGGGTGCCGACCAGCGGCCGCGAGAACTCCAGCGCCAGCGACAGCCCGTCGCCCTTCTGGTCGGGATAGGCGCGAACCAGGCCGAAGCCCTTCATCGCTTCCTTCTGCCCCTTCACCGGCTCGCCGCTGGCCTCGGGCAACTGCCCGGATTCGTTGCGCTTGCAGCCGCCCAGCGCCAGCGCCAGGCCCAGCAACAGGAACGTCCCCATCAATCCCGCGCGCAGGCCCGCCCAGCGCCGCTTCGAATCCGTGTGCATGCGTTCGCTCCTTGAATGTGGCGCGAGTATAAAGCGCCGGCGCGACGGCTGGAGGGGCGAACGGGCGCCATCCATCGGCATGTGCGCGGCAGGCCGCCGTCGGCGCGGATGTCCCTCCCGCCACGGCACCACCGATCGCCGAGGAGCCTCCGTAGGAGCGGCTTCAGCCGCGACAGGCATTCCCGGGAAAGCCGGTCGCGGCTGAAGCCGCTCCTACCCCCTAAGCGAGTACCCGCGCCCTCGCCTCGAGGTCATGTGGGCGGATGTCGGTCCCGACGCGCCGGCACTGGGTGCGCCGATGGCTCCACGCGTCGGGACTGAAGTCCCTCCCACATGAGGCTTGCGCCATGAGTGTTGTCGGCAGCGCCATCGGATCGGCTCCCCTGTGGGAGGGACTTCAGTCCCGACTGCAGAGCAACGGACCGGCCAATGGTCCCGCTCGCCGCAACGAAACGTCGCGCCCACAGAGGCGATGCGAAGCCGCCCCCTACATCCCCGGATGCCGACGCACTGCCCTCAGCGCAGCAACCGCTGCATGTACAACGCGATCAGCCGCGGCCGATCCAGCGCCAGACACACCTGCGCGTTGGCCGCAGCGCCCGGCGCCTCCGCCACCGGTGCCTCGCGGGTGTAGCCCTTGGCGTCGACCACGATGCGCAGCGGCACGGTGGGGCACAGGCCCGGGTCGAGCAACTGCGCCACCGGCACCACGTCGAACAGGGTCGGGGTGGCACTGGCCCAGGGCTGGTCGGTGTCGCGCCACTGGTAGTAGAGCTGCGCCAGCGCATCGGTCAGCGGCTCGCCATGGGCGAACAGCGCCACCCGCTCCGGCTCCTCCAGGGTCACCTGGGTGGCGTCCAGCGGCAGCATCACGATCGGCGTGCCGGCGCCGAACACGCGCTGCGCGGCGGGAATATCCGCGGCAATGTTGTACTCGGCCGCCGGCGGATTCGGCGGACGGTAGCGCGACTTGCCGTAGCCCGCGCGCACCGAGCCGCCCATCAGCACCACCTGCTTGAGCTGGGCGAAGCCGGCCGGGTCGCGCTGCTGCGCGCGCGCCGCGTCGGTCAGCGGGCCGAGCACCAGCAGGGTGACCTGGCCGGAATGGCGCCGCGCCTGCGCCAGGATGAAAGCGGCCGCATCCGGCGCCGCCGCGGGCAGACGACCTTTCGCCGCCCAGCGCGCCTGGCTGAAGGGGATGGTGCTGTCGGTGCGCTGCCCGATCGCCAGCGGAATCTCGCTGCGGCCGGCCTGCTGCAGCAGCCGCTGCAGCAGTTGCGCGCGCAGGCCGGTGTCGCCCCAGGCCGAGGCGATGCCCAGCACCTGCAGCTCGGGGCTGCGCAACAGCAGCGCCAGCGCGAACGCATCGTCGATGTCGTCGCCGACGTCGGTGGACACCACCACCTTCTGTACCGGTGCGGTCACTGGCGACGATGCCGGGGCCGCCACCACATCGGTCGCCCAGGCCGCCACGATCAACAGCGCCGACGCCGCCCATTGCTTCAGCACGCGCATGCGCGTCTCCCAAAAAAGAACCGCCGGCATGATAGCCGGCGGTCGGTCTTGCAAACGTCGGGACCGCGGATCAGAAGTTGGCGCGGAACTGCGCGCCGACGATGCGCGGGTCGTTGATGAAGCCGGTGAGGTTGTTGAAGTCGATCGCACCGGTGGCGCGGATCTGGTTGGTGCAGTTGCGGCAGAACACCGAGACCTCGTACGCGCCGGCGCCCCAGTTGTAGCCGATCTTGGCACCGCCCTCGAGCAGCGGCTGGCCGACGAACTCGCGCGAGTCGTACAGGAAGAAGTTGATCTCGCTGCGGTAGGACCAGTCGGTGAAGAAGAAGAACTCGGCGTCGTCGCCGACCGGGATGCCGTAGCGCAGGGTCGCGTTGCCCATCCACTTGGCCGCCTGCGGCAGCACGTTGCCGTCGATCAGCGCGCGGCCGGAGGCGTTGATCGGATCGGTCACGGTGCAGGTACGGCACACGCCCACCGACAGGGTCGGGTCTTCGATGCGGGTCCAGTTGTAGGCGCCGCCCAGGGTCATGCGCAGGTTCTGGGTCAGCAGCGCTTCGAAGTCGAACTCGGCGCCGCGCGCCTTGGAGGCCTTGGCGTTGAGCAGGCGCACGTCGTTGGAGGCGCCGCCGACCGCGGTCAGCTGCTGGTTCTTCACCTTGAAGTCGTAGACGTCGAAGCTCAGGCGCGCGCGCTTGTCGAAGAGGTCGGACTTGATGCCGATCTCGTAGGAGTCCACGGTCTCCGGCGCGGCCACGGTCAGCGGCGCGGTCGCCGACGGCACGCCGAAGCTGGCGCCGCGGAAACCGCGGGCGGCGCGCGCATAGACGTTGACGTCGTCGTTGATCGTGTAGGTGGCGCTGAGGTCGCCGGTGACCTTGGAGTTGTCGGTGCTGCCGCTGGAGGGCTGCTGCAGGGTCACGCGGTCCAGGGCGAGGACGTCGAAGGTCTTCTTGTCGTAGGTGTAGCGGATGCCGGCGCGCAGGTTCAGGCGCTCGGTGGCCGCGTAGTTCAGCGAGCCGAACGCCGCCCACGAGGTGTTGCGCTGGCGGGTCAGCTGGTAGCTGGACAGGGTGCCGCCGGCCAGGGTGTTGTAGGTGTAGTTCTCGCCTTCCACCGAATCGTGGAAGTAGTACAGGCCGGCCTGCCAGTTCAGCGGACCGGCGTACTGCGACTCGGCGCGCAGCTCCTGCGAGTACTGGTCCAGGTTCTTGATGCCGCCGGCGGTCTCCACCGGGAACGGGATCACCCCGGGGCCGGACGGCGGCGCGAACACCGCGCCGTAACCGCCATCGATGTCGCCGCGGCTGTAGTACTTGCCGATGCCCTCGTAGCCGGTGATCGAGTGCAGCACGATGTCGCCCAGGTCCCAGGTCAGGTTGGCGCTGCCGCCGTAGGTCTGCAGTTCCTGGGTGTTCTTGCCGTCGATGGACACCTTGTCCGGGTCGAAGCCGGCGACCAGCTGGTTGGTGCCCGGCTGGAAGATGTTGGCGCGGAACAGGCGCGCGGTGCCGTCGAGGTGGCGCGCGTGCGCGTTGAACAGCGCGCTGAAGTCCTCGCCCGGCTGGAACAGCAGCTGCAGGCGCACCGCCGAGTCCATGTAGCCTTCGAAGGAGCGGTTGTCGATGGTGTTGTCGACCCAGTCGCCGCGGCGCTGGCCCAGCGCCGACAGGCGCGCGGCCCACTTGTCGCCCATCGCCACGCTCAGGCCGGTTTCCATGGTCATGGTGCCGTAGGTGCCGTAGGACAGGCTGGCGTAGCCGTCGTTGGCGCCGATGGTCGGCTTGACCGAGTTGAACTTGACCACGCCGGCGGGGGTGTTGCGGCCGAACAGCGTGCCCTGCGGACCGCGCAGCACTTCCAGGCTCTGCAGGTCGAAGATCGGGAAGCCCTTCAGGAACGCGTTCTCGGCGACCACGTCGTCATAGATCAGCGACACCGGCTGGGAGGCGTAGGTGTTGAAGTCGGTGTTGCCGTAGCCGCGGATGTAGAAGCGCGGGAACACGCGGCCGTTGGACGACTCGACGTTGAGGCTGGGCGCCTTGCCGGCCAGCACGCGCACGTCCGAGCCGCTGGTGGCGATGGCGTCCAAATATTCCGGGCGCAGCACGCTGGCCGACA
This sequence comes from Xanthomonas indica, assembly GCF_040529045.1. NCBI lineage: Bacteria > Pseudomonadati > Pseudomonadota > Gammaproteobacteria > Lysobacterales > Lysobacteraceae > Xanthomonas > Xanthomonas indica. The sequence goes on along the minus strand of NZ_CP131914.1, from coordinate 1,878,628 downwards.
CCGGCACGTCCTTGGAGTCCTCGGCGCGGCGCTCGGCGGTGACCTTGATCGTGTCCAGACGGGCGACCCCGTCGGTGCTCTCCGCCTGCTGGGCGGCGGCGGGGAAGGAAAGCGCGGAAACGACGGCAACGGCAAGCGCACTGGCGCGCAGCGACCAACTGGCAGACATGGGAACTCCGGGATGGGTGGGCGTAATCGGGAGCGCGCCGAGTCCTTGCCGCGCCGCAGCATAATTAACACAAAATATACAAGCTGTGGCGGCTGGCGTCACCTGGGGAGGCGGGGATTTGGGATTGGGAAGTCGGGATTGGCGACAGCGGGGCTGGCGGCGACGCGCGCCTAGGACCGAGACGGGCTTCCCTCTTCCTTGTTGCGGCAGCCACCGGTCATCGCGTCGGGACTGAAGTCCCTCCCACAGGGCTTGGCTGCGCATGACGCGTCCGCTGGCGCGATCCTCCCTGTAGGAGCGGCTTCAGCCGCGACGCGCGATGCAATGAGCTCGCGGCCTCCTGCGGCGATCGCCCCGCATTGCGGCAGTCACAGGTCATCGCGTCGGGACTGAAATCCCTCCCACAGGGCTTGCCTGCACATGACGCGTCCGCTGGCGCGATGCCACTGTGGGAGCGGCTTCAGCCGCGACGCGCGATGCAGTGAGCTCGCGGCCTCCTGCGGCGATCGCCCCGCATTGCGGCAGTCACCGGTCATCGGGTCGGGACTGAAGTCCCTCCCACATGGGGCTTGTCTGCACGTGACGCGTCCACCGCGCGATGCCACTGTGGGAGCGGCTTCAGCCGCGACGCGCGATGCAGTGAACTCGCGGCCTCCTGCGGCGATCGCCCCGCATTGCGGCAGTCACCGGTCATCGGGTCGGGACTGAAGTCCCTCCCACAAGGCTTGCCGCGCATGACGCATCCGCTGGCGCGATGCCTACTTGTGGGAGCGGCTTCAGCCGCGACGCGCGCAATGCGACAGGCCACTACGGCCCTTAAAACGCTCGCGGCCGGAGCACCGGCCTCAACCAGCCGGCGTCTCCGGCACCCGCACCCAGCCTTCCATCAGCACGCGCGCGCTGCGGCTCATCAAGGCCTTGGTGACGCTCCACTGGCCGTCCACCTGGCGCGCCTCGGCGCCTACCCGCAAGGTGCCCGAGGGGTGGCCGAAGCGCACCGCGGTGCGCTTGCCACCACCGGCGGCGCGGTTGACCAGGGTGCCGGGAATGGCCGCGGCGGTGCCGATCGCCACCGCCGCGGTGCCCATCATCGCGTGGTGCAGCTTGCCCATCGACATCGCCCGCACCAGCAGGTCGATGTCGGCGGCCGCCACCGGCTTGCCGCTGGAGGCGACGTAGTCGGCCGGCGGCGCGACGAAGGCGACCTTGGGCGTGTGCTGGCGCGTCGCTGCCTCGTCCAGGGTGGCGATCAGGCCCATGCGCAGCGCGCCATAGGCGCGGATCGTCTCGAAGCGCTGCAGCGCCTGCGCATCGCCGTTGATCGCGTCCTGCAGCTCGGTGCCGCGATACCCCAGCGCCTGCGCCTCGAGGAAGATGGTGGGAATGCCGGCGTTGATCAGGGTCGCCTGGAAGCTGCCGACGCCGGGCACCTCCAGCGTGTCGACCAAGTGGCCGGTGGGGAACATGGCGCCGCCGGCGCCGTCCTCGTCGGCGGCCGGGTCGAGGAATTCCAGCGCGATCTCCGCCGCCGGGAAGGTCACCCCGTCCAGTTCGAAATCGCCGGTCTCCTGCACCGCGCCGTCGCTCATCGGCACCTGCGCGACGATGGTCTTGCCGATGTTGGCCTGCCAGATCCGCACCGTGGCGACGCCGTCGCGCGGAATCCGCGCCGGATCCACCAGCCCCGCAGCGATCGCGAACGGCCCCACCGCCGCCGACAGATTGCCGCAGTTGCCGCTCCAGTCCACGAATGCGCGCTCGATCGCGACCTGGCCGAACAAATAGTCCACGTCGTGGTCCGGGCGCGTGCTCGGCGCCACGATCACGGTCTTGCTGGTGCTGGAGGTGGCCCCGCCCATGCCGTCGATCTGCTTGGCGTAGGGATCGGGGCTGCCGATCACCCGCTGCAGCAGCGCGTCGCGCGCCGGGCCCGGCGTCTGCGCCGCCGCGGGCAGATCCTGCAGGCGGAAGAACACGCCCTTGGAGGTGCCGCCGCGCATGTAGGTGGCGGGGATGCGGAGTTGCGGAGCGTGGGCCATGGCGGTTCCGGGTACGTACGAAAATGAAGAGACGGCGGATCAGGGCGAATCGGGAATCTCGGGCTCGACCAGTTGCGTCAGCAGGGCCAGCGACTCCTGCCAGCCGAGATGGCAGAACTCCACCGGGATCTGCGGCGGGATGCCCTCCTGCACGATTTCCAGCGCGGTGCCGCAGGCCACCGGCCGCAGCCGCACGGTCACGATCATCTCGCCGGGCAGGTCCGGATTGTCGAAGCGGTCGGTGTGGCGGATCAACTGCCCGGGCACCAGTTCCAGATAGGTGCCGCCGAAGGCACTGCTGGTGCCGGTGCCGAGGTTGGTGAAGCTCATCCGGTAGCTGCCGCCCACGCGCGCGTCCAGCGCGTGCACGGTGGCGACGAAGCCATGCGGCGGCAGCCATTTGACCAGTGCCGCCGGTTCCAGGAAGGCGCGGTAGACGCGTTCGGCCGGCGCGCGCAGCACCCGATGCAACTGGACGGTCCCGGTGGGGGTGGCGGACGTGGGCATGACGGTCTCCTCGGCGGTGGCGGGCGCGGCCAGCATGGCACGCGCCCGATGACAGCGGCAGCCGGCTCAGGCGCTGCGGGCATCCTCGAGGAAGTCCTGGGCGAAGCGCTGCAACACGCCGCCGGCCTCGTAGATGGACACTTCCTCGTTGCTGTCCAGGCGGCACAGCACCGGCACGTCCACCGCAGCGCCGTCCTTGCGGACGATGCGCAGGGTCAGCGTGGCGCCCGGCGTGCGCGCGCCGACCACGTCGAAGGTCTCGCTGCCGTCGATGCCCAGGGTCGTGCGCGTGGTGCCGGGCAAGAACTGCAGCGGCAGCACGCCCATGCCGATCAGGTTGGTGCGATGGATGCGCTCGAAGCCTTCGGCGACGATCGCTTCGACCCCGGCCAGGCGCACGCCCTTGGCCGCCCAGTCGCGCGAGGAGCCCTGGCCATAGTCGGCGCCGGCGATCACGATCAGCGGCTGCTTGCGCGCCATGTAGGTCTCGATCGCTTCCCACATGCGCAGCACCTGCCCGTCCGGCTCCAGCCGGGTCAGCGAGCCCTGCTTGACCTTGCCGTCGACCACCGCCATTTCGTTGATCAGCTTGGGGTTGGCGAAGGTGGCGCGCTGCGCGGTGAGGTGGTCGCCGCGATGGGTGGCGTAGGAATTGAAGTCTTCCTCCGGCACACCCATGTGCGCCAGGTATTCGCCGGCGGCGCTGTCGGCCAGGATCGCGTTGGACGGCGACAGGTGGTCGGTGGTGATGTTGTCGCCGAGCACCGCCAGCGCGCGCATGCCACGCAGCGTGCGCTCGCCGGCCAGCGCGCCTTCCCAGTACGGCGGGCGGCGGATGTAGGTGCTGCGCGGGCGCCAGTCGTACAGCGGCGCCACCGGCGCGCCCTGCTCCACGCGCACGTTGAACATCGGCGCATAGACGCGGCGGAACTGCTCCGGCTTCACCGCGGCACGCACCGCCGCATCGATCTCGGCGTCACTGGGCCAGATGTCCTTCAGCCGCACCTCGCGGCCGTCGGCGTCGGTGCCCAGCACGTCCTTCTCGATGTCGAAGCGCACCGTGCCGGCGATGGCGTAGGCGATCACCAGCGGCGGCGAGGCCAGGAACGCCTGCTTGGCGTAGGGATGGATGCGCCCGTCGAAGTTGCGGTTGCCCGACAGCACCGCGGTGGCGTACAGGTCGCGCTCCACGATCTCCTGCTGGATGCGCGGATCCAGCGCGCCGCTCATGCCGTTGCAGGTGGTGCAGGCGAAGGCGACGATGCCGAAGCCCAGCGCCTCCAGGTCCGGCAGCAGGCCGGCCTCTTCCAGGTACAGCTGCACCGCCTTGGATCCCGGCGCCAGCGAGGTCTTCACCCACGGTTTGCGGGCCAGGCCGCGTGCGCGCGCATTGCGCGCCAGCAGGCCGGCGGCGATGACGTTGCGCGGGTTGGAGGTGTTCGTGCAGCTGGTGATGGCGGCGATGATCACCGCGCCGTCGGGCATGCGCCCCTGCGCCTGCTCGGCTTGGCCGGCAGCCAGCTTGCTGGCGTCGGCGATGCCGCGCGCGGCCAGTTCGGTGGTCGCCACGCGCTTGTGCGGATTGCTCGGGCCGGCCATGTTGCGCACCACCTGCGACAGGTCGAAGCGCAGCACGCGCTCGTACTGCGCGGTGGCCAGCGCATCGGCCCACAGCCCGGTGGTGCGCGCGTACTGCTCCACCAAGGCCACCTGCGCTTCCTCGCGCCCGGTCAGGCGCAGATAGTCCAGGGTCTGCTGGTCGATGTAGAACATCGCCGCGGTGGCGCCGTATTCCGGGCACATGTTGGAGATGGTGGCGCGGTCGCCGATGGTCAGCGCGGCGGCGCCTTCGCCGAAGAATTCCAGGTACGCGCCGACCACGCGCTCCTGGCGCAGGAACTCGGTCAGCGCCAGCACCACGTCGGTGGCGGTGATGCCGGGCTGCGGCCGGCCGCTCAGTTCCACGCCGACGATGTCCGGCAGACGCATCCACGAGGCGCGGCCGAGCATCACGCTCTCCGCTTCCAGCCCGCCGACACCGATCGCGATCACGCCCAGCGCGTCCACGTGCGGCGTGTGGCTGTCGGTGCCCACGCAGGTATCGGGGAAGGCGACGCCGTCGTGCACGTAGATCACCGGCGACATCTTCTCCAGATTGATCTGGTGCATGATGCCGTTGCCCGGCGGGATCACGTCCACGTTGCGGAACGCGCGCTTGCTCCAGTCGATGAAGTGGAAGCGGTCCTCGTTGCGACGATCCTCGATCGCGCGGTTCTTGGCGAAGGCCTGCGGATCGTCGCCGCCGCACTCCACCGCCAGCGAGTGATCGACGATCAACTGCACCGGCACCACCGGGTTGACCTTGGCCGGGTCGCCGCCCTGCTCGGCGATGGCATCGCGCAGCCCGGCCAGATCCACCAGCGCGGTCTGGCCGAGGATGTCGTGGCACACCACGCGCGCCGGAAACCACGGGAAATCCAGGTCGCGGCGGCGCTCGATCAACTGCAGCAAGGCGTCGTGCAGCAGATCCGGATCGCAGCGGCGCACCAGGTTCTCGGCGAACACCCGCGACACGTAAGGCAGGCCGGCATAGGCGCCCGGGCTGATCGCATCGACCGCGGCGCGCGCATCGACGTAGTCCAGCGAGGTACCCGGAAGGGATTTACGGTAGTGGCTGTTCATGGCTGGCTACAGTAGAAAAAAGCGAAGACAGGACCCTTCTCCCACCGGGAGAAGGTGCCCCGAAGGGGCGGATGAGGGTACGGGCGAAGCCTAGTGCCGTCGGATCCTTCATGAGGGCGGATGAGGGTACGGGCGAAGCTCTTGCGACCGAACACCACGAGGCTGCGCCCGCACCCTCACCCCCGGCCCCTCTCCCGACGGGAGAGGGGAGTGTCACTCGGAGTCGAGCGCGTGTCGGCGGATCACTTGCGCTGATCGATCGGCACGAACGTCTGATCCTCCGGCCCCACGTAGTTCGCGCTGGGGCGGATGATCTTGCCGTCGATGCGCTGCTCGATGATGTGCGCGCTCCAGCCGGCGGTGCGGGCGATCACGAACAGCGGGGTGAACATCGCCGTCGGCACGCCCATCATGTGGTAGCTGACCGCACTGAACCAGTCCAGGTTGGGGAACATCTTCTTGATGTCCCACATCACCGTCTCCAGGCGCTCGGCGATGTCGTACATCTTGCGGCTGCCCTGCGCCTCGGACAGTTCGCGCGCCACGTCCTTGATGACCTGGTTGCGCGGGTCCGACACCGTGTACACCGGGTGGCCGAAACCGATGATCACTTCCTTGCGCTCGACCCGCGCGCGGATGTCGGCCTCGGCCTCGTCCGGGGTGTCGTAGCGCTTCTGCACCTCGAAGGCGACCTCGTTGGCGCCACCGTGCTTGGGTCCGCGCAGCGCGCCGATGCCGCCGGCGATGGCGCTGTACATGTCGCTGCCGGTGCCGGCGATGACCCGGCAGGCGAAGGTGGAGGCGTTGAATTCGTGCTCGGCATACAGGATCAGGCTGGTGTGCATCGCCTGCACCCATTCCTCGTGCGGCTTGAAGCCGTGCAGCAGGCGCAGGAAATGCCCGCCGATCGAATCGTCGTCGGTCTCCACCTCGATGCGCCGGCCGTTGTGGCTGTAGTGGTACCAGTACAGCAGCATCGAACCGAGGCTGGCCATCAGCTTGTCGGCGATGTCGCGCGCGCCGGGATGGTTGTGGTCGTCCTTCTCCGGCTGCACGCAGCCCAGCACCGACACGCCGGTGCGCATCACGTCCATCGGATGCGCCGACGGCGGCAACTGCTCCAGCGCGGCCTTGACCGCGGCCGGGATGCCGCGCAGCGAGCGCAGCTTGGCCTTGTAGCCGCGCAGCTCGCTGTTGCTGGGCAGCTTGCCGTGCACCAGCAGGTAGGCGATCTCCTCGAACTGGCTGCTGCGCGCCAGGTCCAGGATGTCGTAGCCGCGGTAGTGCAGGTCGTTGCCGCTGCGGCCCACCGTGCACAGCGCGGTGTTGCCGGCGGCGGTGCCGGACAGGGCCACCGATTTCTTCGGCTTGAAGGCAGGGGCGGTCTGCGGAGCGGTGTCGTTCATGGCGAATCTCCCGGTGTTGCGGTCGGATAAGTGCAGTGGATCAGGTGGCCTGCGGTTGCGGCGGCGGCGAGACGCCGGCACGCTCGAGCAGTTGCTGCAGCATGAGGATCTGGCGGTTCTGCAGTTCCACCAGCGTCGCCCAGTCCTGCTCGCGCAGCTGGTTGAGCTTCTCGTGCACCTGCAGGATCTCCAGTTCGGCCTTGATGTTCACTTCGTAATCGTTCTGCGCATGCAGGCGGTCCACCGCCGCCTGGCGGTTCTGGCTCATCATGATCACCGGCGCCTGGATCGCCGCCAGGCACGATAGGCACAGGTTGAGCAGGATGTAGGGATACGGATCGAAGGCGTGCGCCAGTACCAGGCTGTTGAGCACGATCCAGCCCAGCAGCACCACGCAGAAGCCGATGATGAAGCTCCAGCTGCCGCCGATCGCGGCGACGCGGTCGGCCACGCGCTCGCCCAGCGAGCGGTCGCGGTCGGCCTGCTTGACGATGTCGCGGGCCACGTGGCGCTTGGCGATGAAGCGCTCCACCACCTCGCGCTCGGCCTCGGACAGTTTGTCCAGTTCGGTCTGCAGCAGGTGCCGCGCGGTCTGGCGGCGATCGATGCGGCTGCGCAGGAACGAGGCCGCGCTGGCTTGGGTATTCATGGGCAGGCTCGGGCAGGAAAATCGCCGCCGATCATGCGCCCTTGCCGGCGAACAGCGCATCCAGGCGCTGCTCGAAGGCGTGGTAGCCGATGCGCTCGTACAGTTCCTCGCGGGTCTGCATGCGCTCCAGCACTCCCTGCTGGTGGCCATCGCGACGGATCGCGGTGTACACGTCCTCGGCGGCCTTGTTGGCGGCGCGGAACGCCGACAGCGGGAACAACTGGATCGCCACGCCGGCCGCGGCCAGTTCGTCGCGGGTGAACAGCGGGGTCTTGCCGAACTCGGTGATGTTGGCCAGCACCGGCACCTTCACCGCATCGACGAAACGGCGGTAGGTGTCCAGGTCGTACGCGGCCTCGGCGAAGATGCCGTCGGCGCCGGCCTCCACGCAGGCGATGGCGCGTTCGATCGCCGCGTCCACGCCCTCGGTCTGGATCGCGTCGGTGCGCGCGATCAGGAAGAAATCCGGATCGGTCTTGGCATCGGCCGCAGCCTTGACCCGGTCCACCATCTCGCCCTGGCTGACGATCTCCTTGCCCGGGCGGTGGCCGCAGCGCTTGGCGCCGACCTGGTCCTCGATGTGGCAGGCGGCCGCGCCGGCCTTGATCAGCGACTTGATGGTGCGCTCGATGTTGAACGCACTCGGTCCGAAGCCGGTGTCGATGTCCACCAGCAGCGGCAGCGGGCACACGTCGGTGATGCGGCGCACATCGATCAGCACGTCCTCCAGGGTGTTGATGCCCAGGTCCGGCAGGCCCAGCGAGCCGGCGGCGACGCCGCCGCCGGACAGGTAGATCGCCTTGTAGCCGGCGCGCTGCGCCAGCAGCGCATGGTTGGCGTTGATCGCACCGATCACCTGCAACGGCGCTTCGGCGGCCAGGGCGGCGCGGAAACCGGCGCCGGGGGAAACGAGGGACATGGCAGCTCCTAACGAAGAGGCGGCGGCGCCCCGCCGGGCGTTCCGCGATGGGCGCCAATCTGGCACTCTCGCCGGCACGGATCAATCTTGATTCAATGAATCAACCTATCGTCCCTTCATGTCCGACAGCCCCGACCGCAACCTGATCTCCGCCGCACAGGCCTGCGCCCTGCTCGGCATCAGCAGCGCCACCCTGTACGCCTACGTCAGCCGCGGCCTGCTCAGTTCGCGCGCCGGTCCCGACCACCGCAGCCGCGCCTACCTGCGCGCCGAAGTGGAGCGGCTGGCGCAGCGCAAGCGCGCCGGCCGCGGCGCCGCGCGCGGTGCCGCACAGAGCCTGGACCGCGGCCTGCCGGTGCTGGAGACGCGGATCTCGCTGATCCGCCCCGACGGCCCCTACTACCGCGGACGCTCGGCGGTGGCCATGGTGCGTGCCGGCGCCAGCCTGGAGGACGTCGCGCGGCTGCTGTGGGACTGCCCGGAGGGCGAAGACCCGTTCGCCAGCGCGCCGGTCGCGCCGTGGCCGGCGGTGGTGGCGCCGCTGGCCGGGCATGCCGCGCTGCCGCCGCTGGAACGCGCCATGGCCTGCATCCCGCTGCTGGCCCTGGACCTGCGCCAGTCGCTCAACGCCGCCCCCGGCGTGCGCCGCGAGAGCGCCGCCACCCTGCTGCGGCAGAACGCCGCGCTGCTGGTCGGCACCACGCCGGACGCGCGCCAGGTGCATCGCCTGATCGCCGACCACTGGCGTCCCGGCGACGCCGGCTTCGCCGAGCTGGTGCGCGCCGCCCTGCTGCTGTGCGCCGACCACGAACTCAACGTCTCCGCCTTCGCCGCCCGCGTGGTCGCCTCCACCGGCGCGCCGCTGCACGCCACCGTCAGCGCGGGCCTGGCCGCGCTGTCCGGCCCGCGCCACGGCGGCGCCACCGCGCGCGCCCACGCCCTGCTGCGCGACGCCCAGGACGCGCCCAGCGCCGCCGCCCTGATCGCCGAGCGCTGGCAGCGCGGCGACGACCTGCCCGGCTTCCACCACGCCCTGTACCCCGACGGCGACCCGCGCGCGGCCGAAGTGCTGCGCCTGCTGCGCGAACGCAGCGGCGGCAGCACGCGCATGCAGCACGTGGAAGCGGTGATTGCCGCCGCCCAGGACTGCAGCGGCCAGCGCCCGAACATCGACTGCCTGCTCGCCGCACTCTGCTTCGTCCACGACCTGCCCGCCGCACACGCGCTGGTGCTGTTCGCCGCCGCCCGCCAGGCCGGCTGGCTGGCCCACGCCCTGGAGCAGCAGGCCCTGGGCAAGCTGATTCGCCCCCGCGCCCGCTACGCCGGGGCGATGCCGGAGGATGGCGCCGGGCGCGGCTGACACGTCGGGAGACGCCAAACCCGTTCAGCGCCCCATCTCGCCAAGGTCGCGTCAGCGGTGTACAAATGTACACCATGACCACCCTGTCCCCGCAGCGCGCCGCCATCCTCGCCTACGTCCATGCCTGCGCCGAGCAGGACGGGCGGCCGCCGAGCCTGGCCGAGATCGCCGAACGCTTCGGCTTCGCCTCGCGCAATGCCGCGCGCAAGCACGTGCAGGCGCTGGTCGAGGCTGGACTGCTGGCGCAGGTGCCGCAGCAGGCGCGCAGCCTGCGCCCGGCGCAGGCCGGCACGCGCAGCGAACTGCTGCAGTTGCCGGTGCTGGGCCGGGTCGCCGCCGGTGCGCCGATCGGCGCCGACATCGGCCTGGACCAGCAGCTGCGCCTGGACCGCGCGGTGTTCGCGCTGCGCCCGGACTACCTGCTGCGGGTGCAGGGCGACTCGATGATCGATGACGGCATCCTCGACGGCGACCTGGTCGGGGTGCGCCGCGCCGCCGATGCGCGCAACGGGCAGATCGTGGTGGCGCGGCTGGACGGCGAACTCACCATCAAGCGCTACCGCGCCGATGGCGACGGCATCGCGCTGCTGCCGCGCAATCCCGCCTATGCGCCGATCGTGGTCGGTCCCGGGCAGGACTTCGCCATCGAAGGGCATTACTGCGGCCTGATCCGGCCGGGCTGATGGCCGCCGTCGTCGCCCTCGACCGCCTGCTGGCCGAGCGCCGGGTCTGGCGCGGCCAGCCGACGGCGCTGCCGCCCAGCGCGCAGCCCACCGGGCACGCCGCGCTGGACGCGGTGCTGCCCGCGCGCGGCTGGCCGGAGATGGCGCTGACCGAACTGCTGCACGCCGCCGACGGCATCGGCGAGCTGCAGCTGCTGTGGCCGACGCTGGCGCGGCTGTCGCAGGGCGGCGGCCGCATCGTGCTGGTCGATCCGCCCTACCTGCCCTACCCCGCCGCCTGGGCCCAGGCCGGGGTAGCGCTGGCGCAGGTGCAGATCGTCCGCGCCGGTGCGGATGCGGCCTGGGCCGCCGAGCAATGCCTGCGCGCCGGCAGTTGCGCGGCGGTGCTGTGCTGGCCGGGGCTGGCCGCCGACAAGACCCTGCGCCGGCTGCAGGTGGCCGCCGAAACCGGGCGCACCCTGGGCTTCGCCTACCGCCCGCTGAAGGCCGCCGCCAATCCGTCGCCGGCCGCGCTGCGCATCGCCATCGACGCCGCGCCGGCGCAACTGCGCGTGCTCAAGTGCCGCGGCGGGCTGCCGCCGGCGCAGCCGATCGCCCTGTCCACCCTGGCGACCGGGTGAGGCCGCCACCATGCGCTGGGCCTGCATCCTGTTGCCGCAACTGGCGCTGGACACCGTCCTGCGTCGCTGGCCGTCGCCGGACGAACCGCTGGCGCTGCTCGACGGCCCACCGCAGCGGCGCACGCTGAAGGCGGTCAACGCCGCCGCGCGCGCCCGTGGCCTGCGTCCCGGGCAATCGCTGGTCACCGCGCAGGCGCTATGCGACCGCTTCGCCACCGCCCTGCACGATGCCGAAGAAAGCCGCCGCAGCCAGCAGTTCCTCGCGGCGTGGGCGTACCGCTTCAGTTCGCTGGTCAGCACCGACTACCCCGGCGCGCTGCTGCTGGAGATCGAGGCCAGCCTCGGCCTGTTCGGGCCATGGCCGCGCTTCGAGGCGCGGCTGCGCGAGGAGCTGACCGCGCTGGGCTTCCGCCACCGCATCGTGGTCGCGCCGCACCCGCTGGCCGCGCGTGCGCTGGTCAATGCGCACGACGGCATCGCCCTGCTCGACAACGCCGCGCTGCAGCGCGCGCTGGGGCAGTTGCCGATCGCCCGCGCCGGGCTGTCGCCGGCCCTGGCCGACGGCTTCGCGCGGATGGGCCTGCGCCGCCTGCAGCAGCTGTTCGCGCTGCCGCGCACCGGGCTGGCGCGGCGCTATCCGCCGGCCCTGTTGCAGCACCTGGATGCGTTGCGCGGGCAGGCGCCGCTGCCACTGCAGTACTACCTGCCGCCTGACCGCTTCGATGCGCGCGTGGAACTGGGCTATGCCACCGAATCCAGCCAGGCGCTGCTGTTCCCGCTGCGCCGGCTGACCCAGGACCTGGCCGCCTTCCTGGCCGGGCGCGATGGCGGCGTGCAGCGCTTCCGCCTGCTGCTCGAACACGAGGACCTGGAGCCCAGCGTGGTGCCAGTGGGATTGCTCGCCGCCGAGCGCGATGCGGCGATGCTGTTCGAACTGGCGCGCGGACGCCTGCAGCAGGCCAGCGTGCCGGCGCCGGTGCAAGCCCTGCGCCTGTGCGCCGACGAACTGCCGCCGTTCGTGCCGGCCGCGCGCGAACTGTTCGACGAACGCGCGCAGCAGGCGCTGCCGTGGGAACAACTGCGCGAACGCCTGCGCGCACGCCTGGGCGACGACGCCGTGCACGGCCTGCGCGCACACGCCGACCATCGCCCGGAACTGGCCTGGCGCGCCGAGTCCACGCCGGCGCGCAGCACGGCCACGCCCGCCGCCAACGCGCCGCCACGGCCCGGCTGGCTGCTGTCGCGACCGATCCCACTGCGCGAACGCGCGCCCGAGCGCCTGGCCGGGCCGGAACGCATCGAGAGCGGCTGGTGGGACGACGGCGACGTGCGTCGCGACTACTACGTCGTGCGCACCCGCCAGGGCCAGCGCGCCTGGGCGTTCGCCCCGGCCGACGCGCCGGACGCACTGATGCTGCACGGTTGGTTCGCATGAGCCACACGCCGCCGCATCCGCGCATGCCGCCGCGCCTGCGGCTGCTGCCGACGCCTGCTCCGTCCAACGCACCCGCCGCCAACGTGCCGTGCGCGCCAACAGACCCCACGCTGCCCGACTATGCCGAACTGCATTGCCTGTCCAACTTCAGCTTCCAGCGCGGCGCCTCGCACCCGTGGGAACTGTGCGAACGCGCGCTGCGCCACGGCTACCGTGCGCTGGCGATCACCGACGAATGCAGCCTGGCCGGCATCGTGCGTGCGTGGCAGGCGGCCCGGGACATGGGCCTGCACCTCATCGTCGGCAGCGAGATCCAGTTCGAACACGGCCCCAAGCTGGTGCTGCTGGCCGAGACCCTGCACGGCTACCAGCGGCTGTGCCGGCTGATCACCCTGGCCCGGCGCCGCGCCGACAAGGGCCGCTACCGTGCGCTGCGCGAGGATCTGGCAAGCGCGGACGACGGCTCGGGCCTGCTGTGCCTGTGGCTGCCGCGCGGCGACGCCGACGACGCCGCGGACGGCGCCTGGCTGCAGGCACGTTTCCCGCAGCGGCTCTGGCTGGCGGTGGAACTGCTGCGCGGCCCCGACGATGCCGCGCTGCTGCAGGCGCGCCTGCAGTTGGCGCATGCGTTGCAGCTACCGGCCGTGGCCAGCGGCGACGTGCACATGCACGCACGCGGCCGCCGCGCCCTGCAGGACACCCTGACCGCGATCCGCCATCGCCTGCCGCTGCACGAAGCCGGCGCCCACCTGTATCCCAACGGCGAACGCCATCTGCGCCCGCGCGCCACGCTGGCGACGCTGTATCCGCCGGAACTGCTGGCCGAGACCGTGCGCATCGCCCAGCGCTGCGACTTCGACCTCGGGCAACTGCAGTACGAATACCCGCACGAACTGGTGCCGCCCGGGCACACGCCCACGCAATGGCTGCGCATCCTCACCGAACGCGGCGCGGCCGAGCGCTGGCCGCACGGCGTGCCGGACAAGGCGCGGCGCCTGATCGAACACGAACTCGGCGTGATCGAGCGGCTGAAGTACGAGTCCTACTTCCTCACCGTCTACGACCTGGTGCGCTTCGCACGCTCCAAGGACATCCTGTGCCAGGGCCGCGGCTCGGCGGCGAACTCGGCGGTGTGCTACGCACTGGGCATCACCGCGATCGATCCGGACCGCATCGGCATGCTGTTCGAGCGCTTCATCTCCGAGAAGCGCAAGGAGCGGCCGGACATCGACATCGATTTCGAGCACGACCGCCGCGAGGAAGTGATCCAGTACATCTTCCGCCACTATGGCCGCGAGCGCGCCGCACTGGCCGCGGTGGCGATCAGCTACCACACGCGCAGCGCGGTGCGCGACGTGGCGCGCGCACTGGGCCTGCCCAGCGATACCGTCGATGCGTTGTCCTCCGCGCTGGGCCAGCGCGATCCGGTGGAGTCGGCGCAGGAGCTGCTGCGCGAACGCGGCTTCGACCCGGACACGCCGGTGATGCGCCGGCTGCTGGTGCTCACCAGCCAACTGATCGGCTTCCCGCGGCACCTGTCGCAGCATCCCGGCGGCTTCGTCATCTCCGAGCATGCGCTGCACACCCTGGTGCCGGTGGAGAACGCGACCATGGCCGAGCGCACGGTGATCCAGTGGGACAAGGACGACCTGGAACTGGTCGGGCTGATGAAGGTCGACGTGCTCGCGCTGGGCATGCTCAGCGCGCTGCGGCGCACCCTGGACCTGCTGCGCGCGCACCGCGGCCGCGACTACACGCTCGCCACCATTCCCGCCGAAGACCCGCAGACCTACGCGATGATCCGGCGTGCCGACACCATCGGCGTGTTCCAGATCGAATCGCGCGCCCAGATGGCGATGCTGCCGCGACTGCAGCCGCGCGAGTTCTATGACCTGGTCATCCAGGTGGCGATCGTGCGCCCCGGCCCGATCCAGGGCGGCATGGTGCATCCGTATCTGCGCCGCCGTAACCAAGAAGAGGACATTGACGATCTGCCTCCGGAACTGTTCAAGGTCTTCGAACGAACGCTCGGCGTGCCCTTGTTTCAGGAACAGGTGATGCAACTGGCGGTAGTTGCCGCCGGCTATACCCCCGACGAGGCCGACCAGTTGCGCCGTTCGATGGCGGCCTGGAAACGCCACGGCGGGCTGGAACCGCATCGCGACAAGTTGCTGCAGGGCATGCTGGAGCGCGGCTACAGCGCCGAATTCGCCGCACGCATCTTCGAACAGATCAAGGGCTTCGGCAGCTACGGGTTCCCCGAAAGCCATGCCGCCAGTTTCGCCCTGCTCACCTACGCCAGTTGCTGGCTCAAGTGCCACGAACCGGCGGCGTTCACCTGCGCGCTGATCAACAGTTGGCCAATGGGCTTCTACAGCCCCGACCAGTTGCTGCAGGACGCGCGCCGCCACGGCCTGCAGGTGCGGCCGGTGGACGTGCGCTACAGCGACTGGGACTGCAGCCTGGAAGCGCACAGCCCCGATCCGCAGGTGCAGCCGGCGATCCGCCTGGGCCTGCGCCTGGTCCGCGGCCTGGCCGAGGACGCCGGGCTGCGCCTGCAGCAGGCGCGCGCGCAGGCCCCGTTCCACGACCTCGCCGACCTGTGCCACCGCGCCGCGCTCGACGACAAGGCCCGCGCCGCGCTCGCCGACGCCGGCGCATTGAAAGCGCTGGCCGGCCATCGCCACCGCGCACGCTGGGCCGTGGCCGGCGTCGAGGCGCAGCGCCCGCTCTTCGAAGCGCTCGCGGCCACGCCCGAGCAGCAGGTCGCGCTGCCGTTGCCCAGCCAGGGCGACGACATCCGTGCCGACTACGCGACGCTCGGCACCACCCTTGGCAAGCACCCGTTGACCCTGCTGCGCGCGCAGTTGCAGGCGCGCCGCTACCGCCATTCCGGCGAACTGCGCGCGTTGCCGCATGCCAGCGCCGTCGCCATCGCCGGCCTGGTGACCATGCGCCAGCGCCCGCAAACCGCCAGCGGCGTCACCTTCGTCACCCTCGAAGACGAGCACGGCCTGGTCAACGTCGTGGTGTGGCGACGCCTGGCCGAGCGCCAGCGCCAGGCCCTGCTCGAATCGCGGCTGCTGCTGGTGCGCGGCCGCCTGGAAACCGCCGATGGCGTGCGCCACCTGATCGCCGGCCACCTCGAGGACCTGACGCCCATGCTGCTCGGCCTGGACATCCGCAGCCGGGATTTTCATTGAGGTGGCGCCACGCGGCGCGCCAGATCGAGGCGACGCCTGTGCACGCGCAGCCACGCGCTGCCGCGCGATCGGACCACCTGCAAGCTCAGGACGACTTACCCAGCGCCGCCAGCAGCGTCTGCACGCCTTTCCAGCCCCAGTACACACGGTGGCAGGCGATCAACCCAGCGGCGTCCAGGTCCATCACTTCCACCAGATCGACCTGATCGCCCTGCGGGGTTTCGCGCGGATACTCCCAGACCAATTGCCGCCCCGCGACATGACAGCGGCCGCTGCGATACCAGCGCCCCAGGCCGTTCTCCGGCTGGGCGAAGGACGCGGCGAAGAACGCCGCGATGGCCTCACGGCCCTGCAGCCGCCCGTCCTGGCGCGGCGCCGACGCCACATAGGCCAATGGCGATTCCAACTGCGCGTCCGGCGCATACAACGCCATCAACGCCGACAGATCGCGTGCGACCACATGCCGATGCCAGCGTTCGAATATCACGTGCGCATCGCGCTCGGCGGGGTTCGGCGGCGTTTCGTTCGTCTGCATCGACAGGCTCCGGTGGGAATCCGCGCAGTCTAGGAATCCGCCAGGGACATCGTTTCGATACGCAGCGAAACGTCGCGGCAGGGGCGGTCCTATGATGGCCACGTCCATCGGGAGTGCAGCAATGCATCTGGAACACCCCAAGCTGGCGGCGACCGCCTTCCTGATCGCCGACCCGGCCCGCGCCGCCATGCTGATGGCGCTGGTCGATGGACGCGCACTTCCGGCCGGCGAACTGGCCTTCGCCGGCGGCGTCACCCCGCAGACCGCGAGCGCGCACCTGGCAAAGCTGCTGGACGGCGGCCTGCTCGCGGTCGAGGTCCAGGGCCGCCATCGCTACTACCGCCTGGCCAACGCGCACGTCGCCACCGTGCTCGAGACCCTGGCCACCCTCGCGCCACCACAGACATCACGCCGCCGCGCCCCGCATCGCGACGCCCAGACGCTGCGCCTGGCACGCTGCTGCTACGACCACCTCGCCGGGCGTCTCGGCGTGGCGATCACCGAAGCACTGGAACAGCGCGCCTGGCTGATCGCCCGCGACGACACCATCCGCTACGCCGTCTCCCCCGAAGGCGCCGCGTGGTTCGCGCGCATGGGCGTGGATCTGCCGCAGCTTGCCAAAGGCCGCCGCGCTCTGGCCCGGCGCTGCCTGGACTGGACCGAACGCCGCCACCACCTCGCCGGCGCCCTGGGCGCCGCCCTACTCGATCAGCTCTCCGCCCGACACTGGCTGCGCCGCGTCGACGGCTCGCGCGCATTCGTCGTGACCGATCTCGGCTGGGCCGGCCTGTTCGCCGAACTGGGCATTCGGCGGTGCGAAGACGAGGCCGTGGCGCTGCGCTCCTGACGAAGAACGAGTAGAGCGCGTAGCGGACGGCGACGCCCCATTGCCCTGCCTGACGCATGCGCGCCGGCCACCGGCACCGACGACGCGGTCTCGGCCACCTCATCCAACGCGGACACTGCAGCCAAGGTACATGCCTCTTTAGCTGCCAACACGATCAGCACGTCGCTGACGGGAGCAGGATTACTTGAACATGTCGGTCTGGGACCCATCATCCAGCACATACCGCCGCTGACAATGCTCGCAGAAGAACGCGCGGCGCTGCGCTTTGCCGAGTTGCTTGCGATAGGTGAGCAGATGGCCGTCGCGCGGACACACCGTCTTGGTGTGCACCTGATAGTGCTTCTTCAGCTCGTAGGCTTTCTTCCAGCGGTAGAAATCGAAGCTGTACTCGCGCGCCTGCGTCACCAGTTCGCCCAGCTTGCGTGGCGGCAACGCACCGATCTCGCTCTCGGGATGCACACGGATGCGGTGAAGCACCTCGTTCTTGATGATGTTGCCGACCCCGGCGAACACGTCCTGATCCAGCAAGGCATCGGCGGCGAGCGCATGCGGCCGCAGCCGCAACTTCCGCCGCGCCTGCGCCGCATCCCAATCGGGATTCATCACGTCCGCGGTCCAGTCGTAGGCCGCATCCAGCGGACCATCGATGAACTTGATCGAACACGCGTAGAAGTTCAGCTCCTCGCCCTTGGCGAAGCCCAGACTCAAGCGCGCCGACGCGTCCTTGCGCGCATTGATCCGATAGCTACCGAACAACAGAAAGTGGATGCGCACACTGAACGCATCGAACTCGATCAGGAAATGTTTGCCCCAACTGCGCAGCGACAGGATCTTGCGATTGCGCATCCGCTCCAGGTCCAGCTTGCTGTTGCCGGAGACCCGCAACACCTTGCGACCGGCAAACGCGGCGGCTTCTTCCTTGAGGATGACGATCGAAGGACCTTCGGGCATGGACCCAGTATCGAGCGATGCCGTGAGCGGATCGTGAGCCGATCGCATCCTGGTGCGTCATCGCTCGCTGACTCGACCCAGAATCCAGGCCTCCGGCCAGGGCCCGTTGACAGGGAAACGAGCAAGCGTACAATTTATTGTACAACTCGGAGCCATTATGGACACCATCACCTACAGCGCCGCACGTGCCGCTCTTGCGGACACCATGGACCGCGTGGTCAACAACCACGAGCCGGTGATCATCACGCGCAGCCGCGAGCAAGCCGTGGTCATGCTGTCGCTGGAGGACTACAAGGCGATGGAGGAAACCGCCTATCTGCTGCGCAGTCCGAAGAACGCGCAGCGCCTGCTGGAATCCATCGCCCAACTCGAATCCGGTCGCGGCAAGGCACGGGAACTGAGCGAGTGACGCTGCAGTTCTCGGACAACGCCTGGGAGGATTATCTCTACTGGCAACAGGCCGACAAAAAGATGCTCAAGCGCATCAACGACCTGATCAAGGCCATTCAACGCGATCCCTTCCAGGGCATCGGCAAACCCGAACCGCTACGCCATGCACTTGCAGGCTACTGGTCGCGACGCATCAACGACGAACACCGGATCGTCTACAAGGTCGAGCATGGCGTCCTGCTGATTGCACAGGTCCGATATCACTACGTGTAACTTCAATGCCTGTGTGAGGCACGCAATTCCTGATAGAACTCCATCTCGCAACTACGAAAAAGCCGGCACTAGGCCGGCTTTTTCGTTGACGCTCAAATTCGTGGTGGGCGGTGCAGGGTTCGAACCTGCGACCCTTGCCGTGTGAAGGCAATGCTCTACCGCTGAGCTAACCGCCCGTGTCGCGAGCCGCACATTATAGGGCTGTGGCGCGCGGCGTCAATGGGTCCTGTCGAGGACCGTGGCGCGACGTCGCCGCGCGGCCGCTACATGGTCTGGGTGGGCTTGTCGGCGTTGAGGATGCCGGCCAGTTGGGTCTCGATCTTGGTGCGGATGGTCTCGCCTTCACTGTTGTCCGGCAGCTGCACGCCGATGCCGGCGGCGCGGTTGCCCTGGGCGCCGACCGGGGTCACCCAGATCACCTTGCCGGCCACCGGCAGGCGCTCGCTGGAATCGGGCAGGGTCAGCAGCAGGAACACCTCGTCGCCGAGGAAATAACGCTTGGGGGTGGGCACGAAGATGCCGCCGTTCTTCACGAACGGCATGTAGGCGTTGTACAGCGCCGCCTTGTCCTTCACCGCCAGCGACAGGATGCCCTGGCGTCCGCTCATCGCGCTCATCGTTGTGCCCCTCTCCGGGCCGGGCGATCGCCATCGCGCCAGGCCAGCAACAGTTCCGCGATCGCCAGGTCGGCGCGCACGGTGGTGCGCAGCAGATCGCGGGTGCGATTGGCGGCGTCGAACCACGCGGCCAGCTTGTGCAATCGCGCCGGGTCGGTCAAGCCGGCCTGCGAGGCCTGCGCCAGCACCAAGTCGGCGGCATGGCCCAGGCGCTGCTCGGCCAGCGCGTCGCTGCTCCAGCGTTGCGCGGCGTCCAGCGTGCCGAGTTTGCCGGCGGCGACCTGCTCCAGGTCGGCGGCCACCTGTCGGCGCAGCTTCAATCCGTCCTCGCGCAGCCACTGCGCGGCCAGGCCGGGATGGCCGCGCGCGGCGTCCAGCGCTTCGCGCGCGGTCTTCTCCGGGAAGTCCTGGGCCAGCAGCCAGGCGAGCGCTTCCTCGGCCGGCGGCAGCTTGAACTCCAGGCGCTGGCAGCGGCTGCGGATGGTCGCCGGCAGGCGCGCGGGCTGCGCGCTGATCAGCCACAGGTAGCGGCCGGGCTGCGGCTCTTCCAGGGTCTTCAGCAGCGCGTTGCAGGCGGCGCGGTTGATCGCGTCGGCCGGGTCCACCACCACCACCTGGGCCACGCCGTACTGCGGGGTCAGCGCCAGCTTCTGCGAGATCTCGCGCACCTGCTCGATGACGATCTCGGTGCGCAGCTTGTCGCCGGTGCGGTTGGGGATGAACGAGATCAGCTGCAGGTCCGGATGGGTACCGGCGGCGATCAGCTGCGCGCTGCGCAGGGCCGCGGCCGGTTCGCCCTGGCCCAGCACGTGGGCGGCCAGCTTCAGCGCCACCGCGCGCTTGCCCAGGCCTTCCGGCCCGCAGATCAGCAGGCCGTGGCCGAGGCGGCCAGCGTCGAGCGCGGCCACGGTCTGGTCGTAGGCGCGCTGCTGCCACGGCGCGAACGGCACGTCGCTCATGGCGTCGGCTCCTGTTGCTGCTGCACCCACGCCGCCAGCGCGGCGGCCACCGCCTGCGCCACCGCCTGCGGCGGCTGGCTGGCGTCGACGACGCGGAAACGTTGCGGGTCCTGCGCGGCGCGCTGGCGGAAGCCGGCACGCACGCGCTGGAAGAAATCGTCCTGCTCGCTCTCGATCCGGTCCGGCCACAGGTCGCGGCCGCTGGTGCGGGCGCGGCCGATCTGCACGTCCAGGTCCAGCAGCAGGGTCAGGCCGGGCTGCAGGCCGACCGCGCGGCGCTCCAGGTCGGCGATCCAAGCGCGGTCCAGGCCGCGGCCTTCGCCCTGGTAGGCGTAGCTGGAATCGGTGAAGCGGTCGCTGACCACGTAGGCGCCGCGCTGCAGCGCCGGGCGGATCACCTCGCGCACGTGCTGCGCGCGCGCAGCGAACACCAGCAGCAGTTCGGTCTCGGCGGCCAGCGGCTCGACGACCTCGCCCGGCGTCTTGTCCAGCAGCAGCCCGCGGATGCGTTCGGCCAGCGGCGTGCCGCCCGGTTCGCGGGTCAGCACCACCTCGTGGCCCTGCGCCTGCAGCCAGTCGCGGATCGCGTTGATCGCGGTGGTCTTGCCGGCGCCCTCGCCGCCTTCCAGGCTGACGAAGCGATGGTGGCGCAGCACGGCCTCGCTCATGGCGACACCGCTGCGTCGTTGCGCGCCTGGCGCAGGCGCTGCAGGTAGCGCGCCACCGCCGCGTTGTGCTCGGCGTAGCTGGAGGAGAAGGCATGCGCCCCGCTGCCGTCGCCGATGGCCACGAAGTACAGGCTGTCGCCGGGCGCCGGGTTGGTGGCGGCACGCAGCGCCTCGCGCCCGGGCATGGCGATCGGGGTCGGGGTCAGGCCGGTGCGGGTGTAGGTGTTGTACGGCGTATCGGTCTCCAGGTCGCGCTTGCGGATGTTGCCGTCGTAGGCGCTGCCGATGCCGTAGATCACGGTCGGGTCAGTCTGCAGTTTCATGCCCAGTTGCAGGCGGCGCACGAACACGCCGGCGATCTGCGGGCGCTCGGCGGCCAGGCCGGTTTCCTTCTCGACGATCGAGGCCAGGATCAGCGCCTGCTCGGGCGACTGCAGCGGCAGGTCCTTGGCGCGCGCGTCCCAGGCGTCGGCCAGCGCCTTGTCCATCGCCGCATGCGCGCGGCGCAGCAGCTGCAGGTCGGTGTCGCCGCGCTGGTAGAGATAGGTCTCGGGCAGGAAGCGGCCTTCCGGGTGCTGGCCGGGCTGGCCGAGCTTGGCCATCAGTTCGCTGTCGCTGAGGTCGGCGGTGGTGTGCACCAGCGGCGTGGCCGCGTTCAAGGCGCTGCGCAACTGGCGCACGTTCCAGCCGTCGACGATGGTGAAGCGGTACTGGATCACCTGGCCCTTGCGCATGCGCAGCAGCAGCTCGCGCGGGCTCAGCGCCGGCTGCAGCGCGTACTCGCCGAACTTGAGCTTGCCGGCCACGCCCAGTTCGCGCGCCAGCACCTGCCATTGCAGGTCGCTGCCCTGGGTCACGCCCGCGGCACGCAGCTTGCGCAGCACGCCGTTGAGCGAGGCGCCGCGCGCCACTTCCACGCTGGGCTGGGTCGCCTGCAGCGGCTGCTCGGCGAAGGCGCGATAACTGTGCCACCACCAGGCGCCGGCCGCGGCCACCAGCAGTGCCAGCACCAGCAATGTTCCCAGCAGGGTCAGACACCCGCGTTTAGCCCAAGCCACGGCCACCTCGAAACGACGTCAATGGCGTGCAGGATACCGCGCGGCCGGCGCCGCCCGGTATCGCGTCGCCCCGCTCACGGCTCCAGCGCGCGCAGCAGGCCGCGCGCCTTGGCCCGGGTCTCGTCGAGTTCGCGCGCCGGGTCCGAATCGAACACGATGCCGGCGCCGGTACGGAACTGCACCTGCGCGCCGTCCACCTCGGCGGTGCGGATCAGGATGTTCAGGTCCATGTCGCCGTCGCGGTTGAGCCAGCCGAACGCGCCGGTGTAGGCGCCGCGCGGGGTCTGCTCCAGCTCGGCGATGATCTGCATGCAGCGCACCTTGGGGCAGCCGGTGATGGTGCCGCCGGGGAAGGTGGCGCGAATCGTCTCGCCAGGCGTGGTGCCCGCGCGCAGCCGGCCGCGCACGTTGCTGACGATGTGGTGCACGTGGGCATAGCTTTCCACGGTCATCAGTTCGTCGACCTCGACGCTGCCCGGCACGCAGATCCGCCCCAGGTCGTTGCGCTCCAGGTCGATCAGCATCACGTGCTCGGCGCGCTCCTTGGGATGCCCGACCAGTTCGCGGATGCGCGCGGCCTCGTCGTCGCCCGGCGCACGTGCGCGGGTGCCGGCGATCGGACGGGTCTCGACCACGTCGCCGCGTACCGACACCAGCCGTTCCGGCGAGGAACTGACCACGGCGCGGCCGTGGCCGACGAACAGGCCGGCGAACGGCGCCGGGTTGGCGCGGCGCAGTTGCGCGTACAGCGCGGCCGGCGCCAGCGGCGCGGCGAAGCGCGCCGACCAGCGCCGCGACAGGTTGACCTGGAACACGTCGCCGGCGCGCAGGTAGTCGAGGATGCGGCGCACGCCGTCGACGAAGCGCTGCGGCGGGTCTTCCTCGATCGCCGTCGGCGCCTGCCAAGCGGGCGCCGGGGCGGCTGCGGGCAGCGCCTGCAGATCGGCGAGCACGGCCTCCAGCAGCGCCACATGCGCGGGCTCGGCCAGCACCACGCAGTCGCCGCTCACATGGTCGCGCAGCAGTGCGGCAGGACAGCGCAAGGCCAGCGCCGCAGGCGTGGTCGCAGCGGAGGCCGGCAGTTGCAATACCGGCTCCACCTGCGCGGCCAGTTCGTAATCCAGCAGCAGCGCCCAGCCGCCGCGGAACGGCCAGCGCGGTTCGTCGCGTTCGCAGCGTTCGGCCTGCCAGCGCGCGTCCAGCGCATCGAGGAAATCGCCGGCGACCACCGCGCCATCCAACGCGCGGGTGACCCCATCGCGATCCAGCCGCAGGCCCTGCCCGTCGGCGACCAGCAGCAGATCCCAGCGCCCCTGCGCCGTCCCCGACGCCGCCGATTCCAGCAGCACCGGATACCGCTGCGGCGCCAGGCGATGCAGCGCCAGCAGATCGACCTCGGCCGGCAAGGGAACGGTACGCAGCATCGAAGCTCCGCTGGAAGAATGAAAACGTGAGGCGGCGAAGGCGCCGCCGGGCGATGCGGCGCCGGGGATGGCAGCGCGGACATGCCGCGCACCCGTGTCAGGGAGAAAAAGCGCGGCATCAATCAGGCGCCGGCTTTACCCAATCCCGAATCCCCACTCCCGAATCCCGAGGGGGCTACGCCCCCTCAGACCCGCTTGAACACCAACGTCCCGTTGGTCCCGCCGAAGCCGAACCCATTGGACATCGCCACGTCGATCTGCTTCTCGCGCGCCACGTTCGGCACGTAGTCCAGGTCGCAGCCTTCGCCCGGCTCGTGCAGGTTGATGGTCGGCGGAATGATGCCGGCATGGATCGCCATCACCGAGAAGATCGCTTCGGCACCGCCGGCGGCGCCGAGCAGGTGGCCGGTCATCGACTTGGTCGAGCTGACCATGGTCTTGTAGGCGTGATCGCCGAGCGCGCGCTTCATCGCCAGGGTCTCGGCCAGGTCGCCCAGCGGCGTGGAGGTGCCGTGCGCGTTGAGGTAGTCGACCTGGTCCGGGTTGAGCTTGGCGTCCTTCATCGCCGCCACCATGCTGCGCGCGGCGCCTTCGCCGTCCTCGCTCGGGGCGGTCATGTGGAAGGCGTCGGAGCTGGCGCCGAAACCGACCAGCTCGGCGTAGATGCGCGCACCGCGCGCCTTGGCGTGTTCGTACTCTTCCAGCACCAGCACGCCGGCGCCGTCGCCGAGCACGAAGCCGTCGCGCTCCTTGTCCCACGGCCGCGAGGCCGCGGCGGGATCGTCGTTGCGGGTGGACATCGCCTTCATCGAGCAGAAGCCGCCCACCGAGGTCGGCGAGGAGCCGCGCTCGGCGCCGCCGGCCAGCATCACGTCGGCGTCGCCGTGCTGGATCATGCGCATCGCGGTGCCGATGGAATGGTTGGAGGTGGCGCAGGCCGAGACCGCGGAGAAGGTCGGCCCCTTCAGCCCTTTGATCAGGCTCACCTGGCCCGGCAGCATGTTGATGATGGTGCTGGGCACGTAGAACGGCGAGATCTTGCGCGCGCCGCCCTCGTGGAATTTGACGGTCTGCTCCTCGATGCCGAGCAGCCCACCGATGCCGGAGCCGAGGATCGCGCCGATGCGTTCGGCATTGGCCTCGGTGATCTCCAGACCGGAATCGTCCAGTGCCATGAACGAGGCACCGACGCCGTAATGGATGAACGAATCCATCTTGCGCGCGTCCTTGGACGAGATGAATTTGGTCGGATCGAAATCCTTGATCTCGCCGGCGATCTTGGTGGTGAACTGAGACGCATCGATCTGGGTGATCGGGCCGATGCCGGAGCGTCCGTTGACGATCCCTTCCCAACTGCTGGCCAGGTCATTGCCCAACGGCGACACCAGGCCCATGCCGGTTACGACGACACGACGGCTCATTGCGAAATCTCCTCACCGCGATACGCGCGGCCTTGACGCTGTAAAAACACAGGGCCGCATGCGCGGCCCCATGGGATTGTCACGCGCATCGGGCCCACGCAGGCGCCGATGGCGATCGAGGACGCAGCATCAGCTCTTGACGTGCGCCTTGACGTAGTCGATGGCCTGCTGCACCGAGGTGATCTTCTCGGCTTCTTCGTCCGGAATTTCGCACTCGAACTCTTCTTCCAGGGCCATCACCAGCTCGACGGTGTCCAGCGAGTCGGCACCCAGGTCATCGACGAACGATGCGTTGTTGGTGACTTCTTCTTCCTTGACGCCGAGCTGTTCGACGACGATTTTCTTGACGCGTTCTTCGATGGTGCTCATTGGGATATCGCTCCAGATGGAGTAGTGGTGGTTCGAGTTGAGGATCCCGCACATGGATGTGCGGTACTCCTGAGGGACTCACAAAACGCCATCGGGCTGCGATGGCCGCGTTGGATAGTGTAGTGGAAACCGACTGGCCCTTGCATCGCTGCACAAATGCCGGCCGATCAGCCACTTAGGCGCGTCCACTGCGCCACAGGCTCACGGCATGTACATCCCGCCGTTCACGTGCAGGGTTTCGCCGGTGATGTAGCCGGCACCGGGGCCGGCCAGGAACGCCACGGCATGGGCGATGTCGGACGGCTGGCCGAACTGTCCGAGTGCGATCTGCTGCATCAGCGCCGCGCGCTGTGCCTCCGGCAAGGCCTTGGTCATGTCGGTATCGATGAAGCCCGGCGCCACCACGTTGACGGTGATGCCGCGCGAACCGATCTCCTTGGCCATCGACTTGGAGAAGGCGATGATGCCGGCCTTGGCCGCGGCGTAGTTGGTCTGGCCCGGGTTGCCGGTCACGCCGACCACCGAGGCGATGTTGACGATGCGGCCCTTGCGCGCCTTCATCATGCCGCGCAGCACCGCCTTGGAGGTGCGGAACACGCTGGTCAGGTTGGTGTCGATGATCGCCTGCCAGTCGTCGTCCTTCATCCGCATCAGCAGGTTGTCGCGGGTGATGCCGGCGTTGTTGACCAGGATCGAGACCGGGCCGAATTCCTTGGCGATCGCCTCGATCAGCGCCTCGACCGCGGCACCGTCGGTGACGTCCAGCGCGCGGCCCTGGCCGCCGTGGGCGGCCAGGCGTGCGCCGATCGCCTGCGCGCCGGCGTCGGAGGTGGCGGTGCCGATGACGGTGGCGCCCTGCGCGGCCAGTTCGTCGGCGATGGCGGCGCCGATCCCGCGGCTGGCGCCGGTGACCAGCGCGATCTCGCCCTGCAATGGCTTGCTCATCTGCGTTTCCTTGGAGACGGACGGCGCATGCGCGCCGAGGGAAGGAAGGAGGCCGGCGCGGGCGAAACACGCACCGCTCGGCGACCGGCGATCAGGAGGCCCAGGCCTCGCGCGCGCCGGCGAACTCGGCGGGCGTGCCCAGGGCGCGGCCGTCGAGCGACTTGTCGATGCGCTTGACCAGCCCGGTCAGCACCTTGCCCGGGCCGCACTCGGCCAGGCGGGTGGCGCCGCCCGCGGCCAGCGCCTGCACGCAACCGGTCCAGCGCACCGGCAGGTACAACTGCTCGACCAGCGCCTGGCGGATCGCCTCGACGCCCTCGTGCACCTGCACATCGGCGTTCTGCACCACCGGCAGCTGCGGCGCCTGCCATGCCAGTCCGCGCATCGCCTCGGCCAGACGGTTGGCCGCCTCGCGCATCAGCGGGGTGTGCGAGGGCACGCTGACCGCCAGCTTCACCGCCTTGCGCACGCCGCGCTCGGCCAGCAGCGCCAGCGCACGGTCGACCGCCGCGGCATCGCCGCCGATCACCACCTGCCCCGGCGAGTTGTAGTTGGCCGGCACCACCACCTGGCTACCCGCGGCCTGCGCGCAGACCTCTTCGACCAGCGCGTCCTCGGCGCCGAGCACGGCGGCCATGGCGCCCACGCCGGCCGGCGCGGCGTCCTGCATCAGTTGCCCGCGCAGCCGCACCAGGTGCGCGCCGTCGTGCAGCGACAAGGCACCGGCGGCGACCAGGGCGCTGTACTCGCCCAGGCTGTGCCCGGCCAGCTGCGCCGGACGCGCCCCGCCCTCGGCCAGCCACAGCCGCCACAGCGCCACGCTCGCGGCCAGCAGCGCCGGCTGGGTGTACTCGGTGCGGTTGAGCATCTCTTCCGGGCCGCCCTGGCTCAGCGCCCACAGGTCCACGCCGGCGCCCTCGGAGGCTTCGGCGAAGCTGTCGCGCAGCTGCGGATGCAATTCGGCCAGTTCGGCCAGCATGCCCAGCGATTGCGAACCCTGGCCGGGGAAGACGAAGGCGAGTGTGGAATCGGTCACGCGGTTGGCCCTGCGAAAATCGAGCGGGGATGATACGGGCGAAACCGGCCGGGCGTCTGTACCCGGGCGTATGTGACACGACGGTTGCCCCCATCGCGCGCCGCCGGCAGCGCCTCGCTCGGCGGCGCTCGGTGTCAGGCCGACAGCCCGGGTGGCGCGCGGGACGCACGCGAGCGCAGGGCAGTGCGAAGGCGCGTGCGGGGCACCGCGGTGGCAGCGGATGGCGACGACGAGGCGGCGTGTGTAGGCGCAGCTCGACGCCCAGCCGGCATCGCAAAACGCACACACGCGTGCGGCCTGCCATGTCGGGCGCATCGCGCATGTCGCGCGCGAGCGTGCCGGTCGCGGAAGGACGGCACCCACGGGCGCAGCGCGAGACACAGCCGCGCGCGACTGCGCGCCGTGGTGCACGCGCCAGACGCGCTGGCGTCATGAAAATGCGGTGTGGGCGGCGCGGTGCCGCGCGTCGTGGAGACGGCGCACCGCATCGGCATCGCGCGCCGCGATGCCGCCAACGGCGCCGAGCGCGGAGACAGGCTCAGTAGCGCAGCAGCGCCGAGCCCCAGGTGAAGCCGCCGCCGAAGGCTTCCAGCAGCAGCAGTTGACCGCGCTGCACGCGGCCCGAGCGCACCGCCACGTCCAGCGCCATCGGCACCGAGGCGGAGGAGGTGTTGCCGTGGATGTCCACCGTCACCACCACCTGCTCCATCGGCAGGTCCAGGCGCTTGGCGGTGGCTTCGATGATGCGCAGGTTGGCCTGGTGCGGGATCAGCCAGTCCAGGTCGTGCTTGTCCAGCCCGTTGGCCTCGAGGGTCTCGTCGACCACCGCGTCCAGCGCCTTGACCGCGTACTTGAACACCTCGCTGCCCTTCATCTGGATGCCGCCGGCGGCCGGGTCGCCGGTGCCGTCGCCCAGTCCGGTGGCGATGCCGACCGGATTCCACAGCAACTCCTTCTTGCTGCCGTCGGCATGCAGATGGGTGCTGAGGATGCCGGTGTCGTCGTCGGCGCGCAGGACCACCGCGCCAGCGCCGTCGCCGAACAGCACGCAGGTGGTGCGCTCGGTCCAGTCGACGATGCGACTGAGGGTTTCGGTGCCGATCACCAGCACGGTCTTGGCGTCGCCGCTGCGGATGAACTTGTCGGCCACGCTGAGCGCGTAGACGAAGCCGGAGCAGGCCGCGTTGACGTCCAGCGCCGGGCAGCCGACCGCCCCCAGCCGCGCCTGGATCAGGCAGGCGGTGGACGGGAAGATCAGGTCCGGCGTGGTGGTGCCGACCACGATCATGTCGAGTTCGGAGGCATCGATGCCGGCGGCTTCGATCGCCTTCAGCGCGGCCTCGTAGCCCAGATCGCCGGCGGTCTGGCCAGGGGCGGCGATGTGCCGCTCGCGGATGCCGGTACGGCTGCGGATCCATTCGTCGCTGGTGTCGACCATCTGCGACAGATCGTCGTTGGTCAACACTTTTTCAGGCAAATAGCTGCCGGTGCCCGCGATCCTGGAATAGATCCGCTTGCTCATGCTGGTTCCTGTTGCCTGTTACGCAGGCCGCCCCGGTGCGGCGCGGCCTGTGAAGATGGGTGACTCCGTCCGCCGCAGCGCGGTGGACGGGCACGGATCAATCTTCTTCGACCTGCGCGGTCTTGGTGGCGATCACCTTCTTGCCACGGTAGTAACCGTCGGCGGTGACGTGGTGGCGCAGGTGGATCTCGCCGCTGGTCGGATCGGTCGACAGCTGCTTGGCGCTGAGGGCGTCATGCGAACGGCGCTGGCCGCGGCGGGACGGGGTGACACGGGATTTCTGCACAGCCATGGGATTGCTCCAAACTCGGTTCGTTTACATCTGTCGTCATTACGTCGCGCAGGACGCGCGCGTCCGGCAACAACCTCAGGCAGCGGCAGGCGGACCGACCGCTACTGTTTCTTCAGCGCCGCCAACGCCGCGAACGGGTTGACCTTGCTCGTTTCTTCCTCGGTCGCCGGCCAGTCGCGATCGACCGCCTCGCTTCCGGGCGCCACCGGCACCAGCGGCACCACCAGCACCAGCTCGTCCTCGACCAGATCGGCCGGCCGCAGCATGCCGTCTTCCGGCACCAGCAAGGCCTCGTGATCCGGCGGCAGCGCGGCTTCTTCTTCCTCGCTGCGGATCAGCCCCAGCCGCTGTACGCTCGACACCGGCAGCAGGAAGCGCTGCAGGCTGCGCTGGCAGATCAGCGGCAGCTCGGTTTCGATCTTCAGTTCGACATAGGACACTTGCAGTACAGCGTCGCGGCCGAATTCCAGCGTGTAGCGGCATTCGCCTTCGGTGTCGGCCAGGCTGCCTTGCAGACGGGTCATCGCCGAGAGCGGCAGGCGGTCTTCGAAGACCCTGCGCGCTGCGACCATCCGCCAGGCATCCAACAGTTCGGGCACGTTCGCGGACATAAGCCGCAGAATGTTAAGGACTACAGGCGCCCCTGTCAAACCGCCCCAACCCGGTCCCGGGTTGGCTTGCCGGTCCGCGCCGGCCGCCGCAGACTGCCGGCCCCGGCCCGCCGCCGCCCTGCCCCACCGCCGATGCCGCTACTGATCCTGGCTTCCACCTCCGCCTACCGCCGCGAACTGCTGCAGCGGCTGCGCCTGCCCTTCGAGTGCGTGCGCCCCCAGGTCGACGAGACCCCGTTGCCCGGCGAAGCGCCGCTGGCGCTGGCGCAGCGGCTGGCGGCAGCCAAGGCCGCGGCGGTCGCGGCCAGCATGCCGGAGGCCTGGGTGATCGGCTCGGACCAGGTCGCCGAACTGGATGGCCGACCGCTGGGCAAGCCCGGCGAGGTGGCCGCGGCGCACGCGCAGCTGGCGGCCATGTCCGGGCGCAGCGTGCGTTTCCATACCGCCGTATGCCTGCAACGCGGCACGCGCACGCTGCAGGCCTGCGACCTCACCGAGGTCCAGTTCCGCGACCTGCAGCCCGACGCCATCGCCCGCTACGTCGCCGCCGAACAGCCGCTGGATTGCGCCGGCAGCTTCAAGTGCGAAGGCCTGGGCATCAGCCTGTTCCGCGCGATCCGCAACCAGGACCCGACCGCGCTGATCGGCCTGCCGCTGATCGCACTGTCCGAGCTGCTGCGCGAGGCCGGCTACCTCCTCCCCTAGCTCACTGCAGCCGGCACCACTGGTACGGGAAGCGCGCCTGCCCGACCCAGGATTGGTGGAGCTGACAGGACCCTGGCTGCAGCGCCAGGCCGTAGCGCGCCAGTTGCTGCGCGGCCAGCGCCTGGGTCTGGCGGTCCGCAGCGGCCACATCCACGGCACGCTCCGGCAGCAGCACCCAGCGGCAGCGGCCGGCATCGACGTCCACGCCCGCGCGCACCGGGCGATGCGCCAGCCGCCGCATCAGCGCGCAGTCGGGGCCGCGATCCAGGCCCAGGCGCGCGGCCACCGCATTGAGCCGCTGCAGACGCTCGACATTGCGATCCACTTCCGCCGGCAGCATCGCGTAGCCCTGCCCGCGCGCCGCCAGCATCTCGCGTACCCGCGCGGCGTAGGCCGGGGTTTCCGGGAAATTGGAGGCGACCGACGCGTAGGCCGCCTGTTCGGGCAGGAACGGGATGCGCCAGGACTCCGGTGCATCGCCGACCAGCAGCACCAGGCTGCGTTCGGGCTGCGGCATCGGCGGCGCCTGCACCCGGAACGCCTCGCGCGCCCAGCGCTCGTGCCCCCACTCGCCCCAGCCGTACAGCGCAAAGGCCGCACAGGCGATCAGGGTCCAGCGCGCCGCCGGTGCGGCGATGCGCGCCGGCAACAGCCGCCGCAGCCCCACCCACAGCAGCAGCGGCGCCAGCAGTTCCGGCACCACCAGATAGCGCTGGATGCTGAAGACCGCCTGCCAGGCGAGGAACGCGACCAGCACGAACACCAGCACCGCGCGCCAGGCCGGCGCGACCACCTCGACGGACGCCGAGGTGCGCGGGCGCCGCAGCACCCAGCGCAGCAGCGCGACCAGGCCCAGCAGATACAGCAGCGGCCACACCAGTTGCCGCAGGCGCACCTCGCTGACCCGGTTCGGCGCCAGCGAGAACTGCAGCGGCCAGGTCAGCCATTCCCACAGCGTCTTCGGCAGCCAGCGCGTGTCGCTGACCGCCACCGGTTGCGCCAGCGGCGCCAGGAAATGGCTGTTGAACTGCGGGAACAGGGGGTTGCCGAAGGTCTGCCACACCCGCAGCAGCCACGGCCCGGCCAGCAGCGCGAAGCTGAGCAGGGTCACCGCGGTCAGCACCGCCGCGCCGCCGATCCGCTGCCGCGGGCGACCGCCGGCGACCAGCGCGGCCACGCCCAGCGCCAGCGCGAACAGGGCATTGGTCAACTTGCAGGCCATCGCCAACCCGAGCAGCGCACCGGCCAGCGTCCACCAGCCCAGCGCCACGCCCTGCCCCATGGCCTGCTGTCGGCGTTGCGCATGCAATGCGGCGAGCAACGCACCCAGCACCGGCAGCGCACTGGTGTTGTCGGCCATGGTGCCGGCGAATTCGGACAGGAACGCGGCGCTGCACAGGCCGGCCAGCGCCAGCCACGGCACCAGCCGCGCGCGATCCAGCCGCGGGTCCAGCACCTGCCAGACGATGCCGGCCAGCAGCAGGAAGGCCAGCGCGTGCAGCACGCCCATCGCGAACCCGGCCAGCGGCGCCGGCAGGCCGGTGAACAGCGCGTAATGCAGCACGTCCAGCAGCGGATTGAAGTAGCTCTGCATCTGCGCCGGCGCCAGGTCGATGCCGAGGCGGCCGTGCAGTGCGGCGTAGCCGTTGTACAGGTGGTAGTTGCGCAGGTCCCAGTTGGCGTCCTGGCCCAGCCACAGCGACAGCAGTCCGCCCAGCAGCGCGACCGCCACGCCGGCGGCGATCACGTTGCCGCGGCTGTGGAAGGCGAAGCGGCGATCCAGCGCGGCCAGCAGGCGCTGGCGGCGCGTGGCGCGCGGCGTCGCCGCATTAGCAATGGTGGCACTCATGCGGCGTCGCTCCGCTGCGCACCCTGCGCATCCACCGGCCAGGCCGGGATCGCCAGGTAGGCAAGGCGCTTGGCCTCGATGCGACCGCGCGTGACCGTGTCCAGGATCAGCCCGCAGGCCAGCAGCAGCACGCCGAGCAGGACCAGCGCCGAGCACAGGATCGCGGTGGGGAAACGCGGCACCAGGCCGGTCTGCAGGTAAGTCTGCAACAACGGCACCGCCAGCCCCAGTGCCAGCAGCACGCAGGCGCCGAAACCCAGCGAGAAGAACAGCAAGGGCCGCTCGGTCTTGAACAGGCGCAGGATGGTCAACAGGATGCGGGTGCCGTCGTGCCAGGTGCGCAGCTTGCTCTGCGACCCTTCCGGACGCGCCCCGTAGGCGGTGTCCACCTCGGCCACCGGCATGCGCAGTTGCAGCGCGTGCACCGCCAGTTCGGTCTCGGTCTCGAAGCCGGCGGCATGCGCGGGAAACGACTTCACGTAGCGCCGCGAGAACACCCGGTAGCCGGACAGCATGTCGTCGAAGCTGCGCCCGAACAGGAAACCCACGCAGCGGGTCAGCAGCACGTTGCCGGTGCGATGGCCGGCGCGGTAGGCGGCCGCCGCGTCGCTGCGGCGCGCCCCGACCACCATGTCCAGGCCGTCATGCAGCAGGCGCTCGACCAGCGCCGGCGCCATCGCCGCATCGTAGGTCGCATCGCCGTCGACCAGCACGTAGACGTCGGCCTCGATGTCGGCGAACAGGCGCCGCACCACGTTGCCCTTGCCCTGCAGCGCGACCTCGCGCACCACCGCGCCCGCCGCACGCGCCCGGGCGATGGTGGCGTCGCTGGAGTTGTTGTCGAACACGTGGATGCGCGCTCCGGGCAGATGCGCGGCGAAATCGGCCACGACCTGGCCGATGGTGGCCGCTTCGTTGTGGCACGGCACCAGCACCGCGATCCGCGGCGCGGCCGCGGGGCGTTCGGAAGGGGAACTGGACATGGGCGGCGTGCGGTCCTGCGCGACGGCGTGGAAAGGCGCGCCATTCTAGGGCGGATCATCGCTCCCCGAGCACGTTGCGCGCGCCTGCAGCGACAAGCATGAGGAAGTGGACGTCGCGATGGCACGGCCACGCGCGCGTAACTCCGGCCCCTCGGGTTTGGCCTGGCAGCCGCTCCAGACCAAACGCCGCATTCTCGGGAAGCGACGAGACGCCCCGGCTCAGTGCGGGCGCAGCACGATCGGTTGTTCCCACCAATCCTCGACGCTGCCGTCGCGGCCGTGCAGGCGCAGGCCCAGCCAGTGCGTGCCCGGCGCCAGGCCGCCGGCATCGACGGTGGCACGGAAGCCGATGTTCGGATGGCCCGGATCGGTGGAGATCTTCCAGAACTTGGTGACGTCGTAGAAGTCGCCGTAATGCGCCTGCGCCGCGACCTTGCCGTCGAGCAGCACCTCGACGCGGTCGATCCCGACCCCGTCCTTGAACGCCCAGCCGGAGACGTCGAAGCGGCGACCGACGCTGGCGTCCATGTCCGGGGTGTTGAACCAGGCCATCGCCGGCGTGGTGCACGGGCCGGTCGTGCGCTGCGCCGGTAGCGCGAACAGCAGGAAGCGCTGGCTGCCGTGGTCGCTGGACACCACCCGCGGCGGCGGCAGCGGGCCGACCAGGTCGCAGACCGCGTGGTAGCGCTGCAGCAGCAGCCGGTACTTCATGTCGCTGGGCGAGAGCACCAGCAGCCGCGGACCGTCGCGGCGTCCGTCGCTGAGCAGACCCCACTGCTGCAGCTGCGCGCTACGCCCGTGCTTGTCGTTCAACGGATGCGGCAGCACCTGGATGTTCGGGTCGCGCAGTTCGAAGCCGAGTTCGGCGCCGACCTTGAAGTTGTCCGCCAGCACCTGGGTACCGCGTGGCATGGTCGCCAGTTCGCGACGCACCGCGGTGGCCAACGGCCGCCAGCCGGCGAAGTTGCGCGGGTAGTACTTGTCGCCGGCGGTGTGCTCGCGCACCGCCGGCACCGACACCGCCAGGTAGTAGCCGAACGCGCCGACCAGGCCGAGCCCGGCCAGCAGCCAGGTGGCGCGGCGCAGCGGCTTGCTCCAGCCGTTGAGGATCACCGGCGTGGCGATCAGCAGCGCCAGATAGCCCGGCAGCGGCCAGTGGAAACTGACCCGCTCGGCGTCGGTGAAGAACCCGAGCAGGAAGATGCCCAGCGTGGACACGCCGCCGAGCAGGCCGAAGTAACGCCACTGCACGCGCGTGCCGCTGCTGCCGCCGCGCGTGGCCATCAGCGCCACCTTGGTCATCGCCACCGCCAGCAGCGGCGTGACCAGCAGCAACTGGATCAGCAGGAAGGCGATG
Organism: Xanthomonas indica; assembly: GCF_040529045.1. NCBI lineage: Bacteria > Pseudomonadati > Pseudomonadota > Gammaproteobacteria > Lysobacterales > Lysobacteraceae > Xanthomonas > Xanthomonas indica. The sequence goes on along the minus strand of NZ_CP131914.1, from coordinate 1,844,144 downwards.
CCGGCGGGCTGGAAGCTCCAGGGATGGCGGTCGACCAACTGGAACTTGAGACCGGCCTCGCCGTTGTCCGCGTTCCAGGCCAGCAGCGGCAACCAGGCCACCATGCCAAGCGCCAGCGCCACCCACACCTGCGGATCGCGCAGCATGCGCCGGCCCTGCGGGATCAGCAGCAGGGCGATCGCGCCGACGCCGATCACGCCGACGAAGCGGTAATGGCTCAGTGCGCCGATGACCAGGCCCAGCGCCAGCTCCACCGCGCTCAGCGCCTCGGTCTGGCGCAGCAGCCGCGCCGTGGCGTCGATGCACAGGATCGTCGCCAGCGCCATCGGCACGTCCGGCAGCGCCAGGATGCCCAGGGTGCCGGACAGCGGCATCAGCAACACCAGGCTGCCGGCGCGCCAGCCCGCCACCGCGCCGAACCAGCGCGTGGCGATGCGTGCGATCAGCCAGGGCAGGGCCGCGCCCAGCAGCAGGAACGGCGCGCGAAGCGCCAGCAGATGGTCGCCGCCGAGCGCCACGCCCAGCCGCGCCAGCCATGCGGTCAGCCCGGGCAGATCCGAGTAGGCCAGCGCCAGGTGCTGGCCTTCCTGCCAATAGAATGCCTCGTCGACGAACAACGGCAGGCGCGCGGCGACCAGCAGTTTGGCGGCGGTGACGAGCGTCCACAGCACGATGAAGACACTGCGTGCACGTTGTTCCCCTTGCATTGCCCGTACACTCCCTGAAACCGTTGCGAGACTGCGATGCCTACTCCGCTCCGCTTGCCGGAAATGCTAACCGATACGTTGCGCGAGGCGCTCACGCGCGCCCAGCAGCAGGTCAACGCGCTGGTCCTGGGCAAGCCGCAACAGGTGCGCATGGCCTTTGTCGCCCTGCTGTCCGGCGGACATCTGCTGATCGAGGACCTGCCCGGCCTGGGCAAGACCACGCTGGCGCATGCGCTGGCGGCGAGCCTGGGGCTGGGGTTCCAACGCGTGCAGTTCACCTCCGACCTGCTGCCGGCCGACGTGCTCGGCGTGTCGGTGTACGACGCGCAGTCGCGCCAGTTCCAGTTCCATCCGGGCCCGGTGTTCACCCACGTGCTGCTCGCCGACGAGATCAATCGCGCGCCGCCGCGCACGCAGAGCGCGCTGCTGGAAGCGATGGCCGAGCAGCAGGTCACCCTCGACGGCACCACCCATCCGCTGCCGTCGCCGTTCTTCGTCATCGCCACGCAGAACCCGGTGGACCTGTCGGGCACCTTCCCCCTGCCCGACTCGCAACTGGACCGCTTCCTGCTCCGCCTGGCGCTGGGCTATCCCAACGCCGAGGCCGAACGCGCGCTGCTCAGCGGCAGCGACCGCCGCGACCTGATCGCGCAGGCGCAGCCGCTGCTCGGCGAGGCCGACATGGCCACCCTGCGGCAGAGCGTGGAACAGATCCACGCCAGCGAGGCGCTGGTCGGTTACGTGCAGGCGCTGCTGGCGCGCAGCCGGCAGCATCCCGGCGTGCGCGTGGGGCTGTCGCCGCGTGCCGGCATCGCCCTGCTACGCGCGGCCAAGGCGCATGCGCTGCTGCTCGGGCGCGGGCACGTGCTGCCCGACGACGTGCAGGCGCTGTTCGTGGCCGTCGCCGAACACCGCCTGGTGGCCGAGCAGGAATCGGCCTCCGGCCAGGCACTGGCCAAGGCGATCCTGCACAGCGTCGCGGTGGACTGACGCCGATGCCGGGCGGGCGGCGCGACTGGCGGCAGCGACTGGCGCAGTTGGCCGCGCCGCGCGCGCCGGAAGCCCTGCCGGTGCATCTGGACCGGCGCCGCATCTACATCCTGCCGACGCCCTTCGGCGGCTTCCTGGCACTGCTGCTGGCGGCGATGCTGCTCGGCGCGCTGAACTACAACAACAACCCGGCGCTGCTGCTGGCGATGCTGCTCGGCGCGGCCGCGATGGCCAGCGCCATCGTCGCCCACCTGCAGTTGTCCGGACTGCGGCTGGAGGCGCTGTCGGCCGAACCGGTCGCCGCCGGGCAACCGCTGCGCCTGCGGCTGGCGCTGGCCACCGCCGACGGCCGCCGCCGACGCGGCCTGCGCGTGCGCCACGGGGATGCGCACACCTACCTGGACCTACACCGCGACGACCGCAACGAAGCCGACCTGGAAGTGCCTACCGAGCGCCGCGGCTGGCTCGACCTGCAGCGCGTGCAGGTCTCCACCACCCAGCCGCTGGGCCTGCTGCGCGCCTGGGCCTGGTTCTGGCCGGACACTGCGCTGCTGGTCTATCCGCAACCGGAAGCCGATGGCCCGCCGCTGCCGGCCGGCGCCGGCACGCCGACCCAGACCCGCCTGCACGCGCTCGGCGAGGAACTGCACCAGTTGCGTCCCTACCGCGCCGGCGATGCGCCACGGGCGATCGCCTGGAAGCACTCGGCACGCCGCGACACCCTGCTGGTGCGCGAGTACGAACGCCCGATCGGCGTGGACGTGGTGCTGGACTGGCGCACGCTGCCGGCCTTGCCGCACGAACGCCGCATCGCACGACTGGCGCGCTGGGTCGAGGAAGCCGAACGCGACGGCCGTCGCTACCGTTTGCTGCTGCCCGGCCAGCCGGCGCTGGGCCCGGGGCGCGGCCCGCAGCACCGGCACCTGTGCCTGCGCGCGCTGGCGCTGCTGCCGCATGGCTGAGCCGCGCTCGCCCGCGCTGCATGCCGCCAGCCGCGCCTGGGCGCTGGGCGCGGCGCTGCTGGCCTTGCTGCCGCTGCTGCTGCAGTTGCCCGCGACGCTGGCCTGGCTGATCGCGTTGTCGGCGCTGCTGATCGGCGCCAGTTCGGCGTGGCGGCCGATGCCGGCGCTGCTACGCCTGGCCCTGGTCGCGCTGATGCTCGCGGCGCTGTACTGGCAGGTCGGCCTGCGCTTCGGCCGCGACACCGGCTGCGCGCTGCTGGCGGCGATGCTGGCGATCAAACCCTCGGAACTGAAGAGCCTGCGCGATGCGCGCAGCCTGCTCGGCTTCGCCCTGTTCGCGCCGTTCGCCGCCTTCCTGCTCGACCAGGGGCCGGTGACGATGGCGCTGGGGCTGGCGGCGGTGATCGCGGCGCTGCTGAGCATGCAGCGCCTGGCCGACCAGGAAGGTCACAGCACACGCCGGCCGCTGCGCGGGCAACTGCGCGGCGTCGGCCGCCTGCTGGCGCTGGGCCTGCCGCTGGCGCTGGCCGCGTTCTGGCTGTTCCCGCGGCTGGGCTCGCCGCTGTGGGGCGTGCCGGAACGCGCCATGGGCCGCCCCGGCCTGTCCGACACGATGAGTCCGGGGCAATGGCTGGACCTGATGGCCGACGACACCCCGGCGCTGCGCGTGCAGTTCTTCGGCCCGGTGCCGGCCCCGGCGCAGCGCTACTGGCGGGGCCCGGTGCTGTGGGATTTCGACGGCCGCACCTGGCGTGCGCGCCGCGATAACGTCTTCGCGCCGGCACCCCCGATCCAACTCGCGCCAGGCGGCTGGGACTACCAGCTCGAAGTGGAACCGACCGACCGCCGGCAACTGGTCGCGCTGGACCTGCCGCTACAGGCGCCGGCCGGCACCCGGCTCAGCGCCGACGCGGTGCTGCAGACCGAGCGCCCGCTCAGCGCACTGACCCGCTGGCGGCTGCGCTCGGCGCCGCCGCAGCGGGTCGAGGCCGATCTGGACGCAGCGCAGCGCCAGCGCGCGCTGGCGCTGCCGCCCGGCTACAACCCGCGCACCCTGGCGCTGGCCCGGCAATGGCGGCAGCAGGCCGGCGCCGACGACGCGGCGATCGTCGCCCGCGCCCTGCAATGGATCCGCCGCGACTTCGCCTACACCCTGCAGACGCCGCTGCCCGGCCGCAACGGCGTGGACGAGTTCCTGTTCCAGCAGAAGGCCGGGTTCTGCGAACACTTCAGTTCGGCGTTCGTGGTGCTGATGCGTGGCGCCGGCATTCCCGCGCGGGTGGTCACCGGCTATGCCGGCGGCACCCGCAACCCGTTCGGCGGCTACTGGGTGGTGCGGCGCATGGACGCGCACGCCTGGGCCGAGGTGTGGCTGCCGCAACGCGGCTGGGTGCGGGTGGATCCGACCGCGGCGGTGGCGCCGGAACGCATCTACGACACCCTCGAGGACCGCCTCGGCAACGGCGCCGGCGCGCAGGGCGGCGACGCCGACTGGCGCTGGCGCGACCTCGCCGACTGGGCGCGGCGCGGCTGGAACGACCTGGTGCTGTCCTTCGACGCCAACCGCCAGCAGCGCCTGCTCAGCCAGTTCGGCATCGCCCGGCTGGATCCCGGCCAATTGGTGGCGCTGTTCGCCGGGTTCGCCGCGCTGCTGCTCGGCGCGATGGCGTGGTGGCTGGCGCGTGGCGAGCGCGAGCGCGATCCCTTGCTGCGTGCCTGGCGCGGCCTGGGCCGGCGCTACGCCAAGCGCGGCCAGGGCCGCGAACCGCACGAACCGGCGCTGGCATGGGCGGCGCGCGTGCAGCGGGAAACCGGCGATGCGAGCCTGATTCCGCTCAGCCGGCGTTTCGCCGATGCGCGCTACGATGGCGCTGATTCGGACAGCGCTTCATTGTTGCGCGACCTGCGCAGGCACCGTCCGCCCACTGGAGCATCCCGATGAAGATTCGCCTGCTGTTCCCCGTGATCGCTGCGTTGGCGCTCGGCGCCTGCGCCACCGCCCCCAAGCCGCTGCAGGGCCAGTTCGCGCCCGTCAGCCCGCGCGACTCGGTCGCCGGCCAGCAGGCCGGCGCGCCGGTGCGCTGGGGCGGCAAGATCATCAAGACCACCCCCGGCCAGGGCCAGACCTGCTTCCAGATGCTGTCGCGTCCGCTCAATGCCAGCGGCCGCCCGGACAGCGATGCGGCCGACGCCAGCGATGGCCGCTTCATCGCCTGCCGCGCCGGCTTTTACGACCCTGCGGTGTTCGAACCCGGCCGCGAGGTGACCTTCATCGGCCACGTGTCCGGCTACGACAACACCCGCATCGGCGAGTACGACTACCGCCTGCCGAAGATGGATGCGGACGTGGTCTACCTGTGGCCGGTGGTGCGCCAGGTCGAAGTGGTGCCCGCCTACCCGTACGGCCCCTGGGGCGGCCCGTGGGGTCCGTGGGGTCCGCGCTGGGGCTGGTGGTAAGCCCACCGCGTTCGCCGCAACGAAAAACGCCGCTGATCCAGCGGCGTTTTTTTATGCGTGCCGCTTGGCGCCGGCCGCGCGACTCAGGGCGTGCCGAAGCGTCCCAGCGGCGCGCCGGCGAGCAGATGCAGGTGCAGATGGAACACCGTCTGCCCGGCGTGCTCGCGGCAGTTGATCACCACCCGGTAGCCGTCCTGGGCCAGGCCCTGCTCGCGCGCATAGCTGGCCGCGGCCAGCACCAGCCGGCCGACCAGGGTCGCCTGCTCCGGCGCCAGATCGTCCAGGGTCGGAATCTCCACCTGCTTGGGAATGAAGAGCACATGCACCGGCGCCTGCGGCGCGATGTCCTTGAAGCCGAGCACGGCGTCGTCCTCGTAGACGATGCTGGCCGGAATTTCGCGACGGATGATCTTGCCGAAGATGGTGTCCATGGAGCGCGCCCGGAACGAAAGAAGGGGCCGCCGTTATAGCCCAATTCGGCCTCGCGCCGCAGCCGCGAGCGGCGTCACTCGCCGGCGCCGGCGCGCGGCACTTCGCTGCGGCTGCCGAAGGCATGCGAGAGCGTGCCGCGATCCACGTACTCCAGTTCACCGCCCAGCGGCAGGCCCTGCGCCAGCCGGCTCGGCCGCACGCCGTGCTGGCGCGCCAGTTGCGCCAGGTAATGCGCGGTGGCCTCGCCTTCGACCGTGGAATTGGTGGCGATGATCAGCTCCGCCACCTCGCCCTGCGCCAGCCGCGCGCCGAGCCGGTCCAGGCCCAGTTCGCGCGGGCCGATGCCGTCCAGCGGCGACAGCCGGCCCTGCAGGATGAAATACAGGCCGCGGTAGCCGGTGGCGTGCTCGATCGCCAGCCGGTCGGCCGGCGATTCCACCGCGCACAGCTGCTGGCGGTCGCGCGCGGGACTGGCGCAGATCGCGCAGATGTCGGTCTCGCTGAAATCGCGGCACTGCGCGCAATGGCCGATGCGCTCGATCGCCTCGTGCAACCGCTCGGCCAGCCGCTGCCCACCCTCGCGCTCGCGCTCGAGCACGTGGTAGGCCATGCGCTGCGCGGTCTTCTGGCCGACGCCAGGCAACACGCGGAACGCATCGATCAGTTGTTCGAGCAGCGGCGAGCTCATTGTGGTTGGGGATTCGGGACTCGGGAGTGGGGATTTGTAGGGGGAACATCGCTGTCACGCGATGTTCTTGTAGGAGCGGCTTCAGCCGCGACGGGCGTTACCGGTAATGCCCGTCGCGGCTGAAGCCGCTCCTACGCAGGGAATTCACCGAGGCAGGAGAGGCAGCGCACTGGCGAAAACCGCGAATCCCCACTCCCGAATCCCGAATCCCGGCCCTTCAGAACGGCAGCTTCATGCCCGGCGGGATCGGCATGCCGGCGGTGGCCGCGCCCATGCGCGCCTTGGATTCGGCGTCGATCTTGTTGGAGGCGTCGTTGAAGGCAGCGGCGATCAGGTCCTCGGCCATTTCCTGGTCGGCCAGGATGCTCGGATCGATCCGCACCTTGCGGCACTCCTTGGCGCCGGTCAGGGTCACGTTGACCATGCCGCCGCCGGCGCTGCCGGTGACTTCCAGCTTGGCCAGTTCTTCCTGGGCGCGCTGCAGGTTTTCCTGCATCTTCTGCGCCTGTTGCATCAGTTGGGCGATATTGCCGCGCATCGTGGTTCACTCATCGTAGGGACGGATGGAATCGGGAACGACCCGCGCGCCTTGCTGCTGGATCAGCGCCTGCACCGCCGGGTCGTTCATGAACGCGGTCTCGGCCGCGTTCTGGCGCTCACCGCGTTGCCGGTGCGAGCGCTCATGAAGGGTTTCGGCATCGACCGCGATGCCGCTTTCGATGACGATCTTCGGGCGCTGGCCCAGCGCATCGGCCAGGGCCGCGGCCAGTTCGCCGAGCGAGCGCTCGGACTGCAGGTATTCGAAGCCCGGCGACAGCGACAGCCGCAGCACGCCTTCGGCATGGCTGACGAAGGCGGCATTGGCGGCGAGCTGCCGCGACGGGCCGCTCAGCCCGCAATCGGCGACCAGTTCGAGCCAGTCCTCGGCGCTGTGCAGCGCGCGCGGCGTGTCGGACACGGCGGCATGGGTGCGCGGCGGCGGTGCCAGAGGCGGCACCATCGCCATCTCCGGTTCGGCGGCGGCGGCCGGGACCACCGCTGGCGCCGGCGTCGCGACGGGCGCGGACGGCGCCGGGCGTGCTGCCGGCGGATCCCAGGGCGGATCCAGCGGGGCCGCTGCGACGGTGGGCGCAGCCGTCACAGGCGCAGCGGGAACCGGCGCCGGCGCGGCAACGGCAGGCGCCGCCGGGGCAGCGGCAGCCACCGCCGCCGGTGCCGCAGCAGGCGCACTGGCCGCAGCGGCCGGCGCAGTGCCGTGTCCTTGCGCAGCCGCGCCGGTCGTGGTGCCGGCCGGCAGCGCCGCGGCGCCCATCGGACGGAACGCCAGCATGCGCAGCAGCGCCATCTCGAAGCCGGCGCGCGGACTCGGCGCCAGGTACAGGTCGCGGCGCCCGTTCAGCGCCATCTGGTACCACAGCTGCACGATCTCCGGACGCAGGCGCTCGGCCAGCGGTGCCGGGTCCAGGCCGTCCAGCGCTGGCGTGGCCGCGCCCGGCACCAGTTGCCGCACCTGGATGCGGTGCAGGGCCTCGGCCAGCGCCTCCAGCACCCCGCCCCAATCGGGCGAGAACTCGGCCAGGCCGGCGACCACCTGCAGCAGCCGCTGTCCGTCGGCATCGGCCAGCGCATCGAGCATTGCCCCGACCTGGGTGCGGTCGACCGTGCCCAGCATAGTCCGCACCACGTCGTCGCGCAGCGCGCCGCCGGCGTAGGCGATGGCCTGGTCGAGCAGCGACAGGCCGTCGCGCAGGCTGCCGTCGGCGGCCTTGGCCAACTGCACGATCGCCGAGGCATCCACCTCGATCTGCTCGGCGGCCAGGATCTTGGTCATCTGCCCCTGGATCTGCTCCTCGTCCAGACGCTTGAGGTTGAACTGCAGGCAGCGCGACAGCACCGTCACCGGCAACTTCTGCGGGTCGGTGGTGGCGAGCAGGAACTTCACGTGCTCCGGCGGCTCTTCCAGCGTCTTCAGCAGCGCGTTGAACGCCGCCTTGGAGAGCATGTGCACTTCGTCGATCAGGTAGACCTTGAACTTGCCGCGCGAGGGCATGTACTGCGCGTTCTCGATCACCTCGCGCACATCGTCCACGCCGGTGTTGGACGCGGCGTCGATCTCCAGCAGGTCGATGTAGCGGCCGGCATCGATGTCCAGGCAGGCCGCGCACTGGCCGCACGGATCGGCGCTGGTGCCCTGCTCGCAGTTCAGCGACTTGGCGAAGATGCGCGCGATGGTGGTCTTGCCGACGCCGCGGGTACCGGTGAACAGGAACGCGTGGTGCACCCGGCCGCTATCCAGCGCGTTGGTGAGCGCGCGGACCACATGCTCCTGCCCCACCAACTCGGCGAAACGCTTGGGGCGCCACTTGCGGGCGAGAACGAGATAGGACATCAGGCGACCGTCTTCATCTGAACCGCCATTGTGCCACGCCGGGCCACCGCGATCGTTCAGCCGCCCGGTCAGCCGCCGTCACGCCTGCGCCGCCTTCGGCGCAGGGCTGCCTGCGACGATGAACAGGGCGAAGATGAGCGCAGTTCACGACACGGCTTGGGTTCGCCTTGTGAATGGCGGCCATGACGGCTAGAATTCCCGCCCTTGCCCGGACCGCATGGCCCGCGCAAGACCCGGAGAGGTGTCCGAGTGGTTGAAGGAGCACGCCTGGAAAGTGTGTAAGCGTCTAAACCGCGCTTCGGGGGTTCGAATCCCCCTCTCTCCGCCAGATTGAAAGTGTTGAGATGGCCCAGTCGCGTGAGTTTCGCCGGCGCCTGGGAGGGGGTGAGAACCCCCGGGTTCGACAGGTGGCGTAGCCACCTGCACGGCGAAGCCGCCCGAAGGGCGAGGCATCGAAGATGCCGAGTGAATCCCCCTCTCTCCGCCAGATTCGAATTGCGCTTCCCTCGCAGAGTCGCTTCGCCGCTGGCGCAAGAACTCAAAGGGAAAGACCGCGCCACTGGCGCGGTTTCGTCTCTATGGTGGCCCCGTCGGCCCCTCGCGACGCTAGGTCGAAAACCCCGCCAGGGCCGGAAGGCAGCAACGGTATCGATCGACGCGGGCGCCGAGGTCAGCCGGCGGGGTTACCACCCTCTACGACGACGAACGATCAGCCTAGATCGCGGGCAACGGCTGCGCCTGCAGAAAGCAACAGCCATTCCGGCCTGTCATTCGTTCCGGTCGTGGCGACGGCACAGAGAGCCTTACGGCGGCGGAATATGCCTGGCGCGGTCAGCCGGCGGGGTTACCACCCTCCTCCACGAAGACACGATCAACACCTGATCGCGCGCGCCGCTAATCCGGTTGCGCCGCCTGCGTCTCCGGATGCAGCCATCCCGCATCGCCATCGCGATAGCGTTCGCGCTTCCAGATCGGCACGCGCGCCTTGACCTCGTCGATGACGTACCGGCAGGCATCGAACGCGGCGCCACGGTGCGCAGCGACCACGCCGACCCATACCGCCAGGTCGCCGATCGCCAGTTCGCCGATGCGGTGCACGCAGCGCAGGTCGAGGATGGCGAAGCCGGCCAGCGCCTCGTCGACGATGCGTTGGCCTTCGGCCTCGGCCAGCGCGGCGTAGGCCTCGTAGTGCAGGCCATCCACCGCGCGGCCGTCGTTGTGGTCGCGCACCCAGCCTTCGAAGCTGGCATAGGCACCGGCCTGGGCGTGTGCCAGCGGCGCGCGCAGCGTGGCGATGTCGAGCGGGTGGTCGTCCAGCCGGAAACGCGGTTCGGTGGACATGGCTCAGCCTCCCGAGACCGGCGGGATGAACACCACTTCGCTGCCGTCGCGCACCGCCTCGTCCCAGCCGGTGAAGGCGCCGTCGACCGCCACCCGCAACCGCTCCGCCGGCCAGCGCAGGCCATGGCGGGCATCGAGTTCGGCATACAGCGCGCGCAGGTCGGGCGCATCGGTGCGCACCTGCTCGCGCTCCAGGCCTGCAGCCTCGCGCAGGCTGGCGAAGTACAGCACGGTCACCGAGGCGCTCATGCCACGCTCCCGACATCGCGCTTGCCGCCGCGCTTGCCGACCAGCCGCACCGGGCCGATGGTCATCGCGTGGGTCAAGGCCTTGCACATGTCGTAGACGGTCAGCGCGGCGACGCTGGCGCCGGTCAGCGCCTCCATCTCCACGCCGGTGCGGTGCACGGTGCGCACCGTGCATTCAATGCCCAGCACCTGCGGCGAGCGCCAGTCGATGGCGAAGCGGCAGCCGTCGATCGGCAGCGGATGGCAGAACGGAATCAGTTCGTGGGTGCGCTTGACCGCCATGGTGCCGGCGATCACCGCGGTGTCGACGATGCCGCCCTTGGCGCTGCGCAGCGCGTCGGCGCGCAACTGCGCGGCCACGGCCGCGGGAAAGCGCACCTGCGCCTGCGCCACCGCCACGCGCGCGGTGGCGGTCTTGGCAGAGACGTCGACCATGGTCGGCAGCCCCTGCGGGTCCAGGTGGGTCAGCGCCGGCGCGGCGGCGCGCGCGGACGTGGCGGAGGTTTTCTTGGTCATGGACTGCGCTGCCGCTCCCACGGCGCGATCTTCAGGCACTGCCGGGAATCGGCGTGCCCTGGTGGAACAGCATGCGCCATCGGTCGTCACGGCGCTGCCACAGCGAACTGCGCAGCGCCTGCCGCGGCGGCTCGCCGCCGCCGCTGCGCTCGCTGCGATAGCGCACTTGCGCAAGATCCGGCGCCAGCGACTGCACCTGGATGTCGAAGGCGCGGTAGCGGAAGTCGCCCGACTCCACCGCCAACGCCTGCAGCACCGCCGACCTGTCGAAGCAGCGCCCGGAGGCGCCGAACTCGACGAAGGCGTCGTCGAGCAGTTCGGCCACGCGCGTCGCCGAGGCACGCACCGCCGGCTCCAGCAAGTCCAGCTCCAGCGCGACCAGCGCGTCTTGCACGGCGGCGTCCATCGCTCAACCGCCGATCAGGAACATTTCGACGTGCTTGCCGCGCGTGGCCGACGCCGCGCCCCGCAGTTCGCTGTAGCGATCGTCGCGACGCTCCCACAGCGCACGCACGCGCTCGGCCAGCATCTCTTCGCCGCCGGCCAGCGCCGGCCGCAGGTCGGTGCCCTCGCCCGCGAACAGGCAGGTGTACAGATGGCCATCGGCCGAGACGCGGGCGCGGTGGCAATCGCCGCAGAACGGCGTGCTGACCGAGGTCACGAAGCCGATCTCGCCGCCGCCGTCGGCAAACGCGTAGCGCGCGGCGACCTCGCCGGGGTAATGCGGCGCCAGCGCCTGCAGCGGCCAGCGCGCGGCGATGCGATCGCGCAGTTCGGCGGCCGGCACCACCCGCTCGCGGCGCCAGGCATTGCAGGTGCCCACGTCCATGTATTCGATGAAGCGCAGCACATGGCCGCTGCCGCGGAAATGCGCCAGCAACGGCAGCACTTGGTCGTCGTTGATGCCGCGCTGGACCACGCAGTTGAGCTTGACCGGCCCCAGCCCGGCCGCCACCGCCGCGTCGATGCCCTCCAGCACCTGCGCGATCTCGCCACGGCCGCCGGACAGCTGCCGGAACACCGCCGGCTCGATCGCATCCAGGCTGACCGTGACCCGGCGCAGGCCGGCCTCGCGCAAGGCCTGCGCGTGCCGCGCCAGCAGCGCGCCGTTGGTGGTCATGGCCAGATCGTCCACGCCGGGAATGCACGCCAGCCGCCGCACCAGCTCGGGCAGATCGCGGCGCAGCAGCGGCTCGCCGCCGGTCAGGCGCAGCTTGTTGACGCCGTTGCGCACGAAGGCACGGGCCAGGGTCTCCAGTTGCGCGAACGACAGCCGCGATGCCGCGTCGAAGCCGTAGTCGTCCGGCACCTTGTCGGCCGGCATGCAGTAGCCGCAGCGGAAGTTGCAGGCCTCGATCACCGACAGGCGCAGGTCGCGCAACGGCCGCCCGCGCCGGTCCGCCGGCGTCGCCGACGCGAGCGGCAGGCGCGGCAGCGCGTTCATCCCGCCGGCACCTGCGGCGCGCGCGGCGCAGCCAGCGTCACGCACTGGCCCGGGCGCGCCACGCGGTGGCCGCGCGCGCGCAGGGCCTCGGCATCTTCGTCGCTGGCGTAGTGGTAGAGCATGGTCCGTTGCAGCAGCTCGGCGGGGTATTCCCGCTCCAGGTCGTCGACCCCAGTATGCGACGGGTTGCCGTGAAGACCGCAGTCGTGCGCCACCAGTTCGCCGTCGTCGGCATACCGGTTCAGCATTTCCGGGATCGGCCGGGTATCCCCGCTCCACACCAGCGCGCCCTGCAGGCGCAGGCCGTAGGCGGTCTCCGGCCAGTGGTGGCGCACCGGGAACACCTCCAGGCGCACGCCCTCGTGCCAGAACGCATCGCCCACCGCGATCAGTTGGAACGCGTCCCAGAAGTTGGCGCCACCCTCGGCCAGCACGTTCGGATAGTCGGCCACCCGCCGGTGCAGCAGCGGCACCACCGTGGCCGGCACGTACAGCCGCACCTTGCCGCGACGCGCAGAGAAATAGCTGTCCACGAACAGCCGTTCGAAGCCGGCGACGTGATCCAGATGCACGTGAGTGACGAACAGTGACTGCGGCATCGCCCCGTAGTGCGCCTGGTAGGCGGTCAGTCCCTCGCCGCCGCAGTCGATGGTCAGCCACGGCCGGCCATCGCACTCGATGGTGGCCATCGGCGAACCCAACGTCACCGCCGAGGCATTGCCCACGCCCTGGAAGCGCAGCGCCCAGTCCGTCATCAGCAGCCGCGCTCCCAGGCCAGGTCGTAGGCGCGTCGCAGGCGCGCGTAATCCTTCTCCACCGCATCGACGCTGCGCTCGCCGCGCAGCTTCAGCAGCGAACGACGCAGCCGCTTGAGGTTGCGCTCGCGCCAGCGGGTGGCGGGAATGCGCAGCACGCCGCGATCGAAATCGATCAGCCAGCCACGGCCGTTGCCGTCGAACAGGATGTTCTGCGCATTGAGGTCGGCATGGTCGAGACCGGCGCGATGGAAGCGCGCGATCAGCCGTCCCGCCTCCTCCCACGGCGCGCCGCGGCCGGCCAGATGCGCGCGCTCGGCCAGCGAGCGCACGCCTTCCAGCCGCTCCATCAGGATCGCTGCGCGATAGCGCAATCCCTGGCGCAGGTAGCAGGCCGCCAGCGGGCGCGGCACCGGCAGCTTGCGCGCGATCAACGCACGCATCAGCCGGAACTCGGCGAAGCTGCGGGTGCGGTCGGCGCCGGTCCACAGGTAGCGATCGCGGACCAGCTTGGCGACCAGCCCGCCGCGGCGGTACTGGCGCAGCACGCAACTGCCGAACGGGGCATCGACGAACCAGGCGCCGCCGCGGCCACCGGCATCCACCGGGCGGCAGCGTTCGCCCCAGGCGACGGCAGAGAACAGCGACGGCTCGGCTTGCCGCAGTCGTTCGCGGTCGAACAGAATGGCCCCGTAACCGCGGCCCTCGCGGTACGGCGTCAGCGCTTCGGTGGCGTCGAATGCAACCATCCAGCGAGTCTAACAACACCATGCCGGCAACGCTCCCTTCGTTGTGCCTGTTGCGCCTGTCGGCGCTGGGGGACGTGACCCACGTGGTGCCGCTGGTGCGGACCCTGCAGCGCGCCTGGCCGCAGGCGCCGGCACTGCACTGGATCATCGACAAGGCCGGGCACAAGCTGCTGGACGGCCTGCCGGGCGTCGCGTTCCACACCTACGACAAGCGCAGCGGCCTGGCCGGCATGCGCGCCTTGCGCCGTGCGCTGCCGGCACAAGGCTTCGACGCGCTGCTGCAGATGCAGGTGGCGCTGCGCGCCAACGTGCTGTCGGCGTTCGTGCCGGCGCGCCGCCGCATCGGCTACGACCGCAGCCGCTCCAAGGACCTGCACGGCCTGTTCGTCAACGAGCGCATCCCCGACCGCCCCGGCATCCACGTGCTGGATGCGATCGGCAGCTTCTGCGAGCCGCTGGGCCTGCGCCAGACCGAGGTGCGCTGGGACCTGCCGGTGCCCGACGACGCCCATGCCTGGGCGCGCGCGCAATGGCCCGACGATGGCCGGCCGGCGCTGCTGATCTCGCCCTGCTCCAGCCACCAGCGCCGCAACTGGTATGCCGAGCGCTACGCCGCGGTGGCCGACCATGCCGCCGCGCAGGGCTGGCGGGTGGTGCTGTGCGGCGGCCGCAGCGATCTGGAGCGCAGTACCGCCGATGCCATCGTCACCGCGGCGCACACGCCGGTGCTCGACCTGGTCGGCCGCGACACGCTCAAGCAACTGCCGGCGCTGCTGCAGCGCGCGGCGTTGGTCATGACACCCGACTCCGGCCCCATGCACATCGCCAACGCGATGGGCACCAAGGTGCTGGGCCTGCACGCGGCCAGCAACCCGCGCCGCAGCGGCCCGTATTCCGATATCCGCTACTGCGTGGACAAGTACGACGCGGCCGCGCGCAAATACCTGGGCAAGCCGGCCGCGCAGCTGAAGTGGGGCAGCAAGATCGAATTCGACGGGGTGATGGACCTCATCGCGGTGGACGATGCGATCGCCGCGTTCGAGCGCTACCGCGCCGACCACGGCCATTGAAGCCATTGCGGCGGCGCCGGCGTCGCTCTACCATCCGCCGCGCGTCCTGCCGCCGACCTGGCCCGCAGGAGCCGCCGTAAGCGTTTACGTCAATCAACGCGCCAACTGCGCCGGATCCGTCCGGGGCTGTTTCCCGTCCAGGCCTGGCAGGCCGATGGCGGGTGGCGCCTTCGATCGACCGGCTTACGGAGAGTCCGCAATGTCACGTTCCCCGCTGTTTTCCCGCAAGCTGCCCCCGCACCATGCCGCCTGGGTGACTCCGCTGCTGTTGTCGGTGCTGATGACCTGCATCGTCTCGATGATCAGCACCCTGCGCAGCGTCGGCTTGGCGCCCGGCGTCGGCACGCTCTGGCTCGGCGCCTGGGCGCTGTCCTGGCTGGTCGCCTTCCCTACCCTGCTGCTGGTCCTGCCGCTGGTGCGGCGCCTGACCGGCCTGCTGGTCGCGCGCGACTGAAGGCAGCCCGGATGCCCGGGAGACGGCAACGCCTCCCGGGCACCACTCTCAGGCCGAGGCGTTGCGGTAATCCTGGTAGGACTTCTCTTCCACGTAGCTGGAGCCCAGGGCCAGGTTAATGTCCTTCTTGAGCCGCGCGCGCTCGTCGTTTTCGTAGTACACGCTGCGCGCCAGCTTGATGAACTCCTCGTCGAAGGCCTGCGCCTTCTCCTTGATCCGGATCTCGTCCTCGATCACCCACAGGCGCTCGTTGACCGCCTTCAGCTCCGCGCGCAGGCGCGCCACGTCGCCGCCGGCCGCCGGATGCGCCATCCAGGTCTTTTCCAGCGCCGACAGTTCGGCGTGCACATTGGCCAGCTTGGCCGGATCCTCGATGCGCTCGGACTTGATTTGCAGGATGGCGATCTTGTCGAGCAGTTCGCCGAAGGACACGGGCACCAGGATTTCGGACATGGCAGACACCACAAACAGGAGAAGGGAGAGTGTAACGGCCGCGTCTTAAAGCGGCGTCGGCACGCGGTCGCGCGCATCAAAAAAGCAAAAGGCCCCTGACGGGGCCTCATGCAAAACTGGCGGGAAGGGGGATGCACACGGTGCATGCTGCACCTCGCCCTGCGGGCGGCTGCGCCGTGCGCATCGGCTGTCGCCGATGGGTCGAACCCGCGTGGCTTCTCACCGCCCACTCCTGCGCTGATCACGCTCTGCGACCGCTGAAGGGCCTGTGCGCGATAGAACTGGCGGGAAGGGGGGGATTCGAACCCCCGAGGCGCTATAAACGCCTGCCTGATTTCGAGTCAGGTACATTCAACCACTCTGCCACCTTCCCGGGTGGTCCCCGGCGGACCGGGGGCGTGCATCATACGGTTCCCGCCGCGCGCGGACAAGCGGCCCGGCACCGGCGCCTCCACAGCCGCCTGGCGGCGCGGGGCGATGAACCCCGCCTGCTTGGCGCTGCGCGCGGCGATTGCCTGATCCGCGCGCGACCGCGATGATGCCCCTCGACCCCAGAAAACACCGGCCGGCCGCAGGCGCGCAATGATCGAATTCGGACACCTCACCCACGTCGGCCTGCGCCGCGACCTCAACGAGGACACCTACTACGGCGACCACGAACTGGGGCTGTGGCTGGTAGCCGACGGCATGGGCGGCCACGCCTGCGGCGAGGTCGCCAGCGCCCTGGCGCGCGAGGCCATCGTGCGCGAGGTCCGCGGCGGCACCGCGCTGGCGCAGGCCATCCGCATCGCCGACGAGGAAATCATCCGCGCCTCGCAGCGCCGCAACGACACCCTGCCGATGGGTACCACGGTGGTGGCCGCGCGGGTGCAGGGCAACCGCTTCGAAGTGGCCTGGGTCGGCGACAGCCGCGCCTATCTGTGGCGCGACGGCAAGCTGGCCCAGCTCAGCCAGGACCACAGCTACGTGCAGGAACTGATCGCGCAGGGAGCCCTCACCGCCGAGCAGGCCCGCGCGCATCCGCACCGCAACGTGGTCACCCAGGCGTTGGGCGTCACCGACCCGCAGCACCTGAACGTGGCCACGATGACCGGCGAACTGCGCCCGGGCATGCGCCTGCTGCTGTGCAGCGACGGGCTGACCGAGGAAGTGGACGATGCCGGCCTGGCCAGCGCGTTGGGCCACGACGACTGCAGCGCGCAGGAATGCGTGGACATGCTGGTCGCCGCCGCGCTCGACGAAGGCGGCTCGGACAACATCACCGCGATCCTGGTGCGCTGCCACTGAATCCGGTGTGGCGCGGCCGCCGCGCAACCTACGTCAGGGCACCGCTGGCTACTGCCTTCTTAACGCTCAAGCCGGCCAGGCTGCCCTGCAGGAGCGGCGTCGGCCGCAACAGGGCTTTACCGGGAGCGCCCCGTCGCGGTTGACGCCGCTCCTACAACATCCGTCCCGTCGTCATTCGAGGAGCCCTTCAGCCGGCCACCGCTTCCGCCACGACCGGTTCGGCGTCGTCCCACAGCGCGCGGCCGGCCTTCTTGCGCAGCTTCTCCAGCCGCGCCTGGTGCGCCTCCAGCTCCGAGGCCGTCGGCAACACCCGCGGCCGCGGCAGCAGCATCGTCATGTCGAACGCCGGCCCCTGCGCGGCCGCATGCGCGGCGCCGTCCTCGGCCAGGGCGAAACCGATCTCCTCCTGGCCGGAGGTCAGCGCGATGTACACGTCGCTGAGGATCTGCGCATCGAGCAGCGCGCCGTGCAGCTGCCGGTGCGAGTTGTCCACGCCCAGCCGCTTGCACAGCGCGTCCAGCGAATTGCGCTGGCCGGGGAAGCGCTCGCGCGCCAGCAGCAGGGTGTCGATCACCGTGGCACGGTCGAGGATGCGGCCGTAGGACTCGCCCAGCCGCGACAGCTCGTAGTCCAGGAACCCCAGGTCGAACGACGCGTTGTGGATGATCAGCTCGGCGCCGTCGATGAACTCCAGGAATTCATCGACCACCTCGTGGAACTCCGGCTTGTCGGCGAGGAAGTCCAGGGTCAGGCCGGTGACTTCCTGCGCGCCGGGTTCGAAATCGCAGTCCGGGCGCAGGTAGCGGTGGAAGTTGCGCCCGCTGGGGCGGCGTTCCAGCAGTTCCACCGCGCCGATTTCGACGACGCGGTTGCCCTTCTTCCATTCCAGGCCGGTGGTTTCGGTATCGAGGATGATCTGGCGCATGGGACTCGCAGCGGAAAAGGAAGACAAGATCAGGTCGCGACCGCGGCGCCGCCGGCGCGCACGTGCAGAGCCTGGTTGCGCGCCAGTTGGTCGACCCGCTCGTTGTCCGGATCGCCGTTGTGGCCCTTGACCCAGCGCCAGTCGATCGTATGCCGCTGCGCCGCGGCGTGCAGCCGTTCCCACAGGTCGCGGTTCTTGACCGGATCGCCGCCGGCGGTCTTCCACTGGCGACGCACCCAGCCCGGCATCCATTCGGTGATGCCCTGGCGCACGTACTGCGAGTCGGTGTGCAGCACGATCTGGCACGGCTCGTTGAGCGTCTCCAGCGCCATGATCGCGGCCATCAGCTCCATGCGGTTGTTGGTGGTGTGCGCCTCGGCGCCGGCCACCTCGCGCTCCAGTCCCTTGTAGCGCAGCAGCGCGGCCCAGCCACCGGGGCCGGGATTGCCGAGGCAGGCGCCATCGGTATGGATGTCGACAGTCTTCATGAAACTCCGTGTTCAGATGGAAGCGACCGAGCCGCGCCAGCGGACCGGCGCGCGCAACGGGATGGGGCCGATGCCGGCGGCGGTGCGTTTTTCCGCCTGCAGCAGGCAGACCGCGCGCAGCGGCGCGGCGGAGGTGGCCGGGCCGACGCCGCCGCGGGTCGGCCATACCGGCCCGAGATAGCGCAGTTGCTCCACGCACGGCAGGCCGGTCTGCTCGAGCAGGCCGCGCCAGCTGCCCGGCGGGCGCGCCACCAGGCCCTGCCGCCGCCAGCGTAGCCGGTACGGGCTCATGGCGTTGAGCGCGAACAGCCACAGGCGGCCGCCCGGCATGAGGATGCGCTCGCATTCCTCCAGCAGCGCCGCCGCGTCGGCGGCGAGCACGTGCTGCAGGACGATCGCGTTGACGCTCTCCGACGGCAGCGGCAGCGGCAAGGTGCATACCAGGTCGCCGGCATAGCCGCGGGGGCTGCGGTGCAGCCGCACGCCCCGCCCCGGCAGCTCGCGCCCAGGGGGCGGCAGCGGCACCGGCGCCAGCCACAGCCAGGGCTGCGCGGGGCGCTTGAGCAGGGCGTCGAGGATCAGCGGCTGCTCGGCCTGGAGCAGCGCCTGCGCCCCGGCCGTATCAAACCAGGATGAGACGTTGGCTTGACGAGGGAGCGACACGGCAGGCATGGTGCCAATTCTATGCGACTGATCGCCCTGCCCGCATTCCAGGATAACTACATCTGGGCGATCGCCACGGACGACGGGCGTGCGCTGCTGGTCGACCCCGGCCAGGCCGAACCGGTGCTGGAGGCCGCAGCGCAAGGGCTGCAGCCCGCCGCCATCCTGCTCACCCATCACCATGACGACCATATCGGCGGCGTCCCCGCGCTGCGCGAGCGCTGGCCGGACATCCCGGCGTACGCGCCGGACGACCCACGGATCACTGGTTTCGCCTGCCAGCGGGTCGGCGACGGCGATGTCGTGAAGGTCCTGGACTGGCAGTTCGATACCCTGGCTGTCCCGGGCCATACCCGCTCGCACCTGGCCTACGTCGGCTACGGCCACCTGTTCAGCGGCGATACGCTGTTCAGCCTGGGCTGTGGGCGCATGTTCGAAGGTACGCCCTCCCAGATGTTGGGTTCGCTGCAGCGCCTGTCTGCCCTCCCGGGGCAGACGCTGGTCTGCTGCGGACACGAATACACCTTGGCCAATGCGGCGTTTGCCGTCACGGTCGATCCCACCAACGCTGCCCTGCGGCAGCGCCATCAGGAAGCCCAGGCCATGCGTCACGCTGCCCGCCCCACCGTTCCCGTCCCCCTTGCCAGCGAACTGGCGACCAATCCGTTCCTGCGCACCGCCTCGGCGGCGATCCAGCAGGCGATCGGCGCCCGGCTCGGGCGGGGGGTGTCCGACGAGGTGGAAGTGTTCGCCGAATTGAGGCGCTGGAAAGACGATTTCCGCGCATGAGGGCGCTGGCGTTGACAGCGGCGCTGACGCTGGCGATGGCGTCGGCGGCGCCCCCCGCGGCGGCCGCGACCCCGCTCGCGGCGGCCCTCGAACAGACCGTGGCCGGGTTGAACGGCGTGCCGACGGACCCGGCGGCCCTGCCGCCGCCCACTACCCGTAACGGGCACGACATCCTCGCTCGCTTCCGCGACGGCCTGGCCGACGCGCGCTGCGACGCCGGCGCCACCGACGCACGCTGGCAGCAGCAGTTCTCGCGTGCGCCGTCGCGCCTGGCCGACGAGGACGAGGACGTGCTGCCGTTGTTCGGCTACGTGGTCGACGAACTGCGCGCGGCCAACCTGCCCACCGAGTTCGCGCTGATCCCGTTCGTGGAGAGTGGCTACCGCCCGGGCGCACGCAACAGCGGCGGCCCCGCCGGCCTGTGGCAGTTCATCCCGGGCACCGCACGTAACCACGATGTCCCGCTGGAGAACGGCTACGACGGCCGCCTGTCCGCGGTGGACTCCACCCGCGCCGCGGTGCGCTACCTGAAGACCCTGCACGGCATGTTCGGCGGCGACTGGCGCCTGGCGATCATGGCCTACAACGCCGGCGAGTACCGCGTGCTGCAGTCGATGCGCCGCGCCGGCATGAATGCGCAGAACGCCCAGCCGGACAAGCTGCCCGGGCTGTCCTCGGTCACCTATGCCTACGTCGAGAAGCTGCACGCGCTGGCCTGCGTGCTGGAACAGGCGCAGACCCGCGACGAATGGATGGCGTCCCTGGATCGCGACGTGCCGATCCTGCAGGCGCAGACCCTGCCCGCCGGGATGGCGCTGGACGACTGGGCACGGCGCCAGGCGTTGCAGGGCAACCAGCTCGCGCGGCTGAATCCGGCCCTGGGCAACGGCCGCAGCGCCAAGCGCGCGCTGCCGGTGCTGGCGCCTCGCAGCCTGGGCGGCCCCGTGCTGGCCCAGGACACCGCGCCGCCGGCGCAGGACGACGCCCCGATCGTCGCCACCGTGGCCAGCACCGACGACAGCCCCGCACCGCGCCGGGGCGCACGCGCTGGTGCGCGCTCCCGCCACACCCACACCGTGCGCGACGGCGACACCGCCTGGAACATCGCCAAGCGCTACGGCATCACCGTACAGGCGCTGTTGATGAAGAACGGCCTGTCCGCGCGCAGCGTGCTGCGTCCCGGCATGGTGCTGAGCTACGAGGACTGAGGCGCTCCCGCCTCGGCGGGACGACGTCCAAGACACGCTGCAACGCCCGCGGACGTGCACCACGCCGCGAGGATGACCAACCGTTTCCCAGACCGGAACGGCGCCGACCGGCACCAGCACCGGAAAGGCGGGCGTATCGCCACGTCCAGCCCCGACGGCAACCGCGCGCACTGCCCCGGCGGCAAGGGCAAGTTCGGCCGCGATCGCCGCCAGCGCGCGCAGCGCCTTGCGCAAGGCGAAGGCGGCGGTGTTCCGCGTGCAACTCACACGCGCCGCAGCCAGGCCAGCCAGCCAGCCATGGTCAGGCGCACGCGATGCACTTGCGCGCCCACGTTGCATACCTCTCCCGCGGCGAATCGCACACGCTGATGCACCCTGAAACGCAACAGGCCCGGCGATGCCGGGCCTGTTGCGTGACACGTTGGGCTGTCGAAGCAGCTGTTACAGCTGCGACTCCTGCACGCTGATCTTGAAGTGCTTGCGCATCGCATCGACGTAGGCCTTGGCATCGGCCGCGCCGTCGATCTGCGCCAACTGCTGCTGGAACATGGTCTGCTGCTCGGCCGGCACCTTGCTCAGGTCGCCCGGCGTCACCTTGGTGACCGCGAACAGCGCATAGCGCTTGCCCACGGTACCCGGCGCTGCAGGCAGTTCCACCTTGCCCACCGACGGCTTGCCGTCGACCGGCTGCGGTGCGCTGAAGATCACCTGGCTGGCCTGGGCGCTCGGCATCGGCACGTTGCGCGGCAAGCCCGGCATCGGGTTGATCTGCAGCTTCTCCGCGCCGGCCAGGGCCTGCAGGGTCTCGCCCTTGCGCAGGCGCGCCAGCAGCGCGTCGGCCTTGGCGGCGGCGGCCTTGGCGGTGCGGTCGGCATGCACCGCGGCCACCACCTGCTCGTGCACCTTGGCCAGCGGCTGGATCTGCTCCGGCTGGTGCTGGGTCACGCGGATCAGCACGCTGTGGTTCGGCCCGAGGTTGATCGGATCGCTGACCGTGCCGTCCTGCACCAGCGTGTCGGAGAACGCGGCGCGCAGCACCGCCGGCTGTGCGGCGATGCCGCTGGCGTTGGCGCGCGAGAACGGCCCCAGCGTCTGCACCGGCAGGCCCACTTCCTTCGCCGCCGAGGCCAGCGCGGTCGGGTTCTTGTAGACCAGGTCCACCAGCTTGCCGCTCAACTCGCTGA
This sequence comes from Xanthomonas indica, assembly GCF_040529045.1. Taxonomy (NCBI): domain Bacteria; kingdom Pseudomonadati; phylum Pseudomonadota; class Gammaproteobacteria; order Lysobacterales; family Lysobacteraceae; genus Xanthomonas; species Xanthomonas indica. Next base: position 1,821,945 of record NZ_CP131914.1, on the reverse strand, counting down.
AGGCCTTCTCGCTGTCGGCCTTCAACTGCTCGCTGGCGAGCTGGTCGCGCACCTGCTCGAACGACTTGCCTTCGCCGCCCTTGACCTGGCGCAGTTGGATGATGTGATAGCCGAATTCGCTCTTCACCGGGCCGACGATCTCGCCGGGCTTCATCGCGAACAGCGCATCCTCGAACGGCTTCACCATCACGCCCTTTTCCACCCAGCCCAGATCGCCGCCGGCGTTCTTGGAGCCGGGGTCGTCGGAGTTGGCGCGGGCCAGCGCGGCGAAATCGGCGCCGGGCTGCTTGGCTTCGGCCGCCAGCTTGGCCGCCTTGGCCTCGGCCGCCTTCTGCGAGGCCGCATCCTTGCCGGCGCTGATCAGGATGTGCGAGGCCAGTCGCTGGTCGGGCTCGACGAAGCGCGCCTTCTCGTCGTCGTAGCGCTTGCGCAGCGTCGCCTCGTCGGCCGGCTTGACCGGCGGCAGGTTGGCCGCATTGAGGTCGACGTACTCGATCGTCACGGTTTCCGGCTGCTTGAAGTCGGACTTGTGCGAGTCGTACCACTGCTGCACCTGCGCGTCGCTGACCGGCGCGGTGTCGGCCGGCACTTCCGGCAGCAACGCCATTTCCACGTCGCGGGTCTCGCCCAGCATCTTCAGCAGGCGATCGGTCTCCTGCTTGGTGGCGAACGCCGATTCTGCGAGGCCGGACGGAATCACCGACTGCTGCAGCGCATCGCGCACCAATTGCTGGAACATGGTCGGCGTGCGCGGCGGCGTGCCCGAGGCCAGGGCCAGGCGGTAGCGCTCCGGATCGAACTTGCCGTCGTTCTGGAACGCAGGCATGGCGCTGATGTAATCGCGCACCGCGGCATCGCCGATGACCACGCCGGCGCGTTCGGCCGACAGCTTGGCCACCTGCTCGTCGATCAATTGATCGAGCAGCTTGCGCTTGTTGTCGATGCTTTCGAACGCACGCGGATCGAAATCCTCGCCCTGTTGCTCGCGCGCCTGGATGCGCGCCTGCTCGAAGCGGGTACGGAACTGTTCCGTGCTCACTTCGTGGTGCTGCCACAGCAGCGACACCGGCCACCACGACGGCGCCGACGACCACCACGACGGCGGCGCCTGTACCTTGGCGACATTGTTGGCACCGACGCCACCGAGGTAGCTGTTGTCGATGACGAACAGGAACGGAATCATCAACAGACCGATGATCGCGGTGGCGATCCAGCCCGAGGTCTTTTCGCGAAGTTTCTGCAGCATTGGGAACCGACGGCCTATTGGCGAGCCGCGCAGTTTAACCCGCTTCACGCCCTGCGGCAGAACCGCCGGCCCGGCCGGCCGCGCCGGTCATGCGCCGCGGCGGCGGATCGGGAGCGGGCACGGGAGGGAAACAGGCGTGATGCGGAAAAAAGAAACCCCCGATCGCTCGGGGGTTTCGCGTACAAATGGCGGAGTGGACGGGACTCGAACCCGCGACCTCCGGCGTGACAGGCCAGCATTCTAACCGACTGAACTACCACTCCGCGTTTGAACGGAGGCGGGCGCGAGGCCCGCTTTCCCGCAGCGGCCGGGCCAACGCTGGTGCGTGGCGGCGACTGCGAGAAACGAAACCCCCGATCGCTCGGGGGCTTCGGTACAACTGGCGGAGTGGACGGGACTCGAACCCGCGACCTCCGGCGTGACAGGCCAGCATTCTAACCGACTGAACTACCACTCCGCTTTTGAAACTTGTCGCTTGGTGCTCTGGTGGGTGCTGAGGGTTTCGAACCCCCGACCCTCTCCGTGTAAAGGAGACGCTCTACCGCTGAGCTAAGCACCCTAGCGAGTCGATTAGTTTACGGCATCCTTCAGCGCTTTACCAGCCTTGAACGTCGGATTCTTCGACGCGGCGATCTTGATGGAGTCGCCGGTCTTCGGGTTGCGGCCGGTGCGCTCGGCACGGTCGCGCACCTGGAAGGTGCCGAAGCCCACGAGCGTGACGCTGTCGCCCTTCTTCAGGGCCTTGGTCACTTCCGACACGAAGGCGTCGATGGCACGACCGGCTTCGGCCTTGGAAATATCGGCGGCAGCGGCGATCGCGTCGTTCAGTTCGGCTTTATTCATTTCTTGATGACTCCATGTGCGGCAGAAGACCGCGGATTGAGGATCGGGTGTCGGCGTGGCCTGCCTCGCCTGAGCGAGACCCCGATGGATATGTTTTGCACTACCAAGCACGCCCATTCGCGGTGCTCGCAAGCGCTGCATTTATACCAGCGGGCCCATACCCGCGCAAGCCGAAAAGCCAACAACGGCGCGGGTTTGAGCCGTTTGCGCGGGTGCGGTTCAGCGCGCGTCAGTGCTTGACGCGCGGGTTCGAGGATGCTTTCTGCTTGCGCCGCGACGGTGCCTGTTCGGCATCGGCGGCAGGCTTCGGCGCAAGCGGACGCTCCAGCGCCAGATCCAGCACTTCGTCGATCCACTTCACCGGCACGATCTTCAGGTCGCGGGTGACGTTCTCCGGGATGTCGGCCAGATCCTTGCGGTTCTCCTCCGGGATCAGCACGGTGCGGATGCCGCCGCGCAGCGCGGCCAGCAGCTTCTCCTTGAGGCCACCGATCGCCGAGACGCGGCCACGCAGGGTGATCTCGCCGGTCATCGCCACGTCCGCCTTCACCGGCACCTTGGTCAGCATCGACACCAGCGAGGTCACCATCGCGATGCCGGCGCTGGGGCCGTCCTTCGGCGTGGCGCCATCGGGCACGTGCAGATGCACGTCGTGCTTCTGCAGGAAGTCCGCCTCGATGCCGAGCCGCTCGGCGCGCGAACGCACCACCGACAACGCCGCCGACGCCGATTCCTTCATCACATCGCCGAGCTGGCCGGTCAGGATCACCGCGCCCTTGCCCGGGACCAGGGTCGATTCGATCTGCAGCAGGTCGCCGCCGACCTCGGTCCAGGCCAGGCCGGTCACCAGGCCGATCTCGTTCTGCTCCTCGGCACGGCCGAAGTCGTAGCGACGCACGCCCAGGTACTTGTCCAGGTTCTTCGAGCCGACGACGACCCGCGCCTTGTCCTTGCGCACAGCGCCCTTCTTCGCCACGGCCTTCTTCGCCGGGGCTGCCGGCTGCGGACCGGCCAGCGCGATTTCCTTGACAACCTTGCGGCAGATCTTGGCGACTTCGCGCTCGAGGTTGCGCACGCCGGATTCGCGCGTGTAGTAGCGCACGACGTCGCGGATCGCGTCGGCACCGATCTCCAGCTCATCCTGCTTCAGGCCGTTGGCCTTGAGCTGCTTGGGCACCAGATAGCGCGCGGCGATGTTGAGTTTCTCGTCCTCGGTGTAGCCGGGAATACGGATCACTTCCATGCGGTCCAACAGCGGACCGGGGATGTTCAGCGAATTGGAAGTCGCCACGAACATCACTTCGGACAGGTCCAGGTCCACTTCCAGGTAGTGGTCGTTGAACGCGTTGTTCTGCTCGGGATCGAGCACTTCCAGCAGCGCCGAGGACGGATCGCCGCGGAAGTCCATGGACATCTTGTCGATCTCGTCGAGCACGAACAGCGGATTCTTGCTGCCGACCTTGTTGAGGTTCTGCACGATGCGGCCCGGCATCGAGCCGACATAGGTACGGCGGTGACCGCGGATCTCCGCCTCGTCGCGCACGCCGCCCAGCGACATGCGCACGAACTTGCGATTGGTCGCCTTGGCGATGGACTGGCCCAGCGAGGTCTTGCCCACGCCCGGCGGTCCGACCAGGCACAGGATCGGCCCCTTCATCTGCTTCACCCGCGACTGCACCGCGAGGTACTCGAGGATGCGGTCCTTGACCTTCTCCAGGCCGTAGTGATCGGCGTCGAGCGTTTCCTGCGCGACCTTCAGATCCTTGCGCACCTTGCTGCGCTTCTTCCACGGCACGCCCAGCAGCCAGTCGAGGTAATTGCGCACCACCGCGGCTTCGGCCGACATCGGCGACATCTGCTTGAGCTTGTTGAGTTCGGCCTTGGCCTTGGTCTCCACCGGCTTGGGCATGCCGGCCTCGGCGATCTTGCGCGCCAGCTCCTCCAGCTCGCCCGGCGCGTCGTCGAGGTCGCCCAGTTCCTTCTGGATCGCCTTCATCTGCTCGTTGAGGTAGTACTCGCGCTGGCTCTTCTCCATCTGCGACTTGACCCGGCCGCGGATGCGCTTCTCCAGCTGCTGCACGTCGATCTCGCCGTCGACCAGGCCGACCAGCATCTCCAGCCGCTCGCCCACTTCCAGCGTTTCCAGCAGGCGCTGCTTGTCGGCCAGGCGCACGCCGATGTGCGCGGCGATGGTGTCGGCCAGGCGGCCGGGCTCGTCGATGCCGGACAGGGTCTGCAGCAGTTCCGGCGGCAGCTTGCGGTTGGTCTTGACGTACTGCTCGAACAGCGACATCAGCGAGCGCGCGATCGCCTCGACCTCGCGCTCCTCGCGCGATTCGGCGGCATCGATCTCGCGGCCTTCGCCCTGCAGTGCGCCGTCGCGCTCGGCGACCTTGTCGACGCTGACCCGCGACAGGCCTTCGACCAGCACCTTGATGGTGCCGTCGGGCAGCTTCAGCAATTGCAGCACCTGCGCCAGCGTGCCGACGTTGTACAGGTCAGCCGCCGCCGGATCATCGGTCTCGGCGGATTTCTGCGCGACCAGCAGGATGCGCTTGTCGGCCTCCATCGCGTGCTCGAGCGCGCGCATGGATTTGTCGCGACCGACGAACAGCGGGATGACCATGTGCGGGAAGACCACGACGTCGCGCAACGGCAGGACCGGCAGGTCGAGGACTTCGGATTGGGACTGGGCCATGAGGATTCCGATTTGGGAGGCGGGAACGCGATGCGGGCGGCCATAAAAACGCCGATGGCCCCGTTATGGGGCCATCGGCTGGACGATGCAAGGGGAGCGCAGAACCCCTTTATGTTTCAGCGACTTACCGGCAGGCCTGGGGCACGCGACGGGGTCGCCGCGCACCACCGGCCCGGGGTCACTCCGCGGAGGCGACCTTGGGCGGCGCCGGCGGGGTCTGGTAGATCAGGTACGGCTCGGACTTGTGCTCGATCACCGACTCGTCCACCACCACCTTGCTGACGTTTTCCTGCGACGGCAGCTCGTACATCGTGTCCAGCAGCACCGACTCGACGATGGTGCGCAGGCCGCGCGCGCCGGTCTTGCGCTTGAGCGCCTTCTTGGCGATGGCCAGCAGCGCGTCCTGGCGGAACTCCAGCTCCACGCCTTCCATCTCGAACAGCTTCTTGAACTGCTTGGTGATGGCGTTCTTGGGCTCGGTCAGGATCTTGATCAGTGCCGGCTCGTCCAGTTCCTCGAGCGTGGCGACCACCGGCAGGCGGCCGACGAACTCGGGGATCAGGCCGAACTTGATCAGGTCTTCCGGCTCGACGTCGGCCAGGATCTTGCCGACCTCGCGCTTGCGCTCGGCGCTCTTGACCTTGGCGCCGAAGCCGATGCCGCCAGCGTCGTTGGAGCGCTGCTGGATCACCTTGTCCAGGCCGGCAAACGCGCCGCCGCAGATGAACAGGATGTTCTTGGTGTCCACCTGCAGGAATTCCTGCTGCGGATGCTTGCGCCCGCCCTGCGGCGGCACCGAGGCGACCGTGCCTTCGATCAGCTTCAGCAGCGCCTGCTGCACGCCTTCGCCGGACACGTCGCGGGTGATCGACGGGTTCTCGCTCTTGCGCGAGATCTTGTCGATCTCGTCGATGTAGACGATGCCCTGCTGCGCCTTGTCGACGTCGTAGTCGCACTTCTGCAGCAGCTTCTGGATGATGTTCTCCACGTCCTCGCCGACGTAGCCGGCTTCGGTCAGCGTGGTCGCATCGGCGATGGTGAACGGCACGTTGAGCAGGCGCGCCAGCGTCTCGGCCAGCAGCGTCTTGCCCGAACCGGTCGGACCGACCAGCAGGATGTTGGACTTGGCCAGTTCGACCTCGTCGTTCTTCTGTCGGCTCTCGATGCGCTTGTAGTGGTTGTACACGGCCACGGCGAGCGTGCGCTTGGCGCGCTGCTGGCCGATCACGTACTGATCGAGCACCTCGAGGATCTCGCGCGGCTTGGGCAGGCTGCTGCGTGCCGACTGCGCCTTCTCCTCAAGCTCCTCGCGGATGATGTCGTTGCACAACTCGACGCATTCGTCGCAGATGAACACGCTGGGCCCGGCGATCAGCTTACGGACCTCGTGTTGACTCTTGCCGCAGAACGAGCAGTACAGGATCTTGTTGCTGTCGCCGGAACGGCCTTGCCGGTCTTCGCTCATTGCTTCGCTTACCCAGTTACCCCACCCGATGAACGGGGGTTCGATTTCGAGAATAGCACAGGGCCGGGAGGACGCTAGCCCGACCCCGGCCCTGCGGAATACGCTGCGTTTTGCAGTACATGCAAGCCTTATGCCGGCTGGATGGACTCGTCCGGGCGACGCTCCAGCACCTGGTCGACGAGGCCGTAGGCCTGCGCGTCGACGGCGCTCTTGAAGTTGTCGCGCTCGGTGTCGCGGGCGATGGTTTCCAGCGACTGGCCGGTGTGCTTGGCCAGGATTTCGTTCAGCCGCGCGCGCAGGGTCAGGATCTCGCGGGCGTGGATGTCGATGTCGGTGGCCTGGCCCTGGAAGCCGCCCAGCGGCTGGTGGATCATCACCCGCGAGTTCGGCAGCGCATAACGCTTGCCGGCCGCGCCCGACGCCAGCAGCAGCGCGCCCATCGAGGCGGCCTGGCCGACGCAGATGGTGCTCACGTCCGGCTTGATGTACTGCATGGTGTCGTAGATCGCCATGCCGGCAGTGACCACGCCGCCCGGCGAATTGATGTAGATGCTGATGTCCTTTTCCGGATTGTCCGCTTCCAGGAACAGCAGCTGGGCCACGATCACGTTGGCCATGTGGTCGTCGATCGGGCCGACCAGGAAGATCAGGCGCTCCTTCAACAGACGCGAATAGATGTCGTAGGCGCGCTCGCCGCGGCTGGTCTGCTCGACCACCATCGGAACCAGATTCAAGGCCTTGGTCACATTGTCCACGCGGTGATCTCCTGCTGCTCGGGGTCCGACCCTGTACGGGGGTGTACAGGGCTTCGCATCGTGTTGCACCCCGCCGCCGCGGGGAGGTGAAACGGGATCCGCGTCGCGCAGGCTGGCTGCGCAACGCGGTGGCGCGTCGTCTTATTGACGGATCGCGTCCTGGAACGACATCGCCTGCTCGGTGTGCTGGGCGCGCTCGGCGATCCAGTCGATCACCTGCTCTTCCATCACACGGCTCTGCAGTCCTCCCATCAATTGGGGATCGTTGCGGTACATCTCAATGACCTGCTCCGGCTCTTCGTAGGTCGAGGCGATCAGGCGCAGCGTCTCCGAGACCCGCTTCGGGTCCAGGCGCAGTTCGTTGCGGCGGGCGACCTCGCCGACCAGCAGGCCGACCAGCACGCGCTTGCGCGCCGCGTCCATGAAGCCCTGGTGGGCGTCCTCCGGCACCTGGCCCGGGTCACGGCCGGAACGGCGCAGTTGCTCGACCTGCTGCGCCAGCATGGCGCGCGCCTCGTTCTCGACCAGGCGCGGCGGCATTTCCACCGAGGCATAGGCGGCGATCAGTTGCTCGCCGACTTCGCGACGCAGGCGGTTCATCAGCGCGCCCTTGAGCTCGCGCTCCAGGTTGATGCGGATGTCCTTGCGGAACTGCTCGGCATCGCCGCTCTTCACGCCGAAGCTCTTGATGAACTCCTTGTCCACTTCCGGCAGCACCGGCGCGGCCACGTCGACCGCCTTCACGTGCACCTGGACCTGCTTGCCGGCGAACTGCGGCACGCGCCAGTCGGCCGGGAAGTCGACCGTCAGCGTCTTCTCTTCGTCCTTGGACAGGCCGATCAGGCCCTGCTCGATCGCCGGGAACATGACGCCCGAGCCGATCACGCTGCTGCCCTTCTCCACGCCTTCGGCCGGCAGGCGCTCTTCGCCGACCTGCGACCAGGTCTCCAGGGTCACCAGGTCGCCGTCCTGCGCCGGACGCGCGGCCGGCTGCCAGGTGCGGCGCTGCAGGCGCAGGTTCTCGATCATCTGCTCGATGTCGGCGTCGGTGACCTCGGCGGTGTGGCGGATCACCTGCAGCGTCGAGACGTCGATGTCGCCGAAGTCCGGCACCACTTCGAAGGTGGCCACGAACTGCAGTTCGTTGTCGCCGGCGCGGTCGATGCGCGGATTGCCGGCCAGGCGCAGCTCGTGCTCGCGCACGGCCGAGTCGAAGGTCTCGCGCAGCAGGCCGTCCAGCGCCTCGGCGCGGATCTGCGGCCCGAAGCGCTGCTCGATCACCTTGGCCGGAATCTTGCCCGGACGGAAGCCCTTGATCCGCGCGGTGCGCGCGACTTCGCGCAGGCGGCCGCCGACATGGGTTTCCAGGCGATCCTCCGGCAGGGTGAAGGTCAGACGCCGTTCCAGGGTACCGGTGGTTTCGATCGAAGCTTGCATGTGGACTCCTGCCACCGGGAGCCCACGGCTCTCGGCACGATGTAGAAAAGTACGGGTTGGCGCGGGCACGGGACAGCCGCCGCAGCCGGATAGTTTCGCCTATTCCCGCGGCGCCTGCCAGCGCAGGGCCGGGCGGCCACCGTGGCGACGCCGAACCCACCATCGCCGCGAGGGGCCGCAGGGGGTTGGATGGTGCGAAAGAGGGGACTCGAACCCCTACGCCTTGCGGCACTGGTACCTAAAACCAGGGCGTCTACCAATTCCGCCACTTTCGCGCTGTGGCGCCGGATGGCGCCCGCCGGCACATTGTTGCAGGCCGGCCGGCAAAGAAAAAGGCACCTGCCGGAGCAGGTGCCTTTCGTTTTGGTGGGCCGTCAAGGATTCGAACCTTGGACCTATTGATTAAGAGTCAACTGCTCTACCAACTGAGCTAACGGCCCTGAAACTGAGTCGCACATTCTATGTGCTTTTTTGCTTCGTTGCAACACCCCGCGAAGCATCGGGTCACGCGATCAATGGGGTGGCTGAGGGGACTCGAACCCCCGACATCTGGAATCACAATCCAGTACTCTAACCAACTGAGCTACAGCCACCATTGAAACCTTGCATCTCCCGCCCGGCGCCGGTGTTGGCGCGCCCGACAGGAATCGAACCTGTAACCGCCGGCTTAGAAGGCCGGTGCTCTATCCAGTTGAGCTACGGGCGCCCTGGCTGGATTGTCGCATTCCTTTCCGCCGTTGGACATCGGATTGGTCGGGGTAGAGGGATTCGAACCCCCGACATCCTGCTCCCAAAGCAGGCGCGCTACCAGACTGCGCTATACCCCGGCGGAACATCCCTCGCGGCCGAGGCCGGAAAGGTCGGCTATTGTGGGAAGCTTGCGGCCCGCTGTCAACGTCGCATGCACGCAACATCGCCTGCGCTATGCTCAAGCCTTGCCATCGGCATCGGCCGAACGCCTTTTTTGAAGGAGAAAACAGCATGCTTCGCAGCGGCAATCCCGCCCTGAAGGAATCCACCTTCCTCGATCTGCGCAGCGGCACCGTGGTCTCGCCCGGGAGCAGCACGGTCGCCGCACGCGACAGCGGCGCGATGACACTGAACGGTACCGCCAACAAGACCGGCATCCTGCTGATGCTGACGGCGCTCACCGCCGCGTTCGCCTGGAGCCAGTCGGTCTCGATCGATGCCGCGGGCAACGCGATGATCGCCCCGGGCGTGGTCGGCTACGCGGCGGGCGGCCTGATCGGCGGCCTCATCCTGGCCCTGATCACGATCTTCAAGAAGGAATGGTCGCCGATCACCGCCCCGCTGTACGCGCTGGTGGAAGGCTTTTTCCTGGGCTCGCTCTCGGCGATGTACGAAGTGCGCTTCAACGGCATCGTGCTGCAGGCGGTGATGCTGACCTTCGGCACCCTGTTCGCGATGCTGTTCGCCTACCGCAGCGGTCTGATCAAGGCCACCGAGAACTTCAAGCTGGGCGTGTTCGCGGCCACCGGCGGCATCGCCCTGGTGTACCTGGCGACCATGGTGCTGGGCCTGTTCAACATCCAAATTCCCTACATCCACGGCTCCGGCCCTATCGGCATCCTGTTCAGCCTCTTCGTGGTGGTGGTCGCGGCACTGAATCTGGTGACAGATTTCGACTTCATCGAGAGCGGCGTCGAACAGGGTGCGCCCAAGTACATGGAGTGGTACGGCGCGTTCGGCCTGATGGTTACGCTGGTATGGCTGTACGTGGAGTTCCTGCGCTTGCTGTCGAAGCTGCAGTCGCGGAATTGACGCCCGGAGTCGGGAATCGGGATTGGGGAATCGTAAGAGCGACTCCCCTTGCTCGATGAGCGGACGTGGCTTCAGACAACTTGCAAGCAAAAGAAAAGGGCGCCCTTGGGCGCCCTTTCTTCTAGTGCGATCTTGCGGCGGGCTCAGAGGCGGCCGGCGATGGCCTTGGCGAAGCCCATGGTGTTGCCGCTGCCGCCCAGGTCCGGGGTCAGCCCGTCCTTGGCTTCCAGGGTGGCGACGATGGCGTTGCGCAGGCGCTCGGCGTTCTGCGGCTGGCCGATATGGTCCAGCAGCTGCGCCGCGCCCAGCAGCAGCGCGCACGGGTTGGCCTTGCCCTGCCCGGCGATATCCGGGGCCGAGCCGTGCACGGCTTCGAAGATCGCCGCGTCCACACCGATGTTGGCACCCGGGGCCAAGCCCAGGCCGCCGACCAGGCCGGCGCACAGGTCCGACAGGATGTCGCCGAACAGGTTGGTGGTGACGATGACGTCGAACTGCTCCGGACGCATCACCAGCTGCATGCAGGCGTTGTCGACGATCATTTCCTGGAATTCGATCTCCGGGTAGTTCGCCGCCACTTCGCGCGCCACCTTCAGGAACAGGCCCGAGGTGGACTTGATGATGTTGGCCTTGTGCACCGCGGTGACCTTCTTGCGGCCGGTCGCGCGGGCCAGGTCGAAGGCGTAGCGGACGATGCGCTCGGAGCCCTTGCGGGTCACCTTGGCCATCGACAGCGCGGTCTCGCCGTCGGCGGACACTTCCTGGCCTTCGCTCAGGTAGGCGCCTTCGGTGTTCTCGCGCACGGTGATCAGGTCCACGCCGGCGCCGAAGCGCGACTTGGTGTTCGGGAACGACTTGGCCGGACGCACGTTGGCGTACAGGTCGAACTGGCGGCGCATGGCCACGTTGATCGAGCTGAAGCCCTCGCCCACCGGCGTGGTCAGCGGGCTCTTCAGCGCCACCTTGTTCTTGCGGATCGACTCCAGCGTGGCGGCCGGCAGCAGGTCGCCGTGCTTCTCCAGCGCCACCAGGCCCGCGTCGGCGTATTCGTAGGTGAGGCCGGCGTTCAGCGCGTCGAGCACGAACAGCGTGGCGTCCATGATCTCCGGGCCGATGCCATCGCCACGGATGACCGTGATTGTCTGCGTCATAGGGTTGCGGTTTCCGTACAAGAGGGGGGAGCGCCGCCCGGGAACCGGGGCTGCAGGCGCAAGGAGGTTTCAGCGGTAATTATGCCCGAAGCCGGTGAAGGCGCCCAAAACCGGGCAGCCTTCGGCAACCGGCGCCGGCGGCCGCCGGCCGACCGGGGCGGGCTCAGTCGTGCGCGTGCTGCGCCGGGGCGGCGGCCTCGCCGGCCTCCAGCGTGTCGAGGAAGTCCACGGCGCGGCGCAGGTGCGGGATCACGATCGAACCGCCGACCACCAGGCCCACCGAGAAGGTCTCGAAGAACTCCTCGCGGCTGACCCCGGCCTCCTTGCACTGGGCCACGTGGTAGCTGATGCAGTCGTCGCAGCGCAGCACCAGCGAGGCGACCAGGCCGAGCAGCTCCTTGGTCTTCACGTCCAGCGCGCCGGCCTGGTAGGTCTGGGTATCCAGCGCGAAGAAGCGCCGCACCACCTGGTTCGGCTCGGCCAGGATGCGCTGGTTCATGCGCTGGCGGAACTCGGTGAACGCGCGGACCCGGTCCTGCCCGGCCGCACCGCCCTCGCCCGTCTCGGCGCCGCTCATGCCTGCGCCTCCGGGGCGTGGCCGTCGAGCAGCGGCTCCAGCTTGCCGGCGCGGTGCAGCGCCATCATGTCGTCGTAGCCGCCGACATGGACGTCGCCGACGAAGATCTGCGGCACGCTGGTGCGCCGCGCCAGGGCGACCATCTTCTCGCGCTCGGCCGGATCCAGGTCGATCCGCACCTCGTTCCAGGTCCGGCCCTTGCTCTTGAGGAAGTTCTTGGCCGCCACGCAGTACGGGCAGATCGCGGTGGAATAGAGGGTGATCGGCGCGCCGCCGGCGTGGCCGGTGTCGGCAGTTGGGTTGTCCACGGGAAACTCCGGGCGGTGTAGAAGGTCCAAGCCACTATGGTAGCGGCCGGGTGGATTTTCGAGGCCGCTGCCGCAACACTGCGAATCATCCCGGATTCACCGTCGTCCCGGACGCTCCCGGCGTCCGCCAGCCCTCTTGGAGCCCGTCTTGCGCCTGCTGCCGCTCGCCTTCGCGATCACCCTGGCCACCGCCTGCGCCGTGGCGCCGGCCCAGGAGAACAAGCTGCCGGACATCGGCTCCTCGGCCGGCGAGCTGCTGACCCCGGCGCGCCAGGCCGAGTACGGCAAGATGATGCTGGCCGAACTGCGCAGCTACGGCTACGTGCTCGAGGACCCGCTGATCGACGACTGGCTGCAGACCATGGGCACCCGGCTCGGCGCCAACAGCGACCAGCCGCAGCAGAAATTCACCTTCTTCATGCTGCGCGACCGCCAGATCAACGCCTTCGCCACCCTCGGCGGCTACGTCGCGGTCAACGCCGGCCTGGTACTGACCGCCGAGCGCGAGGACGAGGTGGCCGCGGTGCTGTCGCACGAAATCGCCCACGTCACCCAGCAGCACGTGCTGCGCGGGGTGGAGCGGGCGCAGCGCGACCAGATCCCGATCCTGCTCGGCATGCTCGCCGCGGTGGTCGCGGCGCAGCAGGCCGGCGGGCGCTCCAGCGGCGACGCCACCCAGGCAGCGATCGCCAGCGGCCTGGGGCTGATGCAGCAGCGGCAGATCGACTACACCCGCTCCAACGAATCGGAGGCCGACCGCCTGGGCATCCGCACCCTGGCGCGCAGCGGCTACGACGTCGATGCAATGGCGGGCTTCTTCGAGCGCATGTCGCTGGCGATGCGCGGCAACCAGGGCGGCTACAGCACCCCGGACTTCCTGATGACCCACCCGGTCACCACCACCCGCATCAGCGAGGCGCGCGAGCGCGCCGAGCAGATGAAGAAGAACACCCTGACCGTGACCACCAGCGTGCCCGGCGGCACCCTGCAGGAGCGGGTCGATCCGAACGACGTGTCGCTGAGCCAGCCGCTGGGCGCGCCCAGCAACCCGCTGCTGCCGGGTGGCCTGCAGTTGCCGTTCGCCAACTACGCGCGCGGCCCCAGCGGCCAGTTCGAGTGGGCCCGCGAGCGGTTGCGGGTGTTCAGCGCCAACACCCCGGCCGATGCGATCCGCGAGTACGAGGGCCTGCGCCAGGGCAGCAAGCAGGGCCTGAGCGATGCCCAGCGCTACGGCCTGGCGCTGGCGCGGCTGCGTGCCGGTGGCGCCGCGCAGGACGTCGCGCAGACGCTGGAGGGCCTGCTGCAGGCGCACCCGGACAACTGGTGGCTGACCGTGGCGGTCGCCGAGGCCGAGGCCAAGGCCGGCCGCAGCCAGGCCGCCGACCAGCGCTTCGAGGCGCTGGTCAAGCGCATGCCCAGCAACCGGGCGGTGGCGCTGAGCTATGCGAGCGCCCTCAACGAGCAGGGCGGCCGCCAGGCCGGACAGCGCGCCCAGGCGGTGCTGCGGCCGCTGCTCGGCGCGGCCGCGGAGGACCCGGTGTTCCAGCGCACCTTCGCCCGCGCCTGCGAACTGGCCGGCGACGACACCCGCGCCGGCGAGGCCTATGCCGAGGCGGCCTATCTGAACGGGCATCCGGAGCAGGCCCTGATCCAGCTCAACAACCTCAAGAAGCGCAGCGACCTGGACTACGTGGCGCGCGCGCGCATCGACGCGCGCATCGCCGCGATCACCCCGACGGTGCTGGAACTGCGCCGCCAGGGCGTGCAGGACCCGGACATGCAACGGCGCTGAAACGCACCCATGGCAGGCGTCACTTAAACGTAATAAAACCGTAGTCTACTGGCGACCTTCCTCCCCAGTTCCACGGTGCCGTTGTGCAGAAACGCATCCTGATCGTCGACGACGAACCGGCCATCCGCGACATGGTCGCGTTCGCCCTGCGCAAGGGCGACTTCGAGCCGGTGCACGCCGGCGATGCCCGCGAGGCGCAGACCTCGATCGCCGACCGGGTCCCGGACCTGATCCTGCTGGACTGGATGCTGCCCGGCACCAGCGGCCTGGAGCTGGCCCGGCGCTGGCGCAAGGATGCGATGACCCGCGAAGTGCCGATCATCATGCTCACCGCCCGCGGCGAGGAGAACGATCGCGTCGGCGGTCTGGAAGCCGGCGTCGACGACTACGTGGTCAAGCCGTTCTCCGCGCGCGAGCTGCTGGCGCGGATCCGCGCGGTGATGCGCCGCACCCGCGAGGACGACGAGGACGGCAGCGTCTCGGTCGGCAGCCTGCGCATCGACGGCGCCGCGCACCGGGTGTTCGCCGGCGAGGCACCGGTGCCGATCGGCCCGACCGAGTACCGCCTGCTGCACTTCTTCATGACCCATCCCGAGCGCGTGTACAGCCGCGCGCAGCTGCTCGACCACGTCTGGGGCGGCAGCGTGTACGTGGAAGAGCGCACCATCGACGTGCACATCCGTCGCCTGCGCAAGACGCTGGAGCCGTTCGCGGTGGAAAACATGGTGCAGACCGTCCGCGGGTCCGGCTATCGCTTCTCTGCGTCCATCTGACCGCCGGCCGCGCCTGCTATAACGGCGGACGGATCACGATCCTTTGCGACAGAGTGCGTTCCCGATGCCCCGCCACATCCGCTCCGCCTGGTTGAAGACCCTCGGCACGCTCGCCGGCCTGCTGTTGCTGGCGTTGCTGGTCGGCTGGATCGGCGGCCACGTGTGGATGGCGCTGACCCTGATGTCGCTGGGGGTGATGGGCTGGCACTACTGGCGGCTGCGGCGCGTGCTGCGACGGCTGACCGCGCGCCAGCGCTGGGAGCCGCCGGCCGGCACCGGGGTGTGGAACGAGCTGGACCGGCTGCTGTACCGCAGCCAGGCGGAAATGCGCGTGCGCAAGCGGCGCCTGCTGGACATGCTGCGCGCCTATCGCGCCGCCGCCGCGGCGCTGCCCGACGCGGTGGTGGTAGTGGACCGCAACAGCCAGCGCATCCAGTGGTTCAACGAGGCGGCCGGCACCCTGCTCGGCCTGCGCCATCCCGGCGACCTCGGCGCACCGGTGGTGGAGCGCCTGCAGCCGATGCCGCTGGCGCACTGGCTCAGCGCCGGCCGCAACGCCGAGCCGATGCTGGACATGCCCTCGCCGGTCGACGAGCGCCTGCGCCTGAACCTGCGCCTGATCCCCTATTCCGAGGACCACTGGCTGCTGGTCGCGCGCGACGTCAGCAAGCTGCTGCAACTGGAGCAGGTGCGCCGCGATTTCGTCGCCAACGTCTCGCACGAGCTGCGCACGCCGCTGACCGTGGTGCATGGCTACCTGGACATGCTGGACCCGGAGGACTTTCCGGATTCGGGGCCGATGATCGCCGAGATGCGCAAGCAGTCGCAGCGCATGACCCAACTGGTCGAGGACCTGCTGACCCTGTCGCGGCTGGAATCGCAGGAGCACGCCAACGAGGAGTCGATCGCGATGGCGCCGATGCTGGCCACGCTGCGCCGCGAGGCCGAGGCGCACAGCCAGGGCCGGCACCGCATCGAGGTCCACGACGAGGCCGATTGCGACCTGGTCGGTTCCAACAAGGAACTGCACAGCGCCTTCTCCAACCTGGTCACCAATGCGGTGCGCTACACCGCGGCCGGCGGCACCATCCGCATCCGCTTCGCCCGCGAAGGCGACGGTGCGGTGCTGTCGGTGCGCGACAGCGGCTACGGCATTCCCGCGCATCACCTGCCGCGGATCACCGAACGCTTCTACCGCGTCTCCAGCAGCCGCTCGCGCGAGAGCGGCGGCACCGGCCTGGGCCTGTCGATCGTCAAGCACGTGCTCGGCCTGCACCAGGCGCGGCTGGAGATCGAGAGCG
This sequence comes from Xanthomonas indica, assembly GCF_040529045.1. Taxonomy (NCBI): domain Bacteria; kingdom Pseudomonadati; phylum Pseudomonadota; class Gammaproteobacteria; order Lysobacterales; family Lysobacteraceae; genus Xanthomonas; species Xanthomonas indica. The sequence goes on along the minus strand of NZ_CP131914.1, from coordinate 1,805,817 downwards.
AAGTCGGCAAGGGCAGCACCTTCTCCTGCCACTTCGGTGCCGGGCGCGTGCATCCGCGGCACGACCATGCCACCCTGACCTCCGTCTAACGAGTACCGCCATGCCCCGCGCCGCCGCCCTGCCGCCCACGCCGCCACCGGACGTTCCCAGCGACCCGCTGCGCGACCCTGCGCTGTACCTCAACCGCGAACTGTCGCAACTGGACTTCAATTTCCGGGTGCTGGCGCAGGCGCAGGATCCGCAGGTGCCGTTGCTGGAGCGGCTGCGCTTCCTGTGCATCTCCTGCACCAACCTCGACGAGTTCTTCGAGATCCGCGCCGCCACCGTGCGCCATGCCCAGGAATTCGGGCTGCCGCCGGCGCCGGACGGCATGAGCCCCAACGCCATCCTCAACGCGATCCACGACCGCGCCGCGCAACTGGTCGACCAGCAGTACCGCTGCTGGAACGAGGTGCTGCGCCCGGCGCTGAAGGACGCCGGCATCGGCGTGCTCGGTCGCCACTCCTGGAACGCGCGGCAGAAGCGCTGGCTGCGCGCCTACTTCCGTAACGAGATCATGCCGGTGCTGTCGCCGCTGGGCCTGGATCCGGCGCATCCGTTCCCGAAGATCCTCAACAAGTCGCTGAACATCGTGGTGGTGCTCAAGGGCACCGACGCGTTCGGCCGCGTCGGCCACCTGGCGATCGTGCGCGCGCCGCGCTCGTTGCCGCGCATCATCCAGTTGCCGGAAAGCCTGTCCGAGGGCGGCCAGAGCTTCGTGTTCCTGTCCTCGGTGCTGTCCACCTTCGTCGACGAGCTGTTCCCGGGCATGGAGGTGATGGGCTCCTACCAGTTCCGCGTCACCCGCAACTCGGAACTGGTGGTGGACGAGGAGGAAGTGGAGAACCTGGCGCTGGCGCTGCGCGACGAACTGGTCAACCGCGGCTATCGGCCGGCGGTGCGGCTGGAGATCGCCGAGGATTGCCCGAAGTCGATCGTGCGCACCCTGCTGCAGAACTTCGAACTGCCGGAGAATGCGGTCTACCGGATCAACGGCCCGGTCAACCTGAGCCGGGTCAACCAGGTCTACGACCTGGTGCAGCGCCCGGACCTGAAGTATCCGCCGATGAACCCGCGCACCCTGCGCGACAGCGAAGGCATCTTCGAGATCGCCGCCGCCGGCGACGTGCTGCTGCACCATCCGTTCGACGCCTTCACCGCGGTGCTGGACCTGATCAAGCAGGCCGCGATCGACCCCAACGTACTGGCGATCAAGCAGACCCTGTACCGCACCGGCAAGGATTCGGCGATCGTCGATGCGCTGGTGCTGGCCGCGCGCAACGGCAAGGACGTCACCGTGGTGGTGGAGCTGCGCGCGCGCTTCGACGAAGAGGCCAACCTGGGCCTGGCCGATCGCCTGCAGGAAGCCGGCGTGCAGGTGGTGTACGGCGTGGTCGGCTACAAGACCCACGCCAAGATGCTGCTGATCGTGCGCCGCGAGGGCCGCAAGCTGCGCCGCTACGTGCACCTGGGCACCGGCAACTACCACAGCGGGACCGCGCGCGCCTACACCGACCTGAGCCTGATCACCGCCGACGTGGACATCGGCAACGACGTGCACCTGCTGTTCCAGCAGTTGTCCGGCCTGGCGCCGAAGATCCGCCTCAAGCGCCTGCTGCAATCGCCCTTCACCCTGCACCCGGGTGTGCTGCACCGGATCGAACGCGAGACCAAGCTGGCGCATGCCGGCCGCCCGGGCCGCATCATCGCCAAGATGAACGCGCTCAACGAGCCGCAGGTGATCCGTGCGCTGTACGCGGCCTCGCAGGCCGGCGTGAAGATCGACCTGATCGTGCGCGGCGCCTGCACCCTGCGCCCCGGCGTGCCGGGCGTGTCCGACAACATCCGGGTGCGCTCGATCGTGGGCCGTTTCCTCGAGCACAGCCGGGTCTACTGGTTCGGCAACGACGGTGCGCCGGAACTGTTCTGCGCCAGCGCCGACTGGCTGGAGCGCAACCTGCTGCGGCGCGTGGAGACCGGCTTCCCGATCCTCGATCCGGACCTGGTCAAGCGCATCCACCGCGAGGTGCTGCAGAACTACCTGGCGGACAATCTCAACGCCTGGGAACTGAACGCCGACGGCAATTACCGCAAGCTGGCGCCGGGCCAGGACCAACCGCCGCATTCGGCGCAGTTGGCCCTGCTCGACGGGCTCTGAGCGCAGCGCGGCGCCGTCTCCACGGCGTGCGCCGCGCATCGGCTACCATTCCGCCATGCCTGCCACCTCCCCCACTCATCCGCCGCTGCGCGACGGCGACCTGCTGGCCGCCATCGACCTGGGTTCCAACAGTTTCCACATGGTCATCGCCCGCTATCAGCTCGGGCAGTTGCGGGTGGTGGACCGCCTGCGCGAGACCGTGCGCATGGCCGACGGCCTGGACAACAAGGGCGGGCTGTCCGCCGAGGCGCGGCAGCGCGCGCTGGAATGCCTGGCGCGCTTCGGCCAGCGCATCCGCGACCTGCCCTCGCTGCGCGTGCGCGCGCTGGCCACCAACACCGTGCGCCAGCTGCGCTCGCCGCAGACCTTCCTGATTCCCGGCGAAACCGCGCTGGGCCATCCGATCGAAGTGGTCAGCGGCCGCGAGGAAGCGCGCCTGATCTACCTGGGCGTGGCCCACGCGCAACCGCCCAAGCCGGACCAGCGGCGCCTGGTGATCGACATCGGCGGCGGCTCCACCGAGTTCATCATCGGCAGCGGCTTCCAGACCCTGGAACGCGAGAGCCTGCAGGCCGGCTGCATCGCCAGCACGCGGCGCTTCTTCCCCGGCGGCAAGCTGTCCAAGAAGAAGTGGAAGGACGCGCTGACCGAGATCGGCGCCGAGTTCCAGCAGTTCGCCGGACAGTACCGGGCGCTGGGCTGGCACGAGGCGCTGGGTTCGTCCGGCACGCACAAGGCGATCGGCGAGATCTGCGCGGCGATGAAGCTGACCAAGGGCGCGATCACCGCCGAGGCGCTGCCGCAACTGCGCGAGCGCCTGCTGCTGGCCAAGCGCATCGAGGACATCGACCTGCCGGGCCTGTCCGCCGACCGCCGGCCGATCATCGCCGGTGGCGTGCTGGTGCTGGAGGCGGCATTCCAGGCGCTGGGCCTGCAACGGCTGATGGTGAGCAAGGCGGCCATGCGCGAAGGCATCCTCTACGACATGCTCGGCCGCGCCGGCCAGAACGATCCGCGCGAGAGCGCGATCGCCGCGCTGACCCGGCGCTACGGCATCGACGAGGCGCAGGCCGCGCGCGTGGAGCACACCGCTATGGCGCTGTTCGAGCAGGTCGCCGGCGACTGGGCGCTGGATGCCGACGACGGCCGCATGCTCAGCTGGGCCGCGCGCCTGCACGAACTCGGCCAGGCCATCGCGCACAGCCAGTACCACGTGCATGGCGCCTACGTGCTGGAGCATTCGGACATCGCCGGCTTCTCGCGGCAGGAGCAGCAGGTGCTAGCCACGCTGGTACGCACGCACCGTCGCAACGTGGCCAAGACTGCCTTCGACGCGCTGCCCGACCGCCTGCTGCTCAGCGCCAAGCGCAAGGCCGCGCTGCTGCGCCTGGCGGTGCTGCTGCACCGCGCGCACGAGGCCGACCCGATCCCGGCGCTGGAACTGAAGGCCGATGGCGCCAACCTGCACCTGATCCTGTCGCAGCCGTGGATCGAATCGCGGCCGTTGCAGCGCGCCGACCTGATCGGCGAGGTCGAGGGCATGGCGGGGCTGGGGATCAATTTCCGGCCGTTTGTGGCTTGAGGGCTGGGATTCGGGATTCGGGATTCGGGATTCGGGATTCGGGATTCGGGATTCGGGATTCGGGATTCGGGATTCGGGATGGCAGCATGCTGTCCGCGGTCAAATCGCGGTCAAGCGATTTCATGGAAAAAGTGTCGGTTTTTGAAAGAAAAGCCGCCCTCCCCGAAACCGCGACACCGCGGCTTTTTTGTGGGAGGGGCTTCAGCCCCGACGCCTTACCGATACCGCGTCGGGGCTGAAGCCCCTCCCACAGAAAAGCGGCACGACGACGAACTTGCGAAATTCCGAATCCCGAATCCCGAATCCCGGCTTTTGGCGTCATCGTTCCTACATGCGCTGGACATGTTCGCTTCACTGCGGTGCGCGAGGCTTTGTCAAACCGGAGCCCCCGCATGCGCTACGCGATCGTCACCGAGACGTATCCCCCTGAGGTCAACGGCGTCGCGCTGACCGTGCAGGGGCTGGAACTGGGGCTGCGCGCACGCGGCCATACCGTCGACGTGGTGCGCCCGCGCCAGGCCGGCGACGCCGACCCGGCGGACCTGCGGCTGGTGCGCGGCGCGGCGCTGCCGCGCTACCCCGGACTGAAGTTCGGCCTGCCGGCACCACGCCGCCTGACCCGGCTGTGGCAGGCGGCGCCGCCGGATGCGGTGTACATCGCCACCGAGGGCCCGCTGGGTTGGTCCGCGCTGCGCAGCGCGCGGCGCCTGGGCATTCCGATCGCCACCGGCTTCCACACCCGCTTCGACGAATACCTGCCGCAGTACGGCGCCGCCTGGCTGCAGTCGACCGCGCTGCGCTGGATGCGGCGCTTCCACAACCAGGCCCAGGCGACCCTGGTGCCGACCCGCGAGTTGCGCGACTTCCTCGCCACCCAGGGCTTCGAGCGGGTACGCCTGCTGGCGCGGGCGGTGGACAGCAAGCAGTTCGAGCCGCAGCGACGCGATGCGCAGTTGCGCGCGCAGTGGGGCCTGCACGACGACGATTGCGCGGTGCTGTACGTGGGCCGCATCGCCTCGGAGAAGAACCTGCCGCTGGCGGTGCGTGCGTTCCGCCAGTTGCAGCAGCTGCGCCCGCGCGCGCGCTTCGTCTGGGTCGGCGACGGCCCGCTGCGCGAGCGCCTGGCGCAGGAGAACCCGGACTTCATTTTCTGCGGCATCCAGCGCGGCGACGCGCTGGCGCGGCATTTCGCCAGCGGCGACCTGTTCCTGTTCCCCAGCCGCAGCGAGACCTTCGGCAACGTGACCCTGGAGGCGATGGCCAGCGGCGTGGCCACGGTCGCCTTCGACTACGGTGCGGCACGCGAATACCTGCGCGACGGCCTCAACGGTGCGGCGGTGGCCGACGACGACGCCTTCATCGCCGCCGCCCTGCGCCTGGGCAGCGACGACGCGCTGCGCCGGCGCCTGGGCGAGGCCGCCTGCGCGTCGATGCAGCAACTGCGCCCGGAGCGGGTGGTGGCCGATTTCGATGCGCTGCTCAACCAACTGGCACAGACCCGGAGGACGCATGTCGACGCGGCTTGAGATCCTGCGCGGGCACGAGACCCGCTGGTGCCGGCGCGCCAATCATTGGTGCCGGCGACGCTCGGTGCGGCGCTTCTTCTCGGCGATCAGCCGGCTCGGCGACGGCGTGTTCTGGTATGCGCTGATGACCCTGCTGGTGCTGTGCGACGGCATGGACGGCGTGTTCGCCTCCGCGCACATGGCCGCCACCGGCGTGGTCGCGCTGAGCCTGTACAAGGGCCTGAAGCGCTGGACCCGCCGCCCGCGCCCGTACGCCGCCGACCTGCGCATCCGCGCCTGGGTGGCGCCGCTGGACGAGTTCAGCTTCCCCTCCGGCCACACCCTGCACGCGGTGTCCTTCGGCATCGTCGCCCTCGCCTACTACCCGTGGCTGGCACCGCTGCTGGTGCCCTTCATCGCCTGCGTGGCGCTGTCGCGGGTGGTGCTGGGCCTGCACTACCCCAGCGACGTGCTCGCCGCCACCGGCATCGGCGCGCTGCTGGCGGGCGTGTCGTTGTGGCTGGTTGGGTGAGGAGCCGGGATTCGGGATTGGAGATTCGGGATGGCGTCAGGCCCTCTCCGCGATCCGTGTAGGAGCGGTTTCAGCCGCGACGCATGGAAGGCCAAAGGTCGCCGCTGAAGCCGCGCTCCTACGTAAAGCCTAGCAACGCCTGCGCTCGCGGCTGCCATCCAATCCCAAATCCCGAATCCCCAATCCCGGCCGTACTACAATGGCCAAATGACCACGCTGTTCATCTCCGACCTGCATCTGGACCCGGCACGGCCGGCGATCACCGCGCTGTTTCTGGATTTCCTGCGCGGGGAGACGCGCCAGGCCGAGGCGCTGTACATCCTCGGCGACCTGTTCGAGGCCTGGATCGGCGACGACACGCCGTCCGAGGCCGCCGATGCGGTGGCACTGGAGTTGCACGCGCTGCACGCGGCCGGGGTGCCGGTGTTCTTCATGCACGGCAACCGCGACTTCCTGCTCGGCGCCGACTATGCGCAACGCGCCGGCCTGCGCCTGCTGCCCGATCCCTGCGTGATCGATCTGTACGGCGAGCCGACCCTGCTGCTGCACGGCGACCTGCTGTGCACCGACGACACCGCCTACCAGGCGTTCCGCGCGCAGACCCGCGACCCGGCCTTCCAACAGCAGTTCCTGGCGCAGCCGCTGGCCGCGCGCATCGCCTACGCGCAACAGGCGCGCGCCGCCAGCCAGGCGCGCCAGGCCGACCTGAAACAGGGCGATCGTGCGCAGTTCGAGACCGTCACCGACGTGGCGCCGGCCGAAGTCGCCGCCACCTTCGCCCGCTACGGCGTGGCGCGGATGATCCATGGCCACACCCATCGGCCGGCGGTGCATGCGTTGGACGTGGACGGCCGCGCCTGCACCCGCATCGTGCTCGGCGACTGGTACGAACAGGGCTCGGTGCTGCGCGTGGACGCGCAGGGCTGCCAGTTGCAACAGCTCTAGCGCACGCTTCCGGCGCCGTCGCGCGCAACGCGGCGACGCGCACGCAGCGCCGGCGCAGCACTCTCCTGCGGCGAACGCGCGACCGTAGGATAAGACCGAACTACGCTCCGACCCGGAATTCCGCGGGACCGCCGAGTCCGGCACTTGGACGCATCGGCTGGCCACTGCCTGCCTCATGGAACGTCGCAACCGGCGTGGCAGTGACGCGCGACGTCGCCCTCGTCCGCGTGCGCGTCGCCTCCATCCATCCGCATTTCCTTGCCGCGTCCCGCGGCAACCACGCGTCGGCCAGGGCGCGAAGCCACGTCGCTCAGGGCTAGCCGCCGCTGGCTTGCTGCTGCCGCCATTGCGCGTAATCGACGAAGTCGCCGTCCACTACGTCGTACCAGCGAATCGCGCCGGAGCGCTCGACGCGGAAGCGGTCGCGAACCGGTTCGGTCTGCGGGTCGCCGGGGCAGCCGTCGCCGTGTTTCTCGCGCACCGCGATCTCGATCGCCGCCGGCGCGACGGGCTTGGAGGCGGCCGCTGCAGACGCGGTCGCGGAGGCGGCATCGTCCCCGTCGTTCTCGATGGCGTAGCCCAGGCACGGCAGGTCGGGATAGGCGCGATCGGCGGTCAGGCGCGCCTGCAGCAGGTCCATCGCACGGTTTTCGTCGAAGGTGTCGGCCGGCGGGGTCGCCCGCGGCGCGTCGGTCTTGGCGGTCGGCGACGGAGTCTCGGTCTGCCGATCCGGGGCGGGGCCGCAGCCCGCGCTGAGCATCGCCAGCAGCAGCGCGGCCGGCAGTCGCATGCGCTTGAACATCGTCGCTCCCAGGAAGTCGGTCGGCACCGGCCGCGCCGGCGCCGCTTCCCAGCATAGCCGAAGCGGACGCCGCCGCGCCCGCTCCGGCCGTCTTCGCCGCGCGTGGCGCAGGCATGCAGCCTGCACCACGTGCGCGCCGGCTCAACGGAACCCGGCCACCGTCGCCTTGGTGTTGACCAGCACGCGCTGGTTGTCGGCGCTGCTGGCATTGCCCATCGGCACCCCGTTGTAGGACACGTTCGGGTTGGACCAGTAGTTCAGTCGCGGGCAACTGCTGCTGCAGTTGTAGGCCATGATCGTGCGCCAGCTGTTGCCATAGCGATAGCCGTGGCCGTAGGCGTACGGCGAGGTGCTGGAGTCGGTGGCCACGTCGTGGCGCGCGCTCTGCAGGTGCCCGATCTCGTGGGCGAAGCTGTAGTAGCCGGTGGCGCAATCCCAGTACACCGCCGCGAACGCGGTGGCAGCGGTGGAGCCGATGCCCGAGGCCAGGCCGCAGTAGCTGGAATTGTCGATGATCAGCACGCCGACGTCGGCCGCGGTGCTGTTGCGCGAGGTATGGATGCTGTCCATGTAGCCGTCGCTGGTGCCGCGGAAGCGGGTCAGGTCGGTGTTGAAGTCGCCGGACTCGGTGTAGTTGGTGGTCTCGTAGCCGGCCAGCTGCATGGTGATGCCGACGTTGCTGTTGCTGTAGCCCTGGTTGGACTCGGCCACCGCCAACTGCACCAGCGACTGCATGTTGCCGCCGTAGCTGGTCACCGCCTTGTTGGTCGCCACCACCAGCACGCGGATGGTCGCGGGCGAACCGGAGGAGGCGCCGGCGGCGGTCATCCGCTCGTCGATCACCGACTGCGGCATCTGCACCGTCGGCAGCAGGGCGTAGTCGGCCGGATGCTCGGCCGGCATGCGCCGTTCGTCGACCTCCACCAGCACATGGCCGCCGCCGGTGATCGGCCGCAGGTGGAACAGCGTGCCATTGCTGCGGATGCTGCCGGTGATGGTGTCGCCGCTGCGCACCAGGATCGCCGAGTTCAGCGGGTCCAGGCCGGAGGGCGCACGGGTCCGCGCCACCGCGGCATTGCCGAGGTTGCCGTACCAGATGCTGTTGCCGCCTTCCAACTGCTCGGTCTTCAGCTGCGTGGCGGTGACGCGCTTGCCCAGCAGGTCCAGTTCCAGCTGGGCCTGCCCGGCGGTGACGGCGGCGGCGTCCACGCCGACCCGCTGCACCGCGCCGGTGGAGGGATTGGCCAGCAGGCGGCTCAGCGCGGGCTCGCCGGCGATGGACTTGGAGACGTACTGGCTGCTCTGGAACAGGGGCTTTCCCGCCGCAGAGGCGGAACCGGCGACACACAGGGCAAGCATCGCGGTCAGGCTGCACATCGACTTCATGTCGGACTCCTGGGGTGGTGAGTAGGGACGAACGTCGCCCCGCGCGCGGCCAGATCGGGGGAGGCCGCGTGGGGGAGTTCGATTAGCCGCTCAGCCACCGTTCAGCGCAAGCACCAAATGCAGCGGGGTCGCAGCTCGGAGATAGGCGTCACAGAAAGCACGCATCCCGACGGTCATGCCGCCCACACCAGCGCGTTGCCGCAACGCGTGCACCGCCCCGCAGGGCGATACCGCCTCAGCCGGCCTGCTGCTGCAGGGCCAGCAATTCGTCCTCGTCGAACCCGGCCAGCAGGCGCGCCTGCAGGTTGAACGGGCCGTGCAGATAGCCGCCGGCGTACTCGCGCAGCAGGGCGGCGAAGCGGGCGCGCGGCTCGATCCCGGCCTGCGCGCAGTACCAGCGGTACCAACGCGAGCCGGCGGCCACGTGCGCCACTTCCTCGCGCAGGATGATCTCCAGGATGTCGGCGGTGGCGTCGTCGCCGAGCGCGCGCAGCTTGGCGATCATGCCCGGGGTCACGTCCAGGCCGCGCGCCTCCAGCACCCGCGGCACCAGCGCCATCCGCGCCAGGCCGTCGTGGGCGGTCTTCTCGCACATCTCCCACAGGCCGTTGTGCGCGGCGAAATCGCCATAGGCGTGGCCCAGCGCGCGCAGGCGGTCGCGCAGCAGCACGAAATGGCGCGATTCGTCGTCCGCCACCGCCACCCAATCGGCATAGAACGCCGGCGGCAGGCCGCGGAAGCGGTAGACCGCGTCCCAGGCCAGGTCGATGGCGTTGAGTTCGATGTGGGCAATGGCGTGGATGAAGGCGGCGCGGCCCTCGGCGCTGCCGAGGCCGCGCCGCGGCAGTTCGCGCGGGTGCACCAGCAGCGGCCGTGGCGGCCGTCCCGGCATGCGGATCGGCTCAGGTGCCGGCGCGGCGGCCTGCACCGCCAGCGCGCCATCGCGCCAAGCCGCGGCATGGCGCTGAGTCAGCGCGACTTTCTCGTCGGGGTCGGCCGCGTCCAGGCAGGCACGCGCGGCCTGGTACAGGTCGCCGTTCACGGCGCCACCAGCGGCGGCCGGCCCGCCCATGCAGGCATGCGCTGCGCCAGGGCACTGGCGCCGCGGGGCTCAGGCACGGCGCTTGCGCTTGGCCTCGTCCGAGCGCAACTGCATGATCCGCTCGAAATAGCCGGGCTCGATGCCGGTGGTGTACTGGCCGTTGAAGCACGAGGAGTCGAACGCCTTCAGTTCCGGGTTGCCTTCGCGCACCGCGGTCTCCAGGTCTTCCAGATCCTGGTAGATCAGCCAGTCGCAGCCGAGGAATTCCTGGATCTCCTGCTCGCTGCGGCCGTGCGCGACCAGTTCGTCGGCGGCCGGCATGTCGATGCCGTAGATGTTGGGATAGCGCACCGGCGGTGCGGCGCTGGCCAGGTACACCTTACGCGCGCCGGCGTCGCGCGCCATCTGCACGATCTGCCGGCTGGTGGTGCCGCGCACGATCGAATCGTCGACCAGCAGCACCACGCGGTTGCGGAATTCCAGGTGGATCGGGTTGAGCTTGCGGCGCACCGACTTCACCCGCTCCCCCTGCCCCGGCATGATGAAGGTGCGGCCGATGTAGCGGTTCTTGACGAAGCCCTCGCGGTACTTCACCCCGAGCACGTTGGAGATCTCCAGCGCGGCGTCGCGCGAGGTGTCCGGGATCGGGATGATGGTGTCGATGTCGTGGTCCGGGCGCAGGCGCAGGATCTTCTCGCCCAGCTTCATGCCCATGCGCATGCGCGCCTTGTGCACCGAGACGTTGTCGATCATCGAGTCCGGGCGCGCGAAGTACACGTACTCGAAGATGCACGGGGTGTGGTCGGTGGGCGAGGCGCAGACCTCGGAGAACAGCTCGCCGCGGCCGGTGATGACCAGCGCTTCGCCCGGACGCACGTCGCGCACGCGGGTGAAGCCGAGGATGTCCAGCGCCGAGGATTCGGAGGCGACGATGTACTCGTCGCCCTCCGCGCCCTCGCGCTTGCCCAGCACCAGCGGGCGGATGCCGTGCGGATCGCGGAACGCGACCAGGCCCAGCCCCAGCACCACGCTGACCACGGCGTAGCCGCCCTTGCAGCGGCGGTGCACGCCGGCCACCGCACGGATCGCCGCTTCCGGGGTCAGCATGCGCTGCGCGTCCAGCTCGTAGGCGAACACGTTCAGCAGCACTTCGCTGTCCGAATCGGTGTTGATGTTGCGGCGATCGGCCTCGAACACCTGCTGGCGCAAGGCCTCGGTGTTGACCAGGTTGCCGTTGTGGGCCAGCGCGATGCCGTACGGCGAATTCACGTAGAACGGCTGCGCCTCGTCCATGCCCTCGGATCCGGCGGTCGGATAGCGGCAGTGGGCGATGCCGACGCGCCCTTCCAGCACCGCCATGCGCTTCTCGTCGAAGACGTCGCGGACCAGGCCGTTGGCCTTCTGCACGCGCAGGCGGGTGCCATCGGCGGTGGCGATGCCCGCCGCGTCCTGGCCGCGGTGCTGCAGCACGGCCAGGCCGTCATAGAGTTGCCCGGCCACGTTCTGGTTGCCGACGATTCCGACGATGCCACACATGTCAACGCTCTCCGCGGCGGGAACGCCGCTATTGGGAAGGTGGCCGTGCCTGGCCGTTGGGTTCGACCCGTGCCGGGTCGAATTGCGCCGGACGCGCCTGCGCCGGATCGATGTTCGCGGGCATCAGTTGCGACGGATCGCTCCCGGGCTGCGCGGACCGTACCCCGGGACGTCCCAGGGCCTTGGACATCATCTCCTGCAGCCCGCTGGCCTGCAGGGCGTTGCCCAGCGCGGCATTATCGCCTGCCGCGGGCAAGTTGCCCAAATCCATCTGCGACACGTTCAGTTGCGGCATCTGCGACAGGTTCAACTGCGGCATCTGCGGCATGCGCCAGTCCGGCATCTGCGCGCGCATCCAGCCCACCCCCGGGCTGAGCACCGGCAGCACCATCGAATGCTGCCAGTCCGGCTCGCGGGTCAGCGGCGTGAAGCTCATCAGGAAGGCCAGCACCGCGGCGAAGAAACCGCCGCGCACCGTGCCCAGGCCGAAGCCGAGCGCGCGGTCGGTGCCCGACAGCGCGGTCGAGCGCACCGCGGTGCGGATCACCATGCCGACGATGGCCACCACCGCCATCACCGTCACGAAGGTCAGCGCGTAGCCGCCCAGGTAGTAGCTCATGCTCGGCCGCGCCCCATCGGCGAGCCAGCGCCCGGTATTGCCGCCGAACTGGAACGTGGCCCAACCGGCCAGGAACCAGGACAGCGTGCCGACCACGATGCCGACGAACCCACGCAGGGCCCCGAGCAGGGCCGAGACCAGGATCACCGTCAACAGCACCATGTCGATCATGCGCGCCTCCCGCGGCCGAGCCGCTGCATCGCGCCGATCGCGCGTCGCGCCTGCCTTCCCTGGACCATCGTGCTACTCCATGGGCCGCGGCCCGATCAAGGATGTGGACGTACCATACCGCTGATGCCGACCTTGGCCGCCACCTGGGCGCGCAACTGCTCGGCGTCGGCACGGTTGGCGACCGGCCCCACCCGTACACGGTTCAGCGCGCCCTTGTCGGTGCGCACCTGTTCGACGAAGGCGCTGAAGCCGGCGGCGCGCACCTTGTCGCGCAGGGCATTGGCGTCCTCGGCCTTGCCGAAGGCGCCCAGCTGCACGGCGAAGCCGGTGCCGGACGCCGCAGGCGCAGCCGGCACGCTCGGCGCCGGCTTGGCCGCTGCCGTGGTGGCCGCAGGGGCCGCCGGCTTGGTGGGTTCGGGCTTGGTGGGTTCGGGCTTGGCCGGTTCCGGCTTGGGCGCCGGCGGTGTCGCCGGCTTGGTGGTGGCGACCGGCTTGGCCGGCTCCGGCGGCAGCGCCTCGGTCTTGGCCGGGGCAGCGGGCGCGGCGGCGGCGACATGGCTGGCGGCAGCCGGCGCGGCGCCGGTCGGGGTCGCGTTGCTCGGCGCCGCATCCAGGGTCACCACCTGGGCATTGACGTCGTTGCGGACCTTGACCGCCTGCAGGCGCACCGATTCGGCCTGGGCGCGATCGGCATACGGCCCGATCCGCACCCGCCAGGCCTGGCGCCCGCCGATCGTGGCCTGCTCGCGGAAGCCCGGCAGTTGCGCCTGCTTGAGCCGCGCGATCACCGCATCGGCATCGGCGGCGGTGGCATACGCACCGAAGTTCACCGCGTAGTTGCCGGCGGCCACGCTCGGCGGCAGCGGCTGCGCGGCGCTGCCGGCGGCCGGATCGGCCAGGTCGGCGGCATCGGGATTGTTCTGGACCGGCGCCGGCGCGGGCGTGGCGCCCGGCGTCTTGGTCATGCCCACTGCCCCGCCGCTGGGCGCATCGCCCGGGGTCACCAGCGGCAGTTCGCGGGTCTCGAACTGGCCGTCGGCCGGCGCCTCGGGCGCCTTCAGCGGCACATTGGCCACGCCGCTGTCGGGCGCAGGCCCCTTCACCAGCATCGGCAGGAAGATCACGGCGAGCGCTACCAGGACGAGGGCGCCAATCAATCGCTGTTTCAGGACGGTATCCACGGAAAGGGTGAGGGGCGGCGTGGCGGAGTGCCGTCGCGATTATAAGGTCGGCCCGCCCGGGGGCGGGATCAGCCGGCTGAATGCAGCCAGTGCAAGGCCTCGGCGGCGGTATGGAACGAACCGAACACCAGCACCCGGTCGCCCGGTCGTGCCTGCGCCAGCGCCGCCTGCAGAGCCTGCGCCACCCTCTCGGCGACGCCCGCCTCGGCGGCGGCCGTGCCCGCCAGCCGCGCGCGCAACTGCGCAGCGCTCTGGCCGCGGTTGCCGCCCAACCCCGCCAGGTGCCAGGCATCGACCTGCGCGGCCAGTGCCTCCACCACGCCGGCGGCGTCCTTGTCGGCCAGCGCCGCGAACACCGCGCAGGTGCGGCCGGCGACCGGCTGCGCCTGCAGCGCGGCGGCCAGCTCGCGCGCCGCCTGCGGGTTGTGGCCGACGTCGACCAGCACCTCCACGCCGTCGCGCACGCACGGCTGCAGGCGCCCGCGCAGGCGTGCGGCGGCGATGCCCTCGGCGTAGGCGCTGCGCGGCAGCGACCGGCGCAGCGCGCGCAGGGCGGCGATGGCGGTGGCGGCGTTGGCGCGCTGCACCGGCGCACGCAGTTGCGGCAGCGGCAACTGCAGTTCGGTGCCGACGTCGCGCCAGCGCCAGCGCTCGGCGTCGATCGGCTCGTGGAAGAAGTCGCTGCCGGCGCGCAACGCATTGGCACCGATCGCGTAGGCGCGGCGCAGCACGCTGGAGGGCGGATCGATCTCGCCCAGCACCAGCGGCTTCCACGGCCGCGCGATGCCGGCCTTCTCCGCACCGATCGCCTCGCGGTCGTTGCCGAGCCAATCGGTGTGGTCGATGTCCACGGTGGTGATCACCGCCACGTCGGCATCGACCAGGTTCACCGCATCGAGGCGGCCGCCGAGCCCGACTTCCAGCACGGCCAGATCCAACGTGGCCTGCTGGAACAGCCACAGCGCCGCCAGCGTGCCGTATTCGAAATAGGTCAGCGCGGTATCGGCGCGCGCGGCCTCCACTGCCGCAAAGGCGGTGACCAGGTCGGCATCGCTGGCCTCTTCGCCGTCGAGGCGCACGCGCTCGTTGTAGCGCAGCAGGTGCGGCGAGGTGTAGCTGCCCACGCGCCAGCCGGCGGCGCGTGCGATCGCCTCGATGAAGGCGACGGTCGAGCCTTTGCCGTTGGTACCGCCGACGGTGATGACATGCTTGGCCGGCTTGGTCAGGCGCATGCGCGCGGCAACCGTGCGCACCCGCTCCAGGCCCATGGCGATGTCCTGGGGATGTTGGCGCTCGATGTAGGCGAGCCATTCGGGGAGGGTGTTCATTTGTGTATTTCTAGCCTTTCAGGCAAGCGCGCTCGCTCGCCTTTGTCAGAAGCAACAGCTTTGGAAGCGACAGCTTTCGCGCTGACGCGCGAGTCACTTTGATCAGCCTCCGGCTGCTGAGAAGCACTTCTTTGCTTGTGCAAAGAAAAGTAACCAAAAGACGCGCTTTATCAGCCGAATGGCTGGTCAAGCACACCCGGGCGCCGCGCCCTCCGCGCTGCGCGCTCCGGGTTCGCACTTGGCCTGGGCATTTTTCGACGGCACATCCATGTGCCGGCGAAAAACGGCGCGCTTCCTGCGCGCCGCCCCTTCGGGGTTTTCGCCCAGGCCAAGTGCCGCGGCTCACGGGATCCCGAAAAGCAAAGCAACGGCAACGGCAACGGCAACGGCCCAGAGGCTCGCATCGGAAGTGAAACAAATCAGCCCAAAGATGGGACGGCGCACGCTATCCGCGCATCATGTCCGTCCTACAGCGCCCGATGCTTCGCCTCACCGAAGAATGGCGTGTGATGCGCGCAATCGTTCAGCCGCACCACCTCCAGATGCTCCACGTCCGGCCCTTCCAGCAGGTTCAGCGTGGTCGGCGCCTGGCGGAAACTCCACAGCCGCGCGATCGGCAGGCCCAGCACCCGGCACAGAATTACGCGGTTGACCGCATCGTGCGCCACCACCAGCAGCGTGTCGTGTTCGCCCAGGCCCTCGGCGGCGCGGGCCAAGCCGCGCCAGGAGCGCTCCAGCACCTGCCGCAGCGACTCGCCGCCCGGCATCAGCACCGTGTCCGGCTCCTCGCGCCAGGCGCGCAGACGCGCCGGATCCTTCTCGTGGATCTCGCTGGCCAGCAGGCCTTCCCACTCGCCATGGGCGATTTCCTGCAGGTCCGGATCGGTCTGCAGCAGCGCCTCGCGCTCGGGCCCCAGCGCGAAGCGCGCGGTGCGTTGCGCGCGGGCCAGCGGCGAGGCCACGGCGCGGGTCAGCGGGACCTCGCGCAGGCGTGCGCCCAGCGCCTGCGCCTGGGCGTCGCCGACCGGCGACAGCGGGATGTCGATCTGGCCCTGGTAACGGCCTTCGGCGTTCCACGGGGTTTCGCCATGGCGGGCGAGCAGAATGCGCATGCGCTGGATTCCTTGGGGGGAAGGGCCCGTCTCGCAAACGAAAACGGAGCGGCATGATACCCGCTCCGTCGCCGGAAACCCTGCGCCGCATCCCCGTGCCCCGCCGCGGCGTTGACCGCGGCGGACAGGCGGACGGCGGCCGTGGCCGCCGCCCGTCGGGCCTGGCTCACTTGGCCAGGTTCAACTCCTTCAGCAGCCGCGGCGCCGGCGCCACTTCCTGCATGATCCAGTGCAGGTAGCGCGCGTCGACGGCGATCATGCGGGTCATCGCCGGGTCGAACACCCAGTTCGAACTCACCGACTCCCAGTTGCCGTCGAAGGCCAGGCCGACCAGCTTGCCGTGCGCGTCCATCACCGGCGAGCCGGAGTTGCCGCCGGTGATGTCCAGGTCGGACAGGAAGTTGACCGGCACCGTACCCAGCCGCTTGTCCTCCAGCCCGCCGTAGCGCTTGGCCTTGGCCGCCTCCAGCAGCGCCTTGGGCGAATCGAACGGCTCCACGCCGGTGTCCTTGGCGACCACGCCTTCCAGCGTGGTGAACGGGGTGTATTCCACGCCGTCCTTGGGCGAATAGCCCTTGACGTTGCCGAAGGTGATGCGCAGCGAGGAGTTGGCGTCGGGATACACGAACTCGCCCTGGCTCTTCTTGTAGTCGGCCACGGCCTGCAGGTAGCGCGGCCGCGCCAGCAGTTCCTCGCCCTCGCGGCGCTTCTGGTCCTGCTCGATCTGCAGCAGGGTCGGCATCAGCGCCACCGCATAGCGCAGCGCCGGGTCGTCGCTGGCTTCGAACGCGGCGCGATCGGCGTGCAGCCACTTCAGGCGCGCGTCGGTGTTGCCCAGTTGCGTGCCG
This sequence comes from Xanthomonas indica, assembly GCF_040529045.1. NCBI lineage: Bacteria > Pseudomonadati > Pseudomonadota > Gammaproteobacteria > Lysobacterales > Lysobacteraceae > Xanthomonas > Xanthomonas indica. The sequence continues at coordinate 1,789,031 of NZ_CP131914.1, read as the reverse complement.
GCCAGGCGCGTGGCGGCGGCCTGCGCGTCGGCACCGGCCAGCCACTGGTCCAGCGCCGGCAGGCGCTGCGCCTTCGGCAGCTTCAGATACTGGTCGAACCAGTAGCGCTGCAACTGGCTGTCCATGGAGGCGACGTAGCGGCGCTCCATCTGCTTCATCGCGCCCTCGATCTCGGGAAGGTCGCGCTCCTGGTAGCCGGGCTCGCGCGCGGCATCCGGCTTGGCGCGTTCGATCGACAGGCGGTACAGCATGACCGCGCTGCCGAGCGCCCCGGTCCGCTGCATCTGCCGCAGCACCAGGTCGCGGTCGCGGGTGGCCTTGGCCTGCTCGCCCAGCGCCAGCAGTTGCGCGTGCGCCTGCAGCGCGGCCTTGCCCTCGCCGCCCTGGCGCTTGAGCCAGGCCAGCACCGCATCTTCCTCGGCGTGCTTCTTGGCCGCCGCGTCGATGCGCTTGAAGCCTTCCAACTGACCTTCGTAGTTCTTGGCCACGTTGTTCCAGCTGGCCATGGTCGCGGCGTACTTCACCTGGATGTCCGGGTTCTGCTTGCCGGCCTGCTCGACCAGGGCGATCAGGTCGCGGTACTGGCGCGCGGCGGTGGGATACCCCCAGTTGGCGGTGGCGTCGAACTCGGACGCCAGCGCATAGCGGTTGGTGCGGCCCGGATAGCCGGCCACCATGACGAAATCGCCGGCGCCGAGCGGCTGGTCGGCGAACTTCAGGAAGTGCTTGGGCTGGTACGGCACGTTGTCCTTGGCGTAGGCGGCCGGCTTGCCGTCCTTGCCGACGTAGGCACGGTAGAACGAGAAGTCGCCGGTGTGGCGCGGCCACATCCAGTTGTCGACGTCGCCGCCGAACTTGCCGATGCCCGACGGCGGCGCGTAGGCCAGGCGCACGTCGCGGATTTCCAGGGTGCGGAACAGGCGATAGGTGTTGCCGCCGGAGAAGCTGTACAGCTCGCAGCGGTAGCCGGCGTCGGCTTCGCAGGCGGCGACCTGCGCCTTGTCGAAATCCTCCAGCGCCTGCGTGCGCTTGAGCGCGTCGTTGCCGGCGGCGGCCATCGCCGCCTTGGCCTGCGCGGTGACGTCGGTGATGCGGTCGAGCACATAGATGCGCGCGTTCGGACCGGCACTGAGTTCCGCACCCTGGCTGGCGGCGCTGAAGCCGTCGCGGATCAGGTTCTTCTGCGCGGTCGAGTTGAGCTGGATCGCGCCATAGGCGCAGTGGTGGTTGGTCACCACCAGGCCCTGCGGCGAGACGAAGCTGGCGGTGCAGCCGCCCAGCGAGACCACCGCGCCCATCGGGTCGCCGGTGAGATCGGACAGTTGCTGCGGCGACAGCTTCAGGCCGGCCTGCTGCAGTGGTCCGGCGATGTCCGGCAATTGCTGCGGGACCCACATGCCCTCGCCGGCATGGGCGACGGAGGCGCCGGACAGGGCGGCGACGGCGGCGATGGCGACAGCCAACGAATTCGAACGCATCGAGCGGTTTCCTTGATGACAGACGTTAGAGTGTAACGGCTGTCACCAAGCGCCCGGACCGTGACCAATGGCACCCTGGGACATGTCATGTCCTGACCGCGCCGCAACATGGGCACGCCGGCCGGGCGCTTATACTGCGCGCCCTCTTCCCATCGAATCTGCACCGACATGGCGCAAACAATGAAGGCGCTGGTCAAGCGCGACGCCGCCAAAGGCATCTGGCTGGAACAGGTGCCGGTGCCGGTCCCCGGCCCCAACGACGTGCTGATCAAGCTGGAAAAGACCGCGATCTGCGGCACCGACCTGCACATCTACCTGTGGGACGAGTGGAGCCAGCGCACCATCAAGCCCGGCCTGACCATCGGCCACGAATTCGTCGGCCGCATCGCCCAGCTCGGCTCGGCGGTCACCGGCTACGAGGTCGGCCAGCGCGTGTCGGCCGAAGGCCACATCGTCTGCGGCCACTGCCGCAACTGCCGCGGCGGGCGCCCGCACCTGTGCCCGAACACGGTGGGCATCGGCGTCAACATCAACGGCGCCTTCGCCGAGTACATGGTGATGCCGGCCTCGAACCTGTGGCCGATCCCCGACCAGATCCCCTCCGAGCTGGCCGCGTTCTTCGACCCCTACGGCAACGCCGCGCACTGCGCGCTGGAGTTCGACGTGATCGGCGAGGACGTGCTGATCACCGGCGCCGGCCCGATCGGCATCATCGCCGCGGGCATCTGCAAGCACATCGGCGCGCGCAACGTGGTGGTCACCGACGTCAACGATTTCCGCCTGAAGCTGGCCGCGGACATGGGCGCCACGCGGGTGGTCAACGTCGCCAACACCTCGCTCAAGGACGTCATGGCCGACCTGCACATGGAAGGCTTCGACGTGGGCCTGGAGATGAGCGGCAACCCGCGCGCCTTCAACGACATGCTCGACTGCATGTACCACGGCGGCAAGATCGCCATGCTCGGCATCATGCCGCGCGGCGCCGGCGCGGACTGGGACAAGATCATCTTCAAGGGCCTGACCGTGCAGGGCATCTACGGCCGCAAGATGTACGAGACCTGGTACAAGATGACCCAGCTGGTGCTGTCCGGCTTCCCGCTGGGCAAGGTGCTGACCCATCAGTTGACCATCGACGAATTCCAGAAGGGCTTCGACCTGATGGAAGAAGGCAAGGCCGGCAAGGTCGTGCTGAGCTGGTGAGGCGTCCGCCGCGCAGCGCGGCGTTGCCGGAAAACACGAAGGGCGCCTTGCGGCGCCCTTCGTCGTTTCACGGCGGCGATGCGATCAGAACGCGATCGTGCCCGAGACCACGACGCGGTGACCGGCCAGGCGCTCGGTGAAGTTCTCCGGACCCTTGTTGTCGGTGTCGTAGTAACCCACGCTCAGCGCCAGCGGGCCGACCATCTTGCCCACGCTGACGTTGTAGTCGGTGTAGTCCTGGTACGCGGTCAGCGCGCTTTCGTAGGTGGTGCGGCCGACGTGCGCGCCGACGCTGAAGCCCTGCGGCAGCGACCAGTTCCCGTCCAGCGCGTAGTAGAAGCTGTCCTTGTCCAGGTTGTACACGTTGTCGGTGTAGGCCACGGTCAGGGTGTAGGTCTTGAGGAACTTGGTCTTGGTGATCAGCTCGTTGTAGTTCAACCGGCCGGCGCCCGGGTAGCCGTAGCGGTTGACCATCACGTCGAAGTTCCAGTCCGGGGAGAAATCGACGTTGTAGCCGACGAAGCCATCGGTTTCCCAATCCGGATCGCCAGCGCCGAAGTCGACGTTGGAGCCCCAGGCGCCCACGTACAGGCCGAACGGCGAGGTGTAGGTGAGGCCGGCCTGGAACGCCGGGCCCTTGTCGGTCTGGGAGACGCCACGGAACACGTAGTCGCTGACCACGCCGTAGGAGCCGGTGATCGGCGAGGTGGGCTCGTCCTGGGCCAGGACGGTGAGCGGCGAAGCGGCCAGTGCGAGGGCCAGGGCGAGAGTGGTCTTGTTCACCGGTCATTCTCCTGCGGTTGACGAGGGTGGTTGCAACGTGGGGCGCGGCGCGCCTTCACGATTTTTTAACTGCTTTTACCTTGCAGCGCAACAACTTTCGTTCCGACCGAGGTCCCGGCGTGTCCGGCATCCAGGGATGCGCGCCAAGCGCGGACATCGCCAACGTGTCCTGATTGCCCGGTACTGACCAGCCCCGGTACTGACCAGCCCCGGTCCCGACCCGCACCGCGCCGCCACGCGGCAGCGACCGCCACCGTCATGCGCGGCAAATAGGACATGGCCTGCCCCGATCACGCCTCAGGCAGGGGCGGCGAACACCCCGAACCGGCGCGCGCGCAGATGCAGTGGCTGGCCCGGCGCGTAGTCGTGCGCCCCCTCGCCCGCCGGCAGTTCCACCTCCACCTCCACCTCGTCGCGGCCGTGCGCCAGCTGCGCGCGCAGGCGCAGGCGCGGGCCGCTGCGCTGGATCGACAGCACCGTCGCCGCCCAGCCTTCGCTGCCCGGTGCCAGATCTTCCGGCCGCACATACAGCTCGACCGGGCCGCTGGCCAGCGACGTCGGCGGTGCCGGCAAGGCCAGCCCGGCGACCTGCACGGCACCATCGTGCAGGCGTGCCGGCAAGCGGTTCACCGCGCCGACGAAGGCGTACACGAAGGGCGAGGCCGGCTGCTCGTAGACCTGCGCGGGGCTGCCGACCTGCGCGATCCGGCCGCGGTTGAGGATCGCCACGCGGTCGGCCAGCTCCAGCGCCTCTTCCTGGTCGTGGGTGACGAACACCGTGGTCAGGCCGGTGCGTTCGTGCAGCTCGCGCAACCAGCGCCGCAGGTCGCGGCGGACCTGCGCGTCGAGCGCGCCGAACGGTTCGTCGAGCAGCAGCACGCGCGGCTCGATCGCCAGCGCGCGCGCCAGCGCCACGCGCTGGCGCTGGCCGCCGGACAGCTGCGCCGGGTAGCGCCGCTCCAGGTCGTGCAACTGCACCAGCGCCAGCAGCTCCTGCACCCGCGCGCGGATGCGCGCCTCGGTCCAGCGCGCCTCGCGGCGCACGCGCAGGCCGAAGGCGATGTTTTCGTACACGCTCATGTGCTTGAACAAGGCGTAGTGCTGGAACACGAAGCCGACCCGGCGCGCCTGCACCGACAGTGCGGTGGCGTCCTCGTCGTGGATCAGCACGCGCCCGCGATCGGCATGTTCCAGCCCGGCGATCACCCGCAGCAGCGTGGTCTTGCCGGAGCCGGACGGCCCCAGCAGCGCCAGCAGTTCGCCCTGGCCGATGTCCAGGCCGACGTCGTCGAGCGCGGCGAAATCGCCGAAGTGCTTGCCCAGGTGTTGTACGCGGATGCTCATGGCAACCTCAGTGTCGGTGAGTGGCGGCCAGCGCCGCGCCGTGGCGCCAGTGCAGCCAGGACTTCACGGCGAGCGTCAGCAGCGCGGTCAGCGCCAGCAGGCTGGCGCAGGCGAAGGCGGCGCTGTAGGCGTATTCGTTGTAGAGGATCTCCACATGCAGCGGCAGCGTGTTGGTGCGCCCGCGGATGTGCCCGGACACCACCGACACCGCACCGAACTCGCCCATCGCCCGCGCACTGCACAGCAGCACGCCGTACAGCAGGCCCCAGCGGATGTTCGGCAAGGTCACCCGCAGGAAGGTCTGCCAGCCGCTGGCGCCCAGGCTCAGCGCCGCCAGTTCCTCGTCGTTGCCCTGCTGCTCCATCAGCGGCATCAGCTCGCGGGCGATGAAGGGAAAGGTGACGAAGGTGGTGGCCAGCACGATGCCCGGCAGCGCGAACACGATGCGCGGCAGGCGCAGCACCACCTCGCCCAGCAGCGGCAGGGACAGCCGCACGCCCTCGTCGATCAACGGCCAGGCCCAACCGTTGCGGCCGAAGATCAGGATGAACAGCAGCCCGGCGACGACCGGCGACACCGAGAACGGCAGATCGATCAGGCTCACCAGCAGGCGCTTGCCGGGGAAGCGATGCTTGCTGACCGCCCAGGCCGCGGCCACGCCGAACGCCAGGTTCAACGGCACCACGATCGCCGCGACCAGCAGGGTCAGGCGAATCGCCGCCAGCGCGTCCGGATCGGAGATCGCGCGCCAGAACACGTCGGCGCCGCTGCGCAAGGCCTCGACGAACACCAGCAACAAGGGCAGCAGCAGGAACGCCAGCAGGAACAGCAGCGCACCGCCGATCAGCAGCCGCTGCACCCAGCGCGGCTCGTCGACCACCGAGGCCGGCAGCTGCACCGGAACGGTGGCGGCGGCCCGCCCCGGGACGCGCGCGGCCAGCGCGGACACCACGGACGCCATCACGTCACCGCCCTGCCACGCCGCGCGAACCAGGCCTGTGCCGCGTTGACCAGCAGCAACGACAGCAGCGACAACAGCAGCATCGCCGCGGCGATCGCACTGGCGCCGCCGTAATCGAATTCCTCCAGGCGGATGGTGATCAGCAACGGCGCGATCTCGGTGGCATTGGGCAGGTTGCCGGCGATGAAGATCACCGAGCCGTACTCGCCGACCCCGCGCGCGAAGGCCAGCGTGAATCCGGTCAGCACCGCCGGCCACAGGGTCGGCAGCAGCACCCGGCGCACCGTCTGCCAGCGTCCGGCACCGAGCGTGGCCGCGGCCTCTTCCAGTTCGCGCTCGGCCTCGGCCAGCACCGGCTGCACGATCCGCACCACGAACGGCAGCCCGACGAACACCAGCGCCACGACGATGCCCAGCGGCGTGTAGGCGACCTTGATCCCGCCCGCGCCGCTGCCCTGCATCAGTGCGGCGTAGCCGAACAGCAGGCCACCGACGCCCAGCGCGACCAGGCTGAGCACGGCGAGCGTGCCGAGCAGGCGCTGCAGCGCGCGCAGCGGCGCCGGCAGCAGCATGTGGCTGCGTCGCAACAGCGCATGGCCGATGGCAGCCAGCGCCAGCAGCAGCGCCAGCCGCGGCCACCACCAGGCCAGCGCCGGCAGGCTGGCCGCCAACGCCTGCGCCGGCTGCTCCAGCCAGCGCCCGATCCAGCCGTTGCTGCCGTACAGCGCAGTCAGGGCGATGCCGGCCACCGCGGTAGGCAGGGCAAACGGCAGGTCGATCATCGCGTCGAACAGGCGCTTGCCGGGAAAGCGATAGCGCACGAACACCCAGGCCACCCAGGTGCCCATCACCGCATTGAACGCGGCCGCGGCCAGCGCGGTGCCGAAGCTCAAGCGCAACGCCGCCAGCACCCGCGGCTCGCTCCACACCCGCCACACGCCCTCCCAGCCCAGCCCGCTGGTCTTGAGCAGCACCGCAAGCAAGGGGATCAGCACCACCAGCCCCAGCCAGGTCAGGGTGATGCCCAGGCTCAACCCCAGGCCCGGCATCACCCGGCGCTGGCGCGGTGCGCGGGGAACGGCGGCGGCGGTCACGGCCATCGCGTCACTTGCTCGCCTGGATCTGGTCGAACAGGCCACCGTCGTCGAAGTGGGTGGCCTGCGCCTTGGCCCAGGACCCGAACGCCTGCTCGATGGTGACCAGGCGCACCTTCGGCAGCCGCGCCAGGTCGGCGCGGTCGGCGTACTCGGGGTGGCGCGGCCGGTAGTAGTGCCTGGCCGCGATCTTCTGCCCTTCCGGCGAGTACAGGTATTTCAGGTATTCCTCGGCCACCGCGCGGGTGCCGTGCTTGTCCACGTTCTTGTCGACCAGCGCCACCGACGGCTCGGCCAGGATCGACAGCTTCGGCACCACGATCTCGAACTTGTCCTGGCCCAGTTCCTGCTGCGCCAGGAACGCCTCGTTCTCCCAGGCCAGCAGCACGTCGCCGATGCCGCGCTGGACGAAGGTGGTGGTGGCGCCGCGCGCCCCGGTGTCCAGCACCGGCACGTTGCGGAACAGCGCGCGCATGTAGTTGAGGATGCGTTCGCGATCGCCCTTGAAGATGTGGTCGGCGTAGGCCCAGGCGGCCAGGTAGTTCCAGCGCGCGCCGCCGGAGGTCTTGGGATTGGGCGTGATCACCGACACGCCGCTGCGCAGCAGGTCGGGCCAGTCCTTGATGCCTTTCGGATTGCCCTTGCGCACCAGGAACACGATGGTCGAGGTGTACGGCGCGCTGTTGTCGGGCAGGCGCGTGGCCCAGTTCGCATCGATCAGCTTGCTCTTGGCGGCGATCGCATCGACGTCGTAGGCCAGCGCCAGTGTCACCACGTCGGCCTCGACCCCGTCGATCACCGCGCGCGCCTGCTTGCCGGAACCGCCGTGCGAGGTCTCCACCGCCACCTGCTCGCCGGGATGCAGTTGCGCCCAGTGCTTGGCGAAGGCGGCGTTGTAGTCCCGGTACAGCTCACGGGTGGGATCGTAGGAGACGTTGAGCAGTTGCGTCTCGGCGGCGGCCGCGGCCCCGGCGAACACGCACAAGGCGAGCGCGAGCAGCGGGCGCCAGCGGCGCGGCGGAAGGCTGGACATGGGCGGTTCTCCGAAAAGCACACAGACCGACGCCGCGGCCGATGCCCGCCGCGGACCATGACGCATGCTGCGCAGCGGCAGGCGGCGGGTGAAATGACTTCCGGGCAGCGGCTCATGCCATTTGTGCATGACGGCCGCGGCCGGCGCAGGCGCCGCGGTAAAATCGCCGCTTCTTTCCGCCGCGCGTGCCCGTCATGACCGACTCCCGCCTCACCCAGCACTACGCCGAGGAACTGGACGCGATCCGCGCCCAGGGCCTGTTCAAGTCCGAGCGCATCATCGTCGGCCCGCAGGCGGCGGAAATCGTCCTCGCCGACGGCCGCCGCGTGCTCAACTTCTGCGCCAACAACTACCTGGGCCTGGCCGATCATCCGGACCTGATCCAGGTCGCCAAGGACGCGCTGGACACGCACGGCTTCGGCATGGCCTCGGTGCGCTTCATCTGCGGCACCCAGGACCTGCACAAGCAGCTGGAAGCGCAGATCGCCGCGTTCTTCGGCACCGAGGACACCATCCTCTACGCCGCCTGCTTCGACGCCAACGGCGGCCTGTTCGAACCGCTGCTAGGCGAGCACGACGCGATCATCTCCGACGCGCTCAACCACGCCTCGATCATCGACGGCGTGCGCCTGTGCAAGGCCAAGCGCTTCCGCTACGCCAACTGCGACATGGCCGACCTGGAAGCGCAGCTGCAGGCGGCCGACGCCGCCGGCTGCAAGACCAAGCTGATCACCAGCGACGGCGTGTTCTCCATGGATGGTTTCATCGCTCCGCTGGACGAGATCACCGCGCTGGCGAAGCAGTACAACGCGCTGGTGCACATCGACGAATGCCATGCCACCGGCTTCCTCGGCGCCAGCGGCCGCGGCTCGGCCGAGGTCAAGGGCGTGCTGGACAAGATCGACATCTTCACCGGCACCCTGGGCAAGGCCATGGGCGGGGCGCTGGGCGGCTTCACCACCGGCCGCCGCGAAGTGATCGAACTGCTGCGGCAGCGCTCGCGGCCCTACCTGTTCTCCAACTCGCTGCCGCCGCACGTGGTCGCCGCCGGGAGCAAGGCGTTCGCGATGCTCGACGCCGCCGACGCGCTGCGCGTGCGCCTGGTCGAGAACACCGCCTACTTCCGCGAGCGCATGGCCGCCGCCGGTTTCGACATCAAGCCCGGCACCCACCCGATCTGCCCGGTGATGCTGTACGACGCGCCGCTGGCGCAGCGCTTCGCCGAGCGGCTACTGGAGGAAGGCATCTACGCCATCGGCTTCTTCTTCCCGGTGGTGCCCAAGGGCCAGGCGCGGATCCGCACCCAGATCAGCGCCGCGCACACCCGCGAGCACCTGGACCGGGCGATCGACGCGTTCACCCGCATCGGCCGCGAACTGGGCGTGCTCGCCGCCTGAGATGCGCGCCGCGCTGCGCCAACGGCTGTTGCTGGCGGCGCAGACCGACGCCCAGGCGGAGTCCGTAGCAGGCGGTTGGCGCAGCCGCTGCCTGCACTGCCGGCGGCGCCTGGATCTACGCGGCGACGGCGAACCGCTGGGCCACTGCTCGCTCGAACACGTGGTCCCGCAGGCCTGGTTCGGCCGCCGCGCCGCAGCGGCGCTCTGCGGCATGGTCGGCGACGATCCGAACGACGCGCGCAATCTCGCGCTGGCCTGTGCCGGCTGCAATCACGCCAAGGGCCGCCACCACGATGCGCGCGGGCCGCAGGACGCGCGCGCCCGCGAGGTGGTTGCCGCGTTGCTCAGCGCACGGCTGGCGCGCTGGCGTCCGCCGCCGGCGCCAACGCCGTGACTTCGGCGGCGCTGAGTGCGCGCCAGGCGCCCTTGCCCAGGTCGCCCAGCACCAGCTCGCCGATCGCCACCCGCACCAGCCGCAGCACGTCCAGGCCGAGCGCGGCGAGCAGCCGCCGGATCTGCCGGTTGCGGCCCTCGTCCAGTACCACCTCCAGCCAGGCATGGCGCTCGCCCTGGCGCAGCAGGCGCACCTGCTTGGCCCGCAGCGCTTCGCCCTCGGCGACCACGCCGTCGCACATCCGCGCCAGCAGCGCCGCGTCGGGCACCGCGTCCACCTGCACGTGGTAGGTCTTGTCCGGGCCGCTGCCCGGATCGGTCACCCGCGCCGCCCACTGCGGGTCGTTGCTGAACAGCAGCAAGCCTTCGCTGGCCTTGTCCAGGCGCCCGACCGGTGCCAGCCACGGCAGGCCGGCGCCATCGAAACAGCGGTACACGGTGTCGCGGCCGCGTTCGTCCTGCGCACTGGTGACCAGCCCGCGCGGTTTGTTGAGCATCAGGTACAGGCGTGCGGTGTCGGCCAGCGGCGCACCGTCCACGGCCAACCGGTGGCGGCCCTGCACGATCGGGAACTCGGGATCGGTGACGATGCGCCCGTCGACCGCGACACGGCCGGCGGCGATCCAGCGCGCGGCCTCGGTGCGCGAGCACAGGCCCAGCTTGGACAGGGTGCGGGCCAGGCCGTGACGCGGCGTGGCCGGTGCGGCGTCGCGCGCGGGCAGGCGCGGGCGCACGGTCGCCGTCGGGGACGACGCCGGACGGCGGGAACGCGGCGGCTTGGCCCCTCGCACTGCGCGAACGGGCGCGGCCGCGGGCGGCCGCGCGTCGAGCTCTTACTGCTTGTTGCCGTCGGCCGGCGCCGGCGCCTCGGCGGCGGCCGCCGGGGCCGGGGCCGGACGGGCCTTGACCACGCGGACGCCGCGCGCCTTCATCCAGGCGTCGAACTCCTCGGCGGTCATGCGCTTGCCGTTCTGGCTCATGTCGAACCGCCAGGGCGTGTTGTCGAAGGCGGTGGCCGGCTTGTAGGCGGCCGGATCGTTGGGCTTCACGGCGCCCGGGGTGGCGTTGGCCAGGCTCTGGCAGCCTTCGGCGCGCAGCCGCAGCAACACGCGGTCCAGCGACTGGTCGCTGCTGTAGGACTGGGTCAGCACGCCGCTGGGCATGCCCAGCTGCACGTTGCGGCTGAACAGTTCGGAAGCGACCGGTGCGGCGACCGTGGCCGGCAGCGCCAGCGGCTTGGGCAGCAGATCGCCGGAGCAATCCGGTGCGGCGTGGGCCGCAGGAATCAGGGCAAGCGCGAGCAGGCTGGCCGTCACGATACGCAGCATCGGTTTTTTTCCATTCAGGCGAGTCGACGAGCGAGTGTAGGCAGGCCCCGGCACGCTTTCAACTGTTACCGGCACTACATGCGCTAAATAATTGGGATTGCTGAAAAAGTTCAGCTTGGGACTGACATGGGCAGCGGTCAGCGACTGTGTCCTGCCGTAGGAGCGGCTTCAGCCGCGACAGGCTCTCCCAGAAAGCCCATCGCGGCTGAAGCCGCTCCTACGAAAAGCTGCGCGGACCAGGACGCTGCATTACCCCACCCCACAAAAACAAAGCCCGGCACGAGGCCGGGCTTTGCTTGAGACTGGAAGCGTCCGATTAGTTCTGGACGTTCAGCTCGGTACGACGGTTCTTGGCGCGGCCTTCCGGGTTGTCCGAACCATCCGGGTTGGTGTTCGGAGCAATCGGACGGCTCTCGCCGTAGCCGATCGGGCCAACCAGACGCGACGCGTCGACGCCGTTCTTCACCAGGTAGTCGTACACGACGCGGGCGCGGCGCTCGGACAGCTTCTGGTTGTAGGCTTCGGTACCCTTCGAGTCGGTGTGACCGGCAACCTCGACGCGCAGGTCGGGGTAGCGCTTCAGGATCTCGGTGGCCTCGCCCAGGATCGCCACGGCGTCCGGACGCAGGTTCGCCTTGTTGAAGTCGAAGTTGACGCCCTTCAGGTCGATCGACACCGGCACCGGGCAGCCGTCCGGACCGATGGTCTGGCCAGGCTGGGAGTTCGGGCACTTGTCGTCGCAGTTGTTGACGCCGTCACCATCGTCGTCCAGATCGGCGCAGCTCGGCGCAGCGGCCGGCGGCGGCGGCGGGGCGACCGGGGCAGCCGGCGGCGGGCCCAGCGGGATCACGACGCCGACCGAAGCCAGCACGTCGCCGAACCAGTTCTGCGACGGAGCGGCAACGCTCTGGTCGTCGAAGTCAGCGCGGTAGGCCACTTCGGCACGCACGGCAACGCGCTTGTCGAAGGTGGTCTGCAGACCGACGCCGGCCTTGGCGGCAAAGTTGCCGTCCTTGCGCTGGCCCGGGGAAACCGGACCGCCGGTGTCGAACTCTTCTTCCGAGCGCTGGTAGCCCAGGCCGAACAGCAGGTACGGGTTCCAGCCGCGGCCTTCCTGGATGAAGTGGCGACGCAGGTCGAACGAGATGCCGTACTGGCTCCAGTTCAGGTCCTGGTTGTTGTCGAAGTTCGGGTTCTGATAGTTCAGTTCACCGTCCAGCGACCAGTTCGGGTTGATGAACTTGCCCAGGCCCAGGGTGACGAAGGGCGCATCGTTGGTGGTGCGGTCCTTGTCCTGGAAGTTGAAACCAGCCGAACCGGTCAGGTACCAGCGGTCGTCGAATTCCTGCGCGGACGCTGCCTGGGCGACGGCCAGACCGCCCAGCAACGCGGCGGTGAGAATTTTCTTGTTCATTAATACAACTCCTTGTTTCGGGGAGATAGAAACCGGTAGAGGCATGGTTCAGTACAGATGTCTCGTCACATCCAGACGGCCGTTTCCGCACGCCATCGCCGCGCACATTATGCGCGGCATAGTGAAGATGGCGTTAACGAGCACGTAACATGTGAAAGTCAACGCCAGCCGCTGCCAGGCCGTGGATACACCGTATACAGGTTAATGAAATCGCGCAATGCGGCAGGCCCGTGACCGTTTGCGGTCGTAGACAAGGACCCACAGGGCGACCCAGGTCTCACCGCGGTCGCGCCCACGGCGGCGGATCGGCCAGCTCGGCCTGCATGAAGTCGACGAAGGCCCGCACCCGCGGCGGCACCAGCCGGCGCTGCGGCATCACCGCGTAGATGCCGGTCTCGGTCAGCGGGTAGTCGGCCAGCACCTGGCACAGCCGCCCCTGCCGCAGATCCTCGGCCACGTGCCATTCCGAATGCAGGGCGATGCCCTGGCCGTTGACGGCGGCATCGCGCAGCACCTCGCCGAAGTTGGTCTCCAGCGGCCCGGCCACGCGGACGGCGATTTCGCCGTCGCGCCCCTGCAGCCGCCAGGTGTCCTGCCGGCCGTCGCTGCCGGTCAACAGCAGGCAGGCGTGCGCGGCCAGGTCGGCCGGCGTGGCCGGGGTGCCGTGGCGGCGCAGGTAGTCGGGCGAGGCGCAGAGCATGCGCCGGTTGCCGGCCAGGCGCCGCGCGACCAGGCTGGAATCGCGCAGCGTGCCGATCCGGATCGCCAGGTCGAAGCCTTCGCTGACCAGGTCCACGACGTTGTCGCTCAGGTGCACGCTCAGCCGCACCTGCGGGTGCAGCGCCATGAACCGCGGCAGCAGCGGCGACACGTACAGGCGCCCGAACGCCGCCGACATCGTCACCCGCAGGGTGCCGGCGGCGGCGACACCGGCCTGGCGCAGGCCGCCGGCCAGCGATTCCAGGTCCTCGACCAGCGGCCGCCCCTGCTCGGCCAGTTGCAGGCCTTCCGGGGTCGGGTGCAGGCGCCGCGTGGTCCGGTGCAGCAGGCGCACGCCGAGCGCGCGTTCCAGCCGCTGCAGCCGCTGGCTGGCCACCGCCACCGACAGGTCCAGGCTGCGCGCGGCGGCGCTGATCGAACCGAGGTCGAGCACGCGCAGGAACAGGGCGATGTCGCCGATCCGGTCCATTGTGTGGATTCCATTGAAAGTCGTTCAATATTTTTACTGTTTTTACTGAGAACCTGCAGGCCTAGGCTGCCCGTCCTCCCGCCACTCCGGAGCCGCCGCATGGCCGCCTCGCTCGCCTCACCTCCGCATCCGCCCGCTGCCGGGCGCACTCCGCTCGCGCTGTACGCGCTGACCGCCGGCGCCTTCGGCATCGGCACCACCGAATTCGTGATCATGGGCCTGCTGCAGGTCGCTGCCGACCTGCAGGTCAGCGTCCCCGCTGCGGGACTGCTGATCTCCGGCTATGCGCTGGGCGTGTTCCTCGGCGCACCGCTGCTGACCGTGGCCAGCCGGCGCTGGCCGCGCAAGCGCGTGCTGCTGGCACTGATGCTGGTGTTCACTGTCGGCAACCTGGCCTGCGCCCTGGCGCCGAGCTATGCGGCGCTGATGGCGGCGCGGGTGGTGACCTCGCTGGCGCACGGCACCTTCTTCGGCGTCGGCGCGGTGGTCGCGACCACGCTGGTGCCGCCGCAGCGCAAGGCCTCGGCGATCTCGACCATGTTCACCGGCCTCACCGTCGCGACCCTGCTCGGGGTGCCGGCCGGCGCCTGGCTGGGCCTGCAGTACGGCTGGCGCGCCACGTTCTGGGCGGTGGCGGCGATCGGCGCGCTGGCCACCGTGGTGATCGCGGCGCTGGTGCCGGCCGACCGCGATGCCACGCCGGCGCCGCCGCTGCGCGAGGAACTGCGCGCGGTGGGCCGCGCGCCGGTGCTGCTGGGCCTGGCGACGACGGTGCTGGGCTATGCCGGCGTGTTCGCCGTGTACACCTACGTGCAGCCGCTGCTGACCCAGGTCACCGGGGTTTCCGATAGCGCGGTGTCGCCGCTGCTGCTGGTGTTCGGCGTGGGCATGATCGTCGGCAACGTGCTCGGCGGGCGGCTGGCCGACCGCCGCCCGCGGCAGGCGCTGCCGCTGAGCCTGGGCGTGCTGGCCGTGGTGCTGGCGGCGCTGACCCTCGCCCTGCCCTCGGCGCCGGCGATGGCGCTGGGCATCGGCCTGCTGGGCGTGGCCGCGTTCGCCACGGTGGCGCCGCTGCAGGTGTGGGTGCTGGGCAAGGCCGGCGAGGCCGGCCGGCATCTGGCCTCCAGCCTGAACATCGGTGCGTTCAACCTGGGCAATGCGCTGGGTGCCTGGCTCGGCGGCCTGGTGCTCGGCCATGGCGGCAGCCTGTCGCAACTGCCGTGGGTGGCGGCGCTGCTGACCCTGGCCGGACTGGCGGTGGCGCTGGGCGCGCTGCGGTTGTCGCCGGCCACCGCCTCGCGCGCGGCCAGCACCGGTGCGGACTGCACCGCGGGCGGTGCGGCATGAGCCGGACGCTGGCGAAGGCCGCGCTGACGACAGCGCTGCTGGGCACGCTTGCGCTGCCGGCCGGCGCCGCGCCGCGCGACTGGATCGCGACCTGGCAAGCCAGCCCGCAGCCGCTGTGGGGCGCGGACTTCCCGTTCCCGACGCAGACGCCGTTCCACCTGTGGCGGCAGACCGTGCGCCAGGTGGCGCGGGTCAGCCTGGGCGGCAACGAGGTGCGGGTGGAACTGAGCAACGCCTATGGCGATGCGCCGCTGCACATCGGCGCCGCGTCGCTGGCGCTGGCCGGCGATGGCGCTGCGACCCTGCCCGGCTCGCAGCGGCCACTGCGCTTCGGCGGCAAGACCGAGGTGACTGTGCCGCCAGGCGCGCCGGTGCTCAGCGACCCGGTGACGCTGCGCGTGCCGGACCTGGCCCGGCTCAGCGTCAGCCTGTACCTGCCGCAGCCCACCGCGCCGTCCACCTTCCACTGGGAAGGCCTGCAGAGCGCGTGGCTGGCCGACGGCGAGCACACCGCCGACACCACGTTGGCCGGCGTCAGCGCGCTGCCGGTGCGGCTGTTCGTCAGCGGCATCCAGGTGCGTCGCGCCGACGCCGTCGGCGCAGTGGTGGCGCTGGGTGACTCGATCACCGACGGCGCCGCCTCGACGCCGGGACAGGACCGGCGCTGGCCGGACCAGTTGGCCACGCGGCTGGCGGCGCAACGGGTGGCGGTCCTCAACGCCGGCATCTCCGGCGGCCGCGTGCTGCGCGACCGCATGGGCCGCAACGCGCTGGCGCGGCTGGACCGCGACGTGCTGGCGCAGCCCGGCGTGGAGACCCTGATCCTGTTGATGGGCATCAACGACATCAGCTGGTATGCCACGCCGTTCGCGCCGGACGACGTCCCCGTGTCGGCCGAGGAACTGATCGCCGGCTACCAACAACTGCTGCAGCGCGCGCAGGCGCGCGGCCTGCGGGTGATCGGCGCCACCCTCACGCCGTTCGAGGGCGCGCTGCCCGACTCGCCGATCCCCGGCTACTACAGCCCGCAGAAGGACGCCGTGCGCCAGCAGGTCAACGCCTGGCTACGCGCCGATAACGGCTTCGACGCGATCCTGGATCTCGATGCGCTGCTGCGCGACCCCGCACATCCCACGCGGCTGCGCGCGGACTTCGACTCGGGCGATCACCTGCATCCCGGCGACGCCGGCTATGCGGCCATCGCCGAGGCCGCCGCGCAACTGCTCGGCGCCGACGCGCCCGCTGCACCGGCCACGTCCGCGGCCGTCACCTCCGCCAGCGCCGCCGCGCACTGACCTGCCTCCCCTTCCCACCATCAGGAGTTCACCATGGAATACCGTCATCTCGGCGCCTCCGGCTTCAAGGTCCCCGTGCTCAGCTTCGGCACCGGCACCTTCGCCGGCACCAACCCCTTCTTCGCCGCCTGGGGCAATTCGGATGTGGATCAGGCGCGGCGCCTGATCGACATTTGCCTGGAGGCAGGCGTCACCCTGTTCGACAGCGCCGACGTCTACTCCAGCGGCGCCGCCGAATCGGTGCTGGGCGCGGCGATCAAGGGCCGCCGCGACCAGGTGCTGCTCTCGACCAAGGCCGGCTTCCGCTTCGACCGCGAGGCGCCCAACAGCGTCGGCTCCTCGCGCTTCCATTTGATTCGCGCAGTGGAGACGGCGCTGACCCGCCTGGGCACCGACTACCTCGACCTGTTCCAGTTGCACGGCTTCGACGCGCACACGCCGGTGGAGGAAACCCTGTCCACGCTCGACGACCTGGTGCGTGCCGGCAAGATCCGCTACCTGGGCGTGTCCAACTTCTCCGGCTGGCAGCTGATGAAATCGCTGGCGGTGGCCGACCGCCACGGCTGGTCGCGCTATGTCGCGCACCAGGCCTATTACTCGCTGATCGGCCGCGACTACGAAGAGGAACTGATGCCGCTGGGCCTGGACCAGGGCGTGGGCGCGCTGGTGTGGAGCCCGCTGGGCTGGGGCCGGCTGACCGGCAAGCTGCGCCGCGGCCAGCCGCTGCCGGACAGCAGCCGTCTGCACGACAAGGCGGTCACCGAGGCCGGCCCGCCGGTGCAGGAAGAGCACCTGTACCGCGTGATCGACGCGCTCGAGGCGATCGCCGCCGAGACCGGCAAGAGCGTGCCGCAGATCGCGCTGAACTGGCTGCTGCAGCGGCCGACGGTCAGCAGCGTGATCATCGGCGCACGGACCGAGGAGCAGTTGCGGCAGAATCTGGGAGCGGTCGGCTGGACGCTCGATGCCGCCCACGTGCAACAGCTGGATGCGGCCAGCGCAGCGGTACCGGCGTATCCGTACTGGCACCAGCGCGGCTTCGCCGAGCGCAATCCGCGGCCGGTCTGAGCCGCGGCCGTGCCCTCCTTTCCCTCACGTCCAGGAGCCTCCATGAAAGCGGTCGCCACCCTCCACCCCCTGCCGATCGACGATCCCCAGTCACTGCACGACCTCGACCTGCCGACGCCGCCCGCGCCGGGCGGCCACGACCTGCTGGTGCGGGTGGAGGCGGTCTCGGTCAACCCGGTGGACACCAAGGTCCGCGCCAAGGGCACGCCCGACGGCCAGCCCAAGGTGCTGGGCTATGACGCCGCCGGCGTGGTCGAGGCGGTCGGCGCCGACGTCGACGGCTTCGAACCGGGCGACGAGGTCTACTACGCCGGCGACATCACCCGCGCCGGCAGCAACGCGCAGTACCAACTGGTGGATGCGCGCATCGTCGCGCGCAAGCCCTCCACGCTGGACTTCGCCCAGGCCGCGGCGCTGCCGCTGACCACCCTGACCGCCTGGGAACTGCTGTTCCAGCGCATGCCGTTCGACTTCGACGACGAACACAACCGCGGCCGCCGCCTGCTGGTGATCGGCGGTGCCGGCGGGGTCGGCTCGATCGCGATCCAGCTGGCGCGGCATGCCGGCTTCGAGGTGATCGCCACCGCCTCGCGCCCGCAGACCCGCGACTGGTGCCTGCAACTCGGCGCGCACCACGTGATCGACCATCGCCAGGCGCTGGCGCCGCAGCTGCAGGCGCTGGGCATCGACCAGGTGGACGCGGCGCTGAACCTGGCCGACACCGACCGCTACTGGCAGGCGCTGGGCGAACTGCTGGCGCCGCAGGGCCACGTCGGCCTGATCGTCGAACCGAGCGGCCCGCTGCACATCGGCGACCCGTACAAGGCCAAGTGCATCGGCATCCACTGGGAAATGATGTTCGCGCGCGCCCGTTTCCGCACCGGGGACATGATCGAACAGCACCGCATCCTGGCGCGCACCGCCAGCCTGGTGGACGCAGGCGAACTGCGCACCACCCTGACCGAGACACTGAGCCCGATCAACGCCACCACCCTGCGCGAGGCGCACCGCCGCCTGGAGTCGGGCAGCACCATCGGCAAACTGGCGCTGGTCGGCTGGGGCGACTGAACGGCGGCGCGGTGACCAAGCATTAGCGTGGCCGCCCCGCCGGCCGTAGTCGCTCCCGATTTGCTGTTGCTCTTGCTCTTGCTGTGCTTCTGCCTTTGTTGTGCTCTTGATCTACCGGGTCCCCTCAGCGCGGCAGACACGGCGGGCGAATACCCGAAGGGCGACGCGCAGGATGCGCGTCGTTTTCCGCCGGCACATGGATGTGCCGTCGGAAAATGCCCGACGTGGCTGCGGACCCGGAGCGCGAAGCGCGGAGGGCGCGCTGCGGGGTGTGCTTGACCAGCCTTCGGCTGTGGTGAAGCGCTTCTTTTGGTTACTTTTCTTTGCACAAGCAAAGAAAAGTGACCCGCGTCAGCGGAAGCCTTTGCCCTTGCTTCAAAAGCTGAAAGCTTCAAATCCCAGCGTCCGAACCGAGACATCCATGTCCACGTGAAGCAACACCCCTCTTGCCGCCAGCCGGGTTTCACGGCACCCTGCGCCCTTCCGTACGCCTGCGTATCCACGCCATGTCGCCCGCCTCCGGCCAGCCCGAACCCGCCCCCGCCGCCTACCCGCACCTGTTCGCCCCACTGGACCTGGGCTTCACCCAGCTGCGAAACCGCATCCTGATGGGCTCCATGCACACCGGCCTGGAAGACCGCGCCCGCGACTTCCCCAAGCTGGCCGCGTACTTCGCCGAGCGCGCCGCCGGCGGCGTGGGGTTGATCGTCACCGGCGGCTTCGCCCCGAACGTGGTCGGCTGGCTGAAGCCGTTCGGCGGCAAGCTGTCCTGGCCATGGGAGGTGCGCCCGCACCGGCAGGTCACCGCCGCGGTGCACGCGCATGGCGCCAAGATCTGCCTGCAATTGCTGCACGCCGGCCGCTACGCCTATCACCCCTTGTCGGTGGCACCGTCGAAGCTGAAGGCACCGATCAATCCGTTCACCCCGCGCGCGCTGTCGGCCCGCGGCGTCGAACGCCAGATCGATGCCTACGCGCATGCCGCCAGGCTCGCCCGCGAGGCCGGCTACGACGGCGTCGAGGTGATGGGCTCGGAAGGCTATCTGATCAACGAGTTCATCGCCCCGCGCAGCAATCGCCGCAGCGACGCCTGGGGCGGTGACGCCGCCAAGCGCATGCGCTTCGCGGTGGAGATCGTGCGCCGCATCCGCGCCGCCTGCGGGCCGGACTTCATCATCGTCTACCGCCTGTCGCTGGTGGACCTGGTCGAGGACGGCAGCGACTGGCAGGAGATCGTGCTGCAGGCGCAGGCGATCGAGGCTGCCGGCGCGACCCTCATCAACTCCGGCATCGGCTGGCACGAAGCGCGGGTGCCGACCATCGCCACCTCGGTGCCGCGCGCCGCCTTCGCCGCGGTCACCGCCAAGCTCAAGCCGCACGTGCGGCTGCCGCTGATCGCCACCAACCGCATCAACATGCCCGACGTGGCCGAGCGCATCCTCGCCGGCGGCGGCGCCGACATGGTGTCGCTGGCGCGGCCGCTGCTGGCCGACCCGGAATGGGCGAACAAGGCCCAGCGCGGCCAGGCGCAGGCGATCAACACCTGCATCGCCTGCAACCAGGCCTGCCTGGACCACGTGTTCGAGAACAAGACCGCCAGTTGCCTGGTCAACCCGCGCGCGGCCGCCGAGACCGAACTGAACTACCTGCCGACCCGCGCACCCAAGCGCATCGCCGTGGTCGGCGCAGGCCCGGCCGGCCTGGCCTGCGCCACCGTCGCGGCGCAACGCGGCCACCGCGTCACCCTGTTCGACAGCGCCGGCGAGATCGGCGGCCAGTTCAACGTGGCCAAGCGGATTCCCGGCAAGGAGGAATTCCACGAGACGTTGCGCTACTTCCGCCACCAGATCGACGCCACCGGCGTGGAGCTGCGCCTGCAGACCACCGCCGATGCGGCGTTGCTGGCCGACTTCGACGAGGTGGTGCTGGCCACCGGCATCGTGCCGCGCGCGGTGGACTTCCCCGGCGCCGACCATCCCAGCGTGGTCAGCTACCTGGACGTGCTGCAGGGACGGGTGCAGGCGGCGGACAAGGTGGCGATCATCGGCGCTGGCGGCATCGGCTTCGATGTCGGCGAGTTCCTGGTGCACGCCGGTGCGTCGACCGCACTGGACCCGGCACGGTGGATGGCCGAGTGGGGCGTGGACCCGCAGTTCGAGGGCCGCGGCGCGCTGTGCAAGCCGCGCCCGGAGCCGCCGGCGCGCGGCGTGTGGCTGCTGCAGCGCAGCCCGGGCCGGCCCGGCGCACGGCTGGGCAAGACCACCGGCTGGATCCATCGCGCCACGCTCAAGGCCAAGGGCGTGACCATGCTCGGCGGCGTCGAATACCTCGGCGTGGACGACAGCGGGCTGCGCATCCGCGTGGACGGTACCGAGCAACTGTTGCCCGTCGGCACGGTGGTGATCTGCGCCGGCCAGGAACCCCGCCGCGACCTGCAGGCGGCGCTGCTGGCCGCCGGCCGCAGCCCGCACCTGATCGGCGGCGCCGACGTCGCCGCCGAACTGGACGCCAAGCGCGCCATCGCCCAGGGCAGCCGGCTGGCCGCGCAGCTGTAGGGCGCGCCTCGCGCCGGCCGTCGGGAGGCCGCCGGCCAGGGCAGCGGACTTGGTGCTGTCGCATCGTGCGGCTATAAGCCTGGGCATGCCGCGCCCCTCGCCACTGCCCGCTCTGCCCCGCTTGCCGCACGCGGCCCTAGCGGCGTATGCCGGCGCGCATTTCGGCAAGAGCCTGCTGTGGTACGCCGGCGAACTGCTGCTGATCTATTCGCTGACCGAACACGCCGGCCTGCGCGCGATCGCGGCCGGCGTGGTGCTGGCGCTGGGCCTGCTGCTCAGCGCCGCGATCGGCCTCGGCGCCGGCTGGGGCCTGCGCCGGCGCCTGCGCGACGTGCGCAGCGCCGGACGCCTGCAATGGCACGGCCTGGCCGCCGCGGCGCTGGCGCTGCTGCTGGTGTTCGCCACGCCGCTGCTGCCACCGCCGTTGCGGCTGGGCTACGTGCTGGCGGTGAGCCTGTTGTTCCGGCTCGCCTACGCCGCCTGCGACGTGGCCCAGAACACCTTGCTGAGCCTGGCGCAGTGGCCGTGGCGCGGCCACGACGGCGCCAGTGCGTTGCGCCTGGCCGGCAGCGGCGCCGCGGCGCTGCTGATCAGCAGCGTGGTCGGCGCGGTGCTGGCGCGCGGCGCCGATGGCGGCAGCCTGGCGCTGCAGGCCAGCGCGGTGCTGGCGGCCGTGGCGATGCTGTGCGCCTGGCAGTTGCAGCGGGTGCTGTGTCGTGCCACGACCGCCCACCCGGCACCGGCCGGCGCGACGGCCGTGGCTGTACCCGACCCAGCACCCTCCTGGCGCGCGATTCCCTGGCAGCCGCTGGCGCTGATCGCGGCGGTGTCGCTGACCCTGCCTGCGTTCACCAAGCTCGCCCCGTACGTGGCCGCGTACGGCCTGCTCTCGCCCGGCTGGGGCAGTGCGGTGCTGATCGCCTATGCACTCGGCACGGTGCTGGTGCAGCCGCTGGCCGCGCGTTGGGGCCGGCAGCGCACGCCGGCGCAACGGCTGGCCTGGCTCGGTGGTGCCCTGCTGCTGTGCGCGCCGCTGTTCGCGCTGGCGTTGCCGGCGCAGCCGCTGCTGAGCCTGGCGGCGGCAGCCTGCATCGGCGCCATCGGCGGCAGCGGCGGACAACTGGTGTGGGCCTGGCATGCGCAGTGCACCGCGACGCGCGCGGTCGCCGAGCACGCGCTGTGCTTCGCCGCACTGACCGCCGCCGCGCAGGTCGCGCTGGCCGCGGGCGTGGTGCTGATCGGCCTGCTGCTGGATGCGCTGGCCTACCGCGACGGGCACTGCACCCTGCTGTGCTGGGCCATGGCGGCGGGCCCGCTGCTGTGCGGGGCGTTGTGCCTGCTGCTGGCGCTGCTCACCGGGCGCCGCCGGTCGCTCCCGCTCGGCGTCGGCGTGGCGACGAGCGCCCACAGCGCTTGAGGCGCCGTGGCACGGCCGGCGCGCTCGCCGGGGGACGTTGCCGCGCTGCAAGCCGCTCCGTGCGCTGACTTGAACGCAGCGACGTACCGCGCCCGACCGTGCTCATCTCAGGCGAAGAACGCCTGCTGCAGCGGCATCAGCGCCGCGCCCAGGGTTACCGCATCGCCGACGGTGCGGGCGGTGCACAACTGCGGCAGCGGCGGCGCCAGGCCGTGCCGGTTGGGTGCGCGCGGGATGCGGATGCGCTCGACCAGGCGCGCGCCGATCGCGGCGGGCAGGCGGCCGCCGATCACGATCGCCTGCGGATCCAGCGCATAGGCCAGGTAGGCGCACAGCTGCGAGAACGGCGCTTCGGCCATGTCCAGCCAGGCGTCCACGCCCGGGGTGTGCGCGTCGATCGCGCCGAGCATCTGCTCCACCCCGGCATAGTCCTGGCCGGCGGCGCGCACCAGCGACAGCAGCGCGTCCAGATTCGGATAGGCCATGCCGCCGACGGTCCAGATGCCGCCGAACTCGCCGGCATTGCCGCGGTAGCCGCGGAACAGCCGGCCATCGGCGATGATGCCGCCGCCAAAGCCATTGGTCAGATGCAGATAGACGAAGTCGCGGCAGTCGCGGCCGACCCCGTACAGACTCTCGGCCACCGCCGCCGCCGCGCCATCGTTCTCCACCGTGACCGCGCAGCCCAGCGCCTCTTCCAGGATCGGCACCAGGTCCACCTGGGTCCAGTCCTCCAGCGCCGGCGGCCCGGCCATCTGCCGGCCCTGGCCGGTGAAGAACGCCGAGATCGCCGCGCCCACGCCGACCACCCGCGCCGGGTCCACCCCGGTCTCGGCCAGTAGCTCGGCACGAAACCGCTGCAACTGCGCCAGCACCGGCGCGCGGCGCATGTCGGCCAGGCCGATGCGGCGCTGGCCACGCACGTTGCCGGCGAAATCCACCAGCGCCAGCGCCACCACGTCGCCCATCAGGCCGATGCCGAAGGCATAGGCGTAGTCCGGCGCCAAGCGCACGTCGACGCTGGGATTGCCGCGGCCTTCGGCGGCGCGGGCGCTGAGCTGGACCATGCGGTCCTGCACGAAGCCCTGCAGCAGGCGCGCCACGGTGGGCTGCGACAGAGCCAGGTCGCGGCTCAGCGCGGCCTGGGTCTGCACCCCGGTCTTGAACACACGGTCGAGCAACTGGCGGCCGCCGGCGCTGACGCGTGGCGGGAAATCGGGATGGGGCATAGGCGGACAAAGCGTGATGGATGCACGAACGCTACAACCTAACATGTGGACATAGAAGTTTCATACATGACAAATAGTATTACCCCCACATTCTTTTATGGGGGGTCTTCATGCGCACCGTTCACCCGCACCCGAGCCTGCTGGCGCTGGCGCTCGCGTCCATCCTCGGCAGCGCCGCCGCCGTCCATGCCGAGGACGCGCCGGCGCCGCCGGCCGACGCCACCACCACACTGGACCAGATCGTGGTCACCGGCACCCCGCAGGGCCAGTCGCAGAAGGACGCACCGTTCGCGATCAGCGTGGTGTCCAGGGAACGCCTGGAACGCAGCACCCCGACCAGCAGCGTGGACATGCTGCGGGCGGTTCCGGGCTTCTCCGCCGAACCCTCCGGCGGCCAGGGCGGCGGCCAGAACCTCTACGTGCGCGGCCTGCCCGCGGGCGGCTGGTACTACGTGCAGTACCAGGAAGACGGCCTGACCCTGTTCGACGAACCGCAGGAAAGCTTCTTCAACGTCGACACCCTGTTCGCGCTGGACATGATGACCGAGCGCCTGGAAGTGGTGCGCGGCGGCACCTCGCCGCTGTTCGCGACCAACGCGCCGGGCGGCACGGTCAACGCCATCACCCGCCACGGCACCGCCACCCCGGAAGGCGCGGTGCGCATGACCGTCGGCAGCGACGGCCTGCGCCGCGAGGACGCCTACAGCGCCGGCCCGCTCAGCGAGAACGTGCTGTACAGCATCGGCGGCTACCACCGCAGCGACGACGGCCTGCGCCGCACCGGCTACACCGCCGACCAGGGCGGCCAGGTGCGCGGCAACCTGACCTTCCTGATGGGCGATGCGGTGCTCGACGTCGACGCCAAGTACCTCGACGACCGCACCGCCTTCTACAACCCGATCCCGCTCGCCGACCCGCGCAACCCATCGCAGTCGCTGTCGGCGCTGCTCGATCCGCTGGACGGCACGCTGCTGTCCAACGACCTGCGCCACACCACCGCGCTGAGCTTCGACGGCAACGGTCCGCTGGCGCGCAACCTGGACCTGGCCGACGGCATCCACAGCAAGGTCAAGCAACTCGGCACGCACCTGGAATGGGACCTCGGCGACGGCCTGACCCTCAACAACCGCATGCGCTTCGTCGATGCGGACGTGGACTACACCGCGCTGTTCTCCGGCGCTGCGCCCTACGACGCCGGCGCCTACCTCACCACCCAGCTCGGCCGCGCGCGCAGCGGCTTCGGCGCGCGGGTGGCGCGGGTCGGCTACGTCACCACCCGCACTGGCGCCGCCTACGATCCGGCCGCGGCCGACGGCCTGGTGCTGGAGAGCGGCCTGTGGAACGCGCGCACCCATCTGCGCACGCTGTCCGACGACCTGCGCCTGAGCAAGGCGTTCGACGACACGGCGCTGGGCCGGCACACGCTCACCGCCGGCCTCGACGTGCAGCACTTCGAATACACCCAGGACCGGCTGCAGAACACCGTGCTGACCACGTTGCAGAACCACGCGCAGCGCCTGGACGTGCTGGCCTACGACAGCGCCGGCACCGTGGTCGGGTCGGTGACGCAGAACGGCTTCGTGCGCTACGGCAACGGCGTCACCAGCGGCGTCGCCCACGGCACCTACCTGTCGCCGTACCTGTGGGATTCGGTGCGTTTTGGCCGCCTCGGCCTGGACGCCGGCGTGCGCTATACCCGCTACAACGCCAACGGCGGCGTGTACGCCACCACCACGCGCAATCTCGGCGATCCGACCACGCTGGCCGACGACAACGTCGGCGGTCTCAGCGGGGCGTTCAGCCCACGCACCGATCACCGCCATGCCAAGCAGTGGACGCTCGGCGCCGAGTTCGCGCTGACCCCGCAGCTGCAGACCTTCGCCCGCTACACGCAATCGCAGCGCCTGCCGCGGCTGCAGAACGTCTACCAGACCCAGAACGCGGACGTCACCGACATCGACCAGGCCGAGGCCGGCCTGCGCGGCAGCTTCGGCGACACCTTCTCGTTCTCCACGGTCGGCTTCTGGAGCCGCTTCAACGACCTGTCGATCAGCGCCATCGTGCTCGACGGCAGCGGGGCGGTGCAGAGCCTGGCGCTGGTCGGCAAGACCCGCACCCTGGGCCTGGAGTCGGAGTTCACCTGGCGTCCGTCGGCGCTGTTCGGCATCACCGGCTCGGCCACGCTGCAGGATCCGCAGACGCGCGGCCTGAGCAACGCGACCACCGGCCTCAGCTACGGCGACCTGGACGGCAAGCAGATCTCGCGCATCCCGAAGTTCATGGCCTCGATCAGCCCGACCCTGTACTTCGACATCGACGGCCGACCGCTGGAACTGTCTGCCACCGCCTATCGCATGGGCCAGCGCTACGTCGACTACACCAACGCCACCGCCCTGCCCGCCTACACCACCTACGACCTGGGCCTGTTCGCGCGGTTGAGCGAGCACCTGGAACTGCAGCTGCACGCGGCCAACGTCGGCAACACGCTGGGCCTGACCGAAGGCAATGCGCGCGTGGACACGCTGTCCGGCCAGGGCACTGCCGACGCGATCTACGCGCGGCCGATCTTCGGCCGCAACTACAACGCGTCGCTGACCTGGAGGTGGTGAGCATGTGCTGCCGGAGACTGCTGATGAGCGCAGCGCTGTCGCTGCCGATGCTGGCCATGGCCGCGACGCCGAGCCTGCCCGACCGCCTGCGCGATCCGCACGGGCCGGCGCTGGTGGTGTCGCACCGGGCCTGCTGGACGTTCGCGTCCGAGAATACGCTGGACGGCATTGCCGCCTGCATCGCGCGCGGCGTGGACATGGTCGAGATCGACGTGCGCACCACCCGCGACGGCGCGCTGGTGCTGATGCACGACGCCACCGTGGACCGCACCACCGACGGGCACGGCGCGGTGGCCGATCTGGATGCGGCGCAGATCACCGCCTTGCGTGTGCGCAGCCAGGGCGGCGGGCGCGACAGCACGCTCACCGCGCGGCGTCCGCCGACACTGGCGCAGGCGCTGGCCCTGGCGCGCGGCAAGGTGCTGGTGAACCTGGACATCAAGGCCGCACCGCTGGACCGGGTGATCGATGCGGTGGAGGCCGCCGGCGCGCAACGCGACGTCCTGCTCAACGTGCCGCTGGATGTGCCCGCGGCGATCCTGCAGCGCGCGCGCAAGGCCGACATCGCGGTGCAGGCGCTGTACCTGCAGCGCGAATCGGCGCTGCCGCCCGAGCAGGCCTTGCGCCGCGCCGCATCCTTGCGGCCGGCGGTGGTGCAACTGATGTTCGACGACCCGGAGGTGCTGGACGTCGCGCAACGCGAACTGGCGCCGCACGCGCGGCTGTTCGTCAACACCATGACCAACGATATCGCCAGCGGCAGGCCGATGCGGCTGTCGGCGAGCTACACCGACCAGCGTGCGCTGCGCGATCCGGCGGCCGTGTGGGGTGGGCTGCGCCAGCACGGCGTGAGCATGATCCAAACCGACGAACCGTTGGCATTGCAACGCTACCTGCACGGCACGGACACGCCACGGTAGCCGGTCTCGGTCCAAATCCCGGCGACGCGGTGCGATGGCCATGCACGGCGTCGCCAGGAGTCCAGTTTCAGACGGGCGGCATGCAAAGCCAGGACGATGCCCGTCGCTTCGAGCACTGCACTGCAGACGACAACGCACCTGCGTCCGTCGGCTGCAGCGCGCTGCGCCTGCTTCACTTCATTCCATCAACCCCGAACGGAAGAGAGCACATGAAACTGCCCAAGAAACCCGCCAAGGTTCTCGCCCTGGCGCTGGCCTGCGCGTCGCTGACCGCACTGTCCGGCATGGCGTCGGCCGCCAGCAACTGGAACCCGGCGCATATCCTCAACGTGATGAAGAATCCCTACCAGGGCAATCACGCCGATGTCGTGGTGATCTCGCATCGCGGGCTGGTCGGCAACGGCTGCGCCGAGAACTCCACCTGCTCGATCCTCGATACCTACAACGAGAACATCGAAGCGATCGAACTGGACGTCAAGCAGGCGTCCGATGGCGTGCTGTGGCTGTTCCACGACCAGAACGCCGGCCGCGTCATCGACCACAACCCCGGCTTCAACATCTTCCAGCCGGCAACCAATCCGTCGGGCTGGAATCCGGACATCAGCACCCTGAGCAGCCATGACCTGATCAACATGTACCTGCGCGACAAGAACTTCGCCAAGACCAACGACCATCCGGCCTCGCTGGGTGTCGCACTGGACGCGGTGAGCCACTACGCCAACCACATGGTGGTGGTGCTGGACCTGAAGTCGCTGGACGCGGTGTCGCGCGCGGCAGACCAGGTCAATGCGTTCAAGATGCAGAACCAGGTGGTGCTGAAGTTCAGCGCCTCGCTGCTGCCGAGGACGCCCAGCGACATCACCCGCTTCACCAAGGGCGTGCCGTTCGCACCGACCGTCTATGCGGGCGACATGGACCGGATCGCCGACAACTACGTC